>NZ_LMCE01000049.1:0-462092 GCF_001623285.1 Pseudovibrio sp. Ad26
CAGGCCGCTCTTCATCCTCTGGCAAAAACAAGGATGTGAGGCGTTCTATCCATTGATTGCGGATCGTAATCGTCGGGGCAAGAATTAACGCAGGCTGGCCTACTCGCCTCATGACCTCCAATCCAAGGATAGTCTTCCCTGATCCCGGAGCTGCAACAATATGCAAGTGGTCATCATCCAGATGGGTATCTAACTCAGCGAGAACACGCTCTTGATACTCTCTCCAGGAGGCCTGGAAACTTAAATTATTAAATGACATCTACAACTCTGGATTTAAGGCCTGCTACAAGTAACATGAAATGCTTGTAGTGCCTACACGCTCAGCTGCTCCCTTCGTGTACTAAACGAGTTGAAGATAAACACAGATTAGCACGCACAATGCGAAACGCACCGCACAGTTCGCACAACTCACCGCGAGAAGGATCGAAACACTTCATAAAGCTGGAAGAGTTGTTTTTGGGAGTTGATGTTCATTTTGTAAAGGGCGCTTCTGAGTTGTTTGCGGACGGTGTCGAGCCGGACGGAGCGGCTGGTTGAATAGGCTTGCAGGGACTGGTTGGAGAGGACGGCGCAGATCACATTTGTCTCAGCTTTTGAGAGCCGGAAGGCATCTGCCATGTTCTCCAGCACAGCACGATCTGCCTGCTCCGTGGTACCCGTCATCATGATCTTCACCGCCAGATACTGCGCGGCCTCTACAGCTCCGCCAGCCGCCTGTGGTTTTGGGTTAAACATCTGGATCAGATAGGTTATGCTGGATCGCTCATCCGTCAGCTTCAACAGGGGCAGGCCACCGTGAAGGGCGCTGACATGCGCCTCTGCCAGTTTTCTGTTGTGCTTACGCTCAGCACAAGCAAGGCCTGCTTTCTTCAGCTTCAAAAACCCGTGCTCCAGAATCTCAAGAGCCTCTGGATTGATGGAACTGATGGTATGCTGTGAAAAGACGATGAGGCCAAATGGCAGCTCTGCGGCAACGCGGTCTTGCAACGACAGCTTCATCTCAAGGCTCTTGACCCTTTGCCGATAATGCAGAGCCCGGCTGGCATGCGGTATCATGCGCTCAAACATCTTCCGTTGCAAAGGTGTGAAGCCATCTCCGGCCCTGAGGGAAGACACACCAAACCAGCCGAAGTTATCGCCCTTGGTCAGGTTCGTCCCCATAAGGTCATAGACCTCATATTTGGGGAGCAGTTGGTGGACCGGGTTGGTTTTCAACCCATGCTCCGTCGTTATCTCCGCGTCGGTTATCACCTGTCCATAGGGAGATTTGTGAACCCGCTCTATTCGGTAATCATGGGGGAAGTAGTCTGTGGTGTATTCAAGCTCGAATGCGGTATCGATACGCGCCACATAGTTGAGGCGCTCCTCGGGTTTTGCTGCATCATACGTGTAAAGGTGAACGCCAGAGGTTCCCAACATGTCGCTAGCCGTGGTGAGGGCGCGCTCAAACAGATCAGGGTGCTCTACAGCCTCATACAGCTGAGTGAGAAAGAGTTCAAAATTCTTTTCCATGCCTCTAAATATGTAAACAGCAATGATTCTCTAAATATTCGATAGAGTTACCGTAGCGTAGTGACAATAAATATCAAACAGGATTTAGGTGGTGCCTAGCTTATGCAGAGTAACGCGAGCAGAGCAGTCTTATTAATCGAACAACCAGAACTCGTTGAGTAGCTTTCGGAGGCGTGCTCTTTTTCTTCTGCAAGCCCCCATTTGGGGAATGGTTGGTGGGTCGCGTTCCTTTTAATCTGAGTGCCAAGCTGATCACATTTCAAAACAAACACTATGTTTTTTGTGGCCCCTTGTTGAGATTATTCATCTCAGCTGACGGGTCATTGAGCAAGTGGTTTGGGTAAGCCGAAATGAGGTTCTGCTGTGTTTTAACTGTTATGGGGGGAAGAGAATATTAGAATGGATATTTCGTAACTTATTGTATTTATACTTGAAATCTATATCAAGCAGAGATGAACCTTAGATTGAACTATACTCTAAGTCATTTGCTTCAAAACAGCTCGCCAAGCCTCCAGCGCGAGCTGTTTTTATTTCATGAGGTCAACCTGGTTAAGCCGACTTATCGGGCGCAAGAGCAAGGGATGCCTGATCGCTTTGCGCACGGTGCAGGGCCATGGTGGCCTCCAGAGCGGCAAGGGCAAAAATGAGGTAGAGCAGGGGGCCAGTGCCCAGTTCCACAATCATCCAGCCTGCGATGAGCGGAAAGCCGAAGATGCCGATGAAGTAGGTCAACGCGAACAGCTGCAGGGTTTGCGGCACCAGATCCTCCTGCGCATCATTCGCCGCCATTGCTGCCAGCACGGGATAGGACGCGCCGTAGCCAATGCCAAACAGGATCGCCACGACGATGTAGGCGGGCACATTTGCGCCGGACAGCGCAAAGAGCAGCACGCTGCCAGCCATCACGTATTGCAGTGCTGAGATGGTGAGATACGGCTGCGCACCGCCCTTGAACTTTGCCAGCGCCACACGGCAAATCACCACGGTAATGGTGTAGGCAAGGAAGAAGTGGGCGTAGTCCAGCCCCCGAGCATCGGCAAACACGGTCTGGAAGTTGTTCATGCCCGCAAACACGCTGGCCCCAAGGCAGACCATGATGATCGGCAGGAGGGCTCTGCCTTGCAAGATCACACCAACATAACGGATGCTCAGCCGCGATTTCGCCTCGGGCCCTGGGTTGATGGCGTGTCGTTGTACAGGCCTGACCAACGCTGCAAACAAGAGCGCGCTGAGAACGCAGAGCCCGGCGGTGATCAAAAACGCATCGGCAATAGTCCCGCCCGCGGCTTCAATCTGCGAGGCCATCACGGGGGAGAGGCCGAAGCCTGCCATTAACACCACAGAATGGAGCGCAAAGTAGCGGATGCGTTCGTCTGCCGTTACAAGCCGGGTCAATACCACAGGTGCCAGCGCATAGGTGAGGCCCCATCCTGCACCTAATAGCAGGCTGGCGATTATCACTGTGGCGTTCACTCCATCAGCCAGTGCAAACAGTGCCAGGGCGCCCGCTATAGCCAGACATGCCAGAGCAAGCGTCACCACACGGCCAAACCAGTCGGACAGGTGACCGGAGAAGAAGACAGCAATCAGCGTGGAAACGGTTGCCACCAACAGCACGAGGCCGACGGCTTTTTCATCCGCCCCAAACCCGGCAAACAGCCGTGGGAGCATAAAGGTCAGTCCATAGGCTCCGGCTTGCAAAAGCACGGCAGATAAATAAACGACAAATGTCAGAGTGCGAGACATACGCAGGGCACCTCAAATCAAACAGGTTCAGCAGCACATCTCCTCACATCACACAGATATGAGCGATGGTTACTGCTCACCGGCACATTAGGTACCCAAGTGGAACTTCATAAGATCCAATTACGCATAAATGTTTAGAACCAGTTTTACAGCAATCCTCACCCTAACCTACGTGGCTTCGCCTGTAAGAGTTTGGAGTATAACGGGTTTATGCAAGTCACTCCTGATGGCGAGCAACTAGCCTGAGATTTTATCTGTTCTGTTGACGTCGCATTCGCCCTGAAATCACGCTGATATAGGGGAAACCTGCGGAATACTCCAAAATAGCAGTGTTCCAGATGTGAAGCGGAGCCTATGGATGCCTCAGAAAAAAAAGAGTGACGCAGAGAAAACGACCAGCGATCCGAAATCAGAAGCGTGGATCCACTCCATGTCAGATATCCTGCACATCAAGCAGGAGGACCCGAACACACAAGGCCATCCAAACGGCGAAAACACGGATCATACTGATGGCCCTTCTGGCAACGGCGTGTCACTGGAACCAGATGTAAACGCGGATGAGACCGCTCCCCCAGAGCCTCAGATTCCGGATCTCACGCCACAAATTAAGAAAGCAAGTACCAAGTTCGAGGTCTATAAAAAGCGTCGGAACATCTTCAAGGACGTGCGCGATCTGGAAATCTTCGATAACTACGTCAAATCCACCGCACAACTTCTGGAAAAAGCCAATGACCTGAACAAGCAGCAGAATGTCGATGCAGTAGAAGATACTCTCGACAATGTCAGTCTTACCATGAAGGAAATCGAAAAGACCTACGCCCGTGGTGTCGCCTCCGCTTGTGTGCTGGTGCAGCGAAAACAAGAATTGGCAGATATCAGAGCCCGTTTAAAGTTCCTCAACAGCTTCGATCTGGAAGGCTTTTCCGAAAATCGGCAAAGAGAGGCTCCACGGTTGGCGGGGCTCGTTCAAACCAATGTCGATAAAGCAGAGGCTCAGCTGAAAGCTGGTGAAATCAAAGCCAGCCGGGATACCTTTCTGACAATACAAGGCTATCTGGAAATGCTGGAGCTGACGCTCAAGGAAATACCGTCAAAGGAAACTCAAAAGCCGCGCAAGGAAATCACGGTTCAAGCTTATACCGGCGATAACTCAGTGGCAGGTGCTCAAGAAATACTCACTGAACTGAATAGATTGTATGAGGAGCAGCGTAAGATCCCGTACACAGATAAAGAAGAGTACGCACGGAGCAGGGAGAAGATAGCGGCTCAAAGAGCGTTACTCAAAAACCCCGACCACCGGATCAACAATGCTGACCGTGATGGAATCTTTACCCAGTTTGAGCCTCTGGGCGAGGATGGCAAGCCTGTTCTTGATAGCGGCGAATACGAGAAAGCCGGAAACAAGATCCATTTGAGTGTCCAGATGGATCAACTGGCACAAGCCGGAAACATCCTGACACCGCTTTTGCTCTCGCCAGATAATCCCTTCCTTTCGTTTAAAGTCACCAATATGGACGGAGCGGTGGAGGCATTTAAAGATGATGAGAAGCAGTATTCCGCTGACACGCCTGAGGCCAAAGCCAAGTTAGCAGAGCAAAAAGCGTATTTTGATCGGGTCACCCAGGGCGCGCAGATCACGCTTTATCCGTATGCCAAGGACACCAGCTATCCTGATGGCGCTGAAGACTTCGGCTTCTTCCTGAAACTGCTGGAACAGGAACTGGCAGCCGCTGGAATTCAACCGGGCAAGAACCCGGATTCCGATGCCGGTCTCGAAGGCCTGAGCTTTGCAACCTTCCGCAATGAAGAAGGCTCTCGTGGTGTTGGCGTGGACGACGAAGACCAGCTCGAAGAGAACCGAAAGATGCTTCGGAGCAAGCCGTTCTATCAAGCCCTCACCAACAAGGATTATAAGCCAGAGAAACCTGAAGAGAGCCCACCATCTCAGCAAGAAGAGGCAGAGAGTAGGAAGAGTGCCCGATAGGGGACGCCGCCTCGATTGATCGTGATCGGCTCGTACTGGCTGATGTCACAGAATGAGCCAGCAAGGGACGCGCGAACACGGTTCAAGCGCGTTTCCCAGTCATCGTAGGGTAGCAGACCTGCAACGAGCACATCGCTCTCCGGGGCCAGCTTCGGCAGGATCCCGAAGTGGCGGGGATCGCTACCTAGCACGCGCACATCCGCCAGCCTGCCAAGGGCATAGGATATCTTGGCGCCATCGATCCAGTTAAGCGTGTAAAGCTGCGTTGGTTCGCTTTTCTGCAGCAGACCGCGACTGATCAAAGCGTCCTTTGCATCAAACCAATCCATGGCACGAATGGTCTCGTCCCAACGCGGTGGAGGAGAGCCGAGTGGTCGTGTCAGCAGCCCCGTTTTAAAATGCAGCCCTCCCAGCACCACGACGATCAGGATAAGCGCGGCTGAGGCCGTGAACGCGCGTTTGGCAAGGACAACGCTCGACGACTTCAGCTTGGCAAACCAACTACCCAAAAGCGGGAAGAGGAACAAGTATCCGGCCATGGGCCAATGGGGCAGCGTGTTTCGGGAAAGCAGAGCCACTACGTTGAACACGATGATCGGCACAATTGCAAGGCACAGGAAGTACCGGCCAGACACTGTTTTCTCACCAGTACGGAAGAACCGTACCACAAGCCACAGGCCCACGATCAGTGTCACGGGCTGCAGATAGGCCAGCTGTCCCAGAAGCATGCGCCCAGTATTGAGGAGGTGGACGGGAAGATCAAAACCGGCGGAGGTCACAGAGCGGGACAGCTGGAACCCGAATGACTGCCAACCGTTCGTGGCATTCCACCAAATGACAGGGCTGAAGACCAGAAGAGCAACGGCATTGGCGATGTAAGGGCCACGGGTACGGAGGAGAGGGCGGAGTTTCCTGTCCGTGAGCAGGAACAGCAAGGCACTCACTCCAGTCAAAACTGCCATGTACTTGGAGAGCAGAGCCAAACCAAACGCCAGTCCAACAGCGCTCCAGCGGGCATCGCTTATGTGGCGTGTGTTGGGGTTCAAAAGCGGTGTTAGCAGGCTGGCCGCGATCAACAGAAAGATCATCATCGGCCCGTCGGGAACCACCCAGCTGCCTGCGGAGAGGAGAAAGAACGGCGAGATGGAGAACCACGCAATCGCCCAGACACCAGCTTTCGCGCCATAAAAGCGGGCGGTCAACTGGTACAGCAACAGGGTCGAGATAACAGACATGGCGATGAAGGGCGCGCGGAGCACAAAACCTGCCTCAGATCCTGTCAGCCAAGCCGTCGCATGGACTATCCAGAAGGTCAGCGGCGGGTGGTCGAAATAGCTGAGAGACGGATACCGGGCCATGACAACCATATAGCTTTCATCAACACCCAGCCCCAACATGGCGGCCCCGTAGAGCCGGACAAGCGTTGCAGCAAAAACTATAATGAAAACAATAATGGCAACACGGGCTGGTGTGACGGCTCTGTCAATCATCAGCTGCCTCATAATCAGGTTACTTCGCTTTTTCTTATGGTGAGATAAGAGGGCCTTGCGTGCAGAAACAGCGGGAACGCATTGAAGGAAACTTCCGGCAGCTCAGCACCACTTAAACACTCTCTCCACCTCCAACGCCCTTCTTCCCTGCGAGCCTGAAGTTAACCTGAAGAGTATGTCGTATTTTTATCAATGCGGATGTGAAGTGCGGTGTAAAGGCAGGCAGCCGCACACAAAAAAGCCCGCGAAACGATAGCTTCGCGGGTTTGTAGCTAAGTCGGCTTAGGCTCAGGCAGCAGCGAGTTTTTCGCTGCGCAGTTTATCAAGAGCTGAATCGGTGACTTTAAAGCGTGGGCCATATGCAGCTGCCAGCTCATCAGCGCGTTTTTTGAACGCTTCAAGGCCGATGCCGTGGATGAACTGTAAGGCACCGCCCGTGTGCGCTGGGAAGCCGATGGCGAAGATGGAACCGATGTTTGCTTCCACCTCGGTGCGTAGCACGCCTTCATCCAGACAGCGCAGGGTCTCGATGGCCTGACGATACATCATGCGATCTTCTGCATCTTGCATGGAGATGCTCAAGTCCTGCTCCTTGAACTGGGAAAGACCATCCCAGAGTTTCTTGGAACCATCACCAGCATACTCGTAGAAGCCACCGCCATAATGACGGCCACCACGGCCCATGTTCACCATCGCCTGACCAACCTTCACGTTGGAGCTGTCATCTGCCGGGAAACCATCTTCAACACCGAGGCGTTTATCAAGCGCGATGTGGGTCTCGTGGATCTTCTTGGTGAGCACCATGGAGACTTCATCATGTACGGCGAGCGGACCAACCGGCATGCCGATTTTCCACGCAGCCCGCTCAATAGCAACCGGGCTCATGCCATCACGCATCAGAGCCAGACCTTCATCCAGATAGGTGCCGAACACACGGCTGGTGAAGAAGCCACGCTTGTCATTCACCACAATTGGCAGGTAGCCGATCTGCTGCACATAGTCATAGGCCTTGCGCAGGGTCTCTTCACTGGTTTTGTCGCCGACAATGATCTCAACAATCTTCATTTTATCGACTGGAGAGAAGAAGTGCAGGCCAATGAAACGGGTCGGATCGGGACAGCTTTCCGCCAGAATGGAGATCGGCAGGGTTGATGTGTTCGAGCCATATATACCGGTATCAGAAAGCTGCTTGTAGGTTTCCGGGATAACCTTCTCTTTCAAAGAGATATCCTCAAACACCGCCTCGATGATGATATCGGTGCCAGCAAAAGTCTCATCGCTATCTGTTGGAGTGATGCAGCCAAGAAGAGCTTCCTTCTTCGCCTCATCCATGCGACCCCTTTTGATGGCTTTATCTGCCAGCCCTGCAGAATAATCCTTCCCTTTTTCCGCATTCTCAAGGCTCATGTCCTTGAGTGTGGTTGGCAGACCACGGCTTGCATGTGCCCATGCAATGCCCGAGCCCATCATACCTGCGCCGAGGATTGCTGAGCTGCCTGCCTTCCAGGCATCCCCTTGCGGGCGAACCTTGCCGGACTTGATCGCCTGCATGCCGAAGAAGAACGTGGTGATCGCTGCACGGGCCTCAGTAGAGCGCAGCAGAGCAGCAAAGCCACGGCTTTCATTGCGCAGCGCGCTGTCAAAGCCCATGCGCATGGAGTTGACGGCAATGTCCATCACCTTTTCAGGTGCGGGCATCAGACCACGCGTTTTGTTGTAAAGCATGGTTGGTGCCATCGCGGCCACCATGCGTACATTGGCGCTTTCCGCATTACCACCTGGATAGCGGAAGCCTTTTTGATCCCACGGCTGAACAGCGGCCTCAGGGTTGGCTTTGATCCATGCCTTTGCAGCTGGGATCAGCTCTTCCGGCGTATCAACCAGCTCTTCAACCAGACCCGCTTTCAGCGCCTTTTCCTGACGCAGCTGCTTGCCTTCTGCCAGCAGTGGCAGGGCTGCTTCCAGACCCAGCTTTGCGGTGAGGCGGACAACGCCACCAGCGCCGGGCAACAGGCCGAGTGTCGCCTCCGGCAGGCCAACAACAGCCTTTGGAGAGTTGAGCAAGATGCGGTGATTACAGGCAAGACAGATCTCAAACCCGCCGCCTAGCGCTGCTCCATTGATGGCCGCAACCACAGGCACTGGCAGCTTTTCCAGCTGGCGCAACGGGGCTTTCATCTCTTCCACGTAGGCGAAGATGTCTTCCGGGTCCATACTGCCGTGGAGCATCTCTTCCAGATCACCGCCCGCAAAGAAGGTCTTCTTGGCAGAGGCGATGATAACACCGGAAAGGCCATCTTCGACGGACAGCTTAGCCATCAGCTCTTTCATGCCTTCAAACCAGGCACGGGTCATGGTGTTTGCGGACTTGCCAGCTGTGTCAAACGTGATTGTAACAATGCCGCTGGCGTCTTTTTCGTAAGTGTATTCAGACATGGTCTTCCCCGTTATACGCGCTCAACGATGGACGCGATGCCCATGCCGCCACCAACACACATGGTGATCAAGGCACGCTTCTGGTTCCGGCGTTCCAGCTCATCAATCATGGTGGACACCAGCATGCCGCCGGTTGCGCCCAGTGGGTGACCCATAGCGATCGCCCCGCCAACCACGTTCAGCTTCTCGTCCGGCACATTGAGGTCCTTCTGCAGACGCATCATGACAGAGGCAAAAGCCTCATTGATCTCAACCAGATCAATATCGTCAATGGTCAGGCCAGCCTTGGCGAGTGCCTTCTTGGAAGCTGGTCCCGGTCCGGTGAGCATGATGGTTGGGTCAGATGCCGTCACAGCAACTGACAGCACGCGGGCGCGAGGTGTCAGACCCATGTCCTTACCGGCCTGCTCACTGCCGAGCAGAATCAGCGAGGCCCCATCCACGATGCCGGAAGAGTTGCCTGGAGTGTGGACGTGGTTGATTTTTTCAACTTCTGGATAGCGCGCCAGAGCAACAGCATCAAAGCCCATTGCCCCGTGCTTTTCAAAGCTTGCACGCAGGGAGCCGAGGGTCTGCATGTCTGTTTTCGGCTTGATGAAGTCGTCTTTTTCTAAAACGATGATGCCGTTCTCGTCTTTGACCGGCACAACGGACTTGTCGAACCAGCCGTTATCGCGTGCGTGCGCTGCCCGCTGCTGACTGGCGACAGCTGCTGCATCCACATCATCCCGGCTCCAGCCCTCAATAGTGGCAATCAGGTCAGCACCGATGCCTTGCGGTACGAAGCCAGTGGCGAGCACGGTTTCCGGGTCTTCGCTGAACGGGCCGCCATCAGTCCCCATAGGCACGCGGCTCATACTTTCATAGCCGCCAGCGCAGATCATATCTTCCCAACCAGACGCAATACGCGCAGCTGCGGAGTTGAAGGTGTCCAGGCCGGAAGCACAAAAGCGGTTGACCTGTGCGCCGGCCACGGACTGATCCCAGCCCGCTTTTTGCAGGGCGATCTTTGGCAGAACCGCACCTTGTTCACGAACTGGTGTCACGCAGCCCATGACGACATCATCCACGCGGGAGGTGTCGAGGTCATACCGGCCCTGCATTTCAGAGAGAAGGGTCGTCACCAGATTGATTGGTTTGACTTCGTTGAGAGATCCATCCGGCTTTCCTTTGGAACGCGGAGTGCGGATCGCATCATAAACGTATGCTGTCGTCGCCATGTGTTTCTACCGTGTCTTATGGACAAATAAGGGGTTAAGCACCGGGGCAACCGTGTCGCCCCGGTTAAACTCAAGCAATCTCGCGGTTCTGATCTTCCCAGAACGGCTCGCGGAGTTTGTTCTTCAAAACTTTGTTCATGGCAGAGAGCGGCAGCTCTTCCACCAACGACATGGAGCGCGGGCATTTATAGCCAGCAATGCGTTCTTTTGTGTGGGCTCGGATTTCCTCAAAAGTTGGCTCTTTGCCTTCCTTCGGCACGATCACCGCATGCACGGCCTCACCATAGGTTTCATCAGGAATGCCGATCACGGCCACCATGGAGACATCCGGGTGCATGGAGATCGCGCTTTCCACCTCAGCGGTGTAAACATTCTCTGCACCTGTAATGATCATGTCCTTGAGCCGGTCTTTCAGCGAGAGGATGCCCATTTCATCCACCATGCCGACGTCGCCTGTGCGATAGCCACCATTGCGCATCACAGCTGCGGTCTGGTCAGGAGCATTGTAATAGCGTTTCATGACAGCTGGAGAATACAGCACCACCTCACCAATCGTGTTGGTTGGTAGTTCATAGCCGTCCTCATCTTCAATGCGCAGTTGGATGAGCGGCGAGGCGGCCTGCCCCGCGGCACCAAAGCGCATGAGTTCGCCTTCGTGAAATTGCTTTGCAAGGAACGTCGCCGCTCCAGCCTCTGTCATTCCGTAAACCTGCATGAGATCGGTCTTTGGGAAATTCTCCTGAATCAGCTTCAGCAGGGCCTCAGAAATAGGCGAGGCGCCGTAATAAAGCTGTGACACACGCAAAAAGTCTTCAGAGTTAAACTCTGGAGCATGCATCAGCATCTGGAACATGGCTGGCGCCATGAGGAAGGACGAAACGTCGAAGTTCTTAACCGCAGCGACCACAATATCCGGACGGAACATGGGTACAACCAGAGACGGCTTGTTCTGGATGAGGCGAGCCAGCAGCAGGCCATAACCAGAAAGGTGAAACAGCGGCATGACCAGAAGCGCAGGACGGTCATGGTAAGGAACGCCATTGGCAGCAACAAGATTGGCACTGGCGAGCATAGAACTGTGAGTGTGCACCACGCCTTTCGGGAACCCGGTGGTGCCGCCGGTGTAGCTCATGAAGCACTCGGTCTCTACATCACGGCCCAGCTCCAGCGCAATCGGCTCACTCAGGCAATCCGCATAGGCTGTGGTGCCTTCCGGTTTCTCCTTCTCACCCACATGAATGAAATACTTCAGGCTTTCAGCACGCTCTTTGATGGCCGCCACCATAGGCGAGAACGTATCATCATAAACGATGGCCTCCATGCTGGAGTGGCCGATGGCGTAAAGCATCTCTTCAGCAGACCAGCGGATGTTGAGCGGAACAGAGATCATGCCCGCAATCATTGTGCCGATCATCGCTTCCACATACTCGGTGGAATTGAGGCTGAGAATGGCAACCCTTGCACCCGGTTCAAGACCAAGGTCTTGCAGACCCTTTGCAAACTGACGGGTGCGCTTTGCAAACTGCGGATTGCTGAAAGCGCGACCGCCAAGGTCTTTAAACAATGGAATGCCAGTGTCCACCTTCTGCAGATGGTTCACAAGCATATCAAAATTCATGGCACCTGCCGGTACCCTAGTATGTGTTCCAACCATATTCCCCTCCCAAGTCATAGGTTGAACAGCGCGAATGATGCGCTGTGCGTTTTAAAATGCGATGCCTGTTCCCTTCATAGTGCGCTGCTTCTGGCGCTTATTGTTTTTCAGGCAATAACGGTATCAACGAATACGCTGCTGGTTTCAGCAGGGTGATATCGAGGCTTGGATGCAGCTTTTGCTGCAACGCCACCCCAAGCAAATAACTTCCGATAGAAACAGCCTGAATGGCTGAATCCAGATCCTGCGGAAAGGCGCCTTCCGCTTTGCCGCGCTCCAGATAGGAGACAAGCAGCCGCTTTACGAACTCATGGGCGCGTTTCACCGCATCTCCTAAAAGAGCGTAGTCTGTAACGCTGCCAGCCATCAGCGCGAAATAAGCCTGATAGCTGGGCTTGTTCTGCAAATCATCAAAGTGAATGTCGATATACCGCCGGATCGCCTCCCTCGCGTTTGTCTCCGGTGGAATCTGCTGGGTAACGTGTGCCTCGGTCTCGCTCACCATGCGGTCGATCAGCTTGACGAACATCTCGTCCTTCTTGCCAAGTCTTTGAATAGTAAGACCGCGGCTATACCCCGCTTTCAGGCCGATGCTCTCACAGGTCGCCATCTGAACACCTTCCGCATTGATGATGCTCACCAGCGCATCAAAGAGCTTGCGTTCGGATTCCTCCCGTCGTTCGGCCTGTGTCTTCTTCTTTTCCAAATCAACCAACATTCACTCATTTTAATTGTTGAACGTTTAGCAAATAAAATGAAGTGAGTCCATGACGCATACGTCATATCATCGCTGAGTGAGCCTAAGGAATAAGACCCCACCTTTGCAATTGGCGGGAATTGAGGGCTGTTACTGCGTCATTGTCAGGTCGATGACGACGGCGGACCATGTCATACATCCAGTAACAGGAATGACCATAGTCTCATTCTTCAAAACAACTGTCACTCTTGCAGCTTCACTCATTCCAACGTGGAACAAGATCGGGTGGTCCGCATATTATTCACAGCACCAAACCAAGTTGCCTGAGGGGACACCTCATTTTTGATGTGAATAACATCAGAAATACTACGTATAGCGATACTACGGATCGAACTTATCCGATCACCCTGCCATGATGCCGCTCTGTGAACGGGCTCAAAACGAGCGTAACAAGCGGAAAACGCGGAATTTTTGCGAAAACCCGCGGTAATCTGCACGCTTGGAATGATGGAAAATATATTCCATTTTATGAAATCACAGTCTATATCATCCAAATATCTGCATCATAAATACATCAGATATTGAAGCGGGTCTTCAAAACAGGTGGCAGAAGCTCGTATTCAGGTTGAATCCCATCAGGAAAATCTTTTTGCCGTCTAATGAGTTTTATGCACCGTTTCAGCTCGGTTTCCATGTCGTGTGTAATCACGAAGTCCATCTGGTCATTCTCAAGCAGTTTGCGCGAGTTCTTATTCAACTCGTGACCGATAAAGGTAATCGGCGAACCCGTCTCACCAATTGCCTTTGCAATGCCCGTATTTCCGCCTGCTACATTATATATTCCAAGCGGTGTCACGCCTTCATCCAGTCGGCTTTTAATCAGCTTATAGACGGTTTCGGCATCATCGTTGGAGTTGATGATCTCGCAGATCGTAATATTGGGGTAGTCCTTGCGTAACAACCGCCGAAATCCAGTCTCGCGCCCTTCCTGACAGTGATAGTGGGCACTGGTTGCAAGGAAGACCTCACCTGCCTTGCCGCCAGAAAGTTTACCAAGCAACTGGGCTGCACACAGGCCTGCCGCGATCTGATCCATCCCAACGTAACCAAGGTGTTTAGGGCTTTGCTGGTCTGTTGTCAGGCAGATCACCGGCGTTCCGGTTTCGCTGATTTCTTCAATAGCGCGGGTGATAGCGGGATGTTCACGCACAGCAATAATAATGCCGTCATATTTGCTTGCCCAGGAGATCATCCGCTCTGAAAACACACTCGGCTCAAAGTCTTTGGTGTGCGAAGAAAAGCACTTGAACCGCACATTGGGATCATCCCCGTAGCGCTGATCAACCAGTCCCATAAGCTCTTCAATAAAACTCGTTCCAGAATCCATCAGCAACCCAACGGTTATTGGAGAAACTTTTTCCAAGGCAACCTCTTCGGGCTCTTTCAGCTCCACCAGTGCCTTGTGAACCAGCCCCACTTTGACCTTGGAAACACCACCCCGTTTATTGAGGACACGGTCAACTGTAGCGGTCGAAACACCTGCCTTGTTTGCAATGTCCAACACACTCGGATTCTGCCAGCTGCCACGCCTCATATATATCACCTTTGATTGTTAAGCCATCAAAACGATCAATCTTGACACCGAAATTCACATTTTGACTTCACGGGAGCAAACCTTCCAAAATATTGAAATAATGGAATATTCGTTCTCTCATCCCGATTTTACATGTAATTTCAGACTCTAAATTGACAGGTACCAGTACTTACATATGATCTTTAGCAGATCAAATTGATGTTTATACATCGGACATTGGGAGAAGTCGTTTGTCGGGAAACATCAACTTCGCGTTGAACCATATGCTTGCACCTCAAATGACGCTGGACGCGTTTTTTGGCATGGCTGCCTCCATGGGGATCAATGCCGTAGAAATCCGCAATGACATTGCTGGCAATCCGTTTGAGCAGAAAACACCAGCAGAAGACGTCAAAGCACTCGCTGAAAAGCATAGCGTCGAAATCATCAGCATCAATGCCCTTCAGCGTTTTAACGAGTGGTCAGATACTCGTCTTGCTGAGGCAAACGAACTCATCGGCTTTGCTGAGCGGTGTGGTTCCAAAGCTCTCGTCATGTGCCCGGTCAATGACCATGACTATGGCAAGAGCGATGATGAACTGGCGGCAAACCTGCGTCAGTCTCTGAAAGAACTCAAGCCTCTGCTGGAAACCGCCGGTGTCACCGGTCTGGTTGAGCCTCTCGGCTTCCCGCAGTGCTCCTTGCGCCTCAAGGCAGACGCCGTTGCCGCAATCCGCGATGTGGACGGTGAGGGCGTGTTCAAGCTGGTGCATGATACGTTCCATCATCACCTGGCTGAAGAAACCGTGTTCTTTGCGGACCAGACAGGTCTCATGCACATTTCCGGCGTGGAAGATCCAGACCTTTCCATCGCGCAAATGTTGGATGACCACCGCCTGTTGGTGGGCAAAGCCGACCGTTTGGGCAACGCAGCGCAGATCAAAACCATGCTTGCCAACGGGTACACAGGCCACGTGTCTCTGGAGCCATTTTCTCCAGTTGTGCATGCCCTTGACAACGTGGTGGACGCCACGCAGGCAAGCTTTGATTTCCTGAAAAAAGAATTACAGGCGGCAACCGCCGCCTGATCATACCAGGCGACTGATTTCGCTAAATAATTTGGCGTAGATGGGGATCCGCGCCAGCATAATCTTGGGAGAAGTGCCAATTTTCGGCACGGAGGAGGAACTAATGAAACGTACTCTATTGGCTCTAGCTGCATCGGCAATGATGACAACCAGCGTCATGGCTGAGAACATCGGCGTTTCAATGGCTTATTTTGATGATAACTTCTTGACCATCCTGCGCAACGCGATGGGTGACGAAGCAGCCAAAGCTGACGGCGTTGAAATTCAGTTTGAAGACGCACGCGGTGACATCGGTAAGCAGATCGACCAGGTACAAAACTTTGTTGCACAGGGCGTTGACGCAATCATCGTGAACCCGGCTGATACATCCGCAACACCACGCATCACCAAACTGGCCAACAGTGCCGGCATTCCACTTGTTTACGTAAACCGTAAGCCAGAAGACAAAGAACTGCCTGAAAAGGTTGTATTCGTGGGCTCTGACGAAGTTGTTGCTGGTCGTTTGCAGATGGAAGAACTGGCCAAGCAGATGGGTGGCAAAGGCAACGTTGCCATCATGCTCGGCGAACTGGCGTCCAACGGCACACGTGGCCGTACACAGGGCGTTAAAGAAGTTCTTGGCAGCTACCCGGACATCAAGGTTGTTGAAGAGCAGACCGCTGACTTCCAGCGTTCTGAAGCAATCGACCTGATGAACAACTGGATTGTTTCCGGCACCAAAATCGACGCTGTTGCTGCAAACAACGACGAAATGGCTCTGGGCGCTCTGATCGCCATGAAGCAGGCTGGCATTGCGTCCAGCGACATCGCAGTTGCTGGTGTTGATGCTACTCCAGATGCACTCGTTTCCATGGACCGTGGCGAAATGTTCGCAACTGTATTCCAGGACGCTAAAGGCCAGGGCGCAGGCTCTGTGAAAGCTGCTTTGAAGCTGGCTCGCGGCGAAAAAGTGGACACCATCGTTTGGATCCCATTCAAGCTGGTAAACAAAGCAAACCTTGGCGAGTTCCTCAACAAGTAAGCAGCTGAGCGGAAGGCTTTAGAGCCTTTCACCTTGCTCTGGCGCGCGTTCCATTCCCTTGGCTTTGTCCAATGACAGGGATGCGCCCAGCCTCCAAGTGATCAAGCTTCCGGGCCAGGCACCCGGAAGCCCCTCACACTGCCAGCAGATAAATGGAGTTCACGGACTGTGAGTTTAAGCACACAAGAGGCGGTACGTGAGAATAAGGGTGCCGCAGCCCCACAAAAATACCTGCTAGAAGTCGATAGTGTGCGCAAGGAGTTCCCCGGTGTTGTTGCACTGGATGATGTGAACCTGCGCATCCGACCCGGCACAGTTCATGCCCTCATGGGAGAAAACGGGGCCGGCAAATCCACCCTGATGAAAATTATTGCAGGCATCTATCAACCAGACCGCGGAGAAGTTCGTCTGGGTGGCAAACAAGTCCACATGACCACGCCGCTGGATGCGCTGGAACAGGGCGTTGCCATGATCCATCAGGAACTCAACCTGATGCCGTTCATGACAATTGCCGAAAACATCTGGATCCGCAGAGAACCGCTGACGAAGCTCGGGTTTGTTGATCATAAAGCGCTGCGTGACAATACTAAAAAGCTGTTCGACCGGCTGAACATCAATCTGGATCCGGAAACTGAAGTTCGTGACCTGTCCATCGCCAACCGTCAGATGGTCGAGATTGCAAAAGCGATTTCCTATGAATCTGATGTGCTGATCATGGACGAGCCAACATCGGCTCTGACAGACCGCGAAGTTGAGCATCTGTTCCAGATCATCGCGAGCCTGAAGGCAGAGGGAAAAGGCATCGTCTACATCACTCATAAGATGGACGAGGTCTTCGAGATCGCTGATGATGTGTCCGTCTTCCGCGATGGCAAATACATCGGCACCGACCTTGCCAACAATCTAGACAGTGATCAGCTCATCCGCATGATGGTGGGCCGCGAAATCACCCAGATGTTCCCGAAAGAGGAAGTGCCAATCGGTGATGTGGTCCTTTCTGTGAAGGATCTGTGTCTGGACGGCGTGTTCGAGAACGTGAACTTCGATCTGCGTGCAGGTGAAATTCTCGGCGTTGCAGGTCTGGTGGGCTCAGGTCGCACCAACGTGGCAGAGACCATCTACGGCGTGACCCCGGCAACGGGGGGCAGCATCAGCGTGTTCGGCGAGACGGTTGAGATCAAAACGCCAGCAGAGGCCATGGGTCATGGTATGGCGTTGCTGACCGAGGACCGCAAGGACACCGGTCTGTTCATGATGCTCGACATTCAGGAGAACATGCAGATCGCGCTTCTCAGTCAGGATCATGTGAAAGCCGGGTTTGTGGCCGAAAGCGCTGTCTCCAAGCTGTGCACGGAAATGAGCGAAGCCCTTCGCGTTAAAACACCGGGTATGAACGAGCGCATCGAGAACCTGTCTGGGGGCAACCAGCAGAAGGTTCTGATTGGTCGTTGGCTGCTGACCAAACCTCGCATCCTCATTCTGGATGAACCAACCCGCGGCATCGACGTGGGCGCCAAGGCTGAAATCCATAAGCTCATTACCAAACTGGCAGGTGAGGGCGTTGCTGTTCTCATGATCTCCTCCGAGATGCCGGAGGTGCTGGGCATGAGTGACCGCGTGATGGTGATGCATGAGGGACATGTCACCGGAATTCTGGATCGAGCTGAAGCAGATCAGGTCAGCGTTATGCGCCTTGCTTCCAACTAAGAGTTTTCATGCGCGGCAGCTTTAAGCGCCCGACGCAGAGATTGAAAGGACTTGCCAGATGGCAAATGCAACTGATGTAGCTGAGACAAATGCTCCAGCTCGAAAACTGCCGGTAGAGGCTAACATCTTCCTCGTACTGATCGGCATTGCAGTCTTTTTTGAAATTCTGGGCTGGATTGTGAAGGGTGACACCTTCCTGTTTAACCCACAGCGCCTGCTGATCATGGTTCTGCAGGTTTCCATCATCGGCCTTCTGGCTATTGGCGTGACGCAGGTGATCATCACCGGCGGTATTGACCTGTCCTCAGGCTCAGTGCTTGCCCTTTCGGCCATGGTTGCCGCCAGTTTTGCGCAAACCTCTGACTATACCCGTGCCGTCTTTCCAATGTTCACGGACATGCCGTTCCTCGTACCAGTATTGGCTGGTATCGCCGTCGGGGCCTTAGCCGGGTTCATAAACGGATCGTTGATAGCCTACACGGCCATCCCTCCGTTTATCGCAACTCTGGGCATGATGGTAACAGCGCGCGGTCTGGCACGTTACTACACCAAAGGTCAGCCGATCAGCCTGCTTTCTGAAGAGTACATGTGGCTGGGTTCCGGCACCATTCCGGTGATCATCTTCCTGATGGCCGCGTTTATCTTCCACATTGCCCTGCGTTTCACCCGTTACGGCAAGTTCACCTATGCAACTGGTGCAAATGTTCAGGCGGCAAAAGTCTCCGGCATCAACGTTGGCCGTCACCTGATCAAAGTGTACACCCTTGCTGGTTTGCTGGCTGGTCTTGGCGGTGTGGTTGCCGCAGCGCGAGCTGGCAGTGGACAGGCAGGTATGGGCCTTGCATATGAGCTTGACGCCATCGCTGCAGCTGTTATTGGCGGAACAAGCCTTGCAGGCGGCGTTGGCCGCATCACAGGCACCGTTATCGGAACCATTATTCTGGGTACAATGATGAGTGGTTTCACGTTCCTTGGTATTGATGCTTACATCCAGGACATCGTGAAAGGTGGTATCATTGTAGCTGCAGTGGTTGCTGATCAGTATCGCCAGCGCAAGCGGGCCAAGGTCTGATCAAACCGCGAAAGAATTTAGGCTAAAACCTCCCACGGATTATGCCTAATACCCGAGCAGGAGAGCCCTCGTCCGGCCTCCTGCTCATTTTTTATCTGCAGGGCTTAAAGCCGCTTTCCAACCGTTATATATAGGCCTTCGACAACTCTGCCTCACGCACATCAACCTTTGACCCGGTGCGCGAGGAGTTCTCAATTGCTTCGATCAGCGCATGCACCATCAGCGCGTCATGGCCGGTCACTTTCGGGTCGCGGTGCTCAATGATACTGAGGGCGAAATCGTCAATAAGATCCCGGTGCCAGTCGCATGGAAACGCCATGGGATTAGCGCCGCCGCCCGTTCCATCCTTCGTCCCGCTACGCTCACCAAACACATCGATGGAACCGTCACGATAAGTCACTGTCAGCTTGCTGCCTTCCAGATGTGCAGATGCATTTGAGCCATCCAGCACCAGCGTTTCTTTTGTATCCGGATAGGTTGCCGTTGTTGCCATGATGGACCCGACAGCCCCGCTATAAAACTCAATGCCAGCGGTGGCAAAATCTTCCGCTTCCATCTTATGCGCGGAGGTCGTGGCACACATGGCTTGCACAGACTTTGCCGGACCAGTCAGGCTCAGCATCAGGTCCAGCACATGAATGGCTTGCGTTATTAACACGCCTCCACCGTCCCGCGCATATGTTCCACGGCCTGCCTGATCATAATAGGCCTGATCTCGCCACCATGGGATGTTCGCCCGCACCAGGTGAATATCGCCCAAAGCCCCTTCAGAAAGCAACGTCCTCAGCTGCTTTGCACCCTCGCGGAACCTGTGTTGGAATACCACGCCGTATTTCACGCCTGCATAATCGCAGAGTTCCACCAGCTCTGCGGCAGCGTCATAGGTCCGTTCCAGCGGTTTTTCTGTCAGGATGTGCTTGCCTGCACTGGAGAACAACTCAATCAGATCATGTCGTTGATCCGGCGGGGTCAGCAGCAAGACTGCATCAATCTCAGGATTATTGGCAATCTGCTCGGGGCTGTCAAAGCACGGCCAGCCGTATTGCTTAGAGACAGCCTCTGCCTTGGTTTTTGTTCGGGTATAAAGACCTGCGACTTCCACGTGATTTCTCAGCAGGTCAAGCGCTTCCAGATGTGGTTTTGCGGCCATTCCCAAACCAACGACGGCCAGACTGATCGAGGGCATTCAGAGGAATTCCTTCTGCGGTACATATATCAGGCAGTATTTATACCAGTTTAGGTTGCCCCAGAAGAACGTGGAAACCCTGAGTCCAGAAAAACGGTTCGTTGCGGCAGCAACGAACCAGTTCAGGGGAACTTATACAGGAGACTCCAGCCGCATTTCCGTCCGAGCATCAAACATATGCAGCTTTTCTTTAATGTAAGACACGTGAACCTGCGTGCCTTCAGCAATATCAGGCCGGTCGAGTGTGAAGATTTTAAGGCTGTCTTGCCCAACACGCACATGAACCAGCGTGGAAAGACCCATCGGTTCAATAAGATCCACAGTTGCCGGGAGACTTGCCGGACCTTCCTCCACGATCATCAGATGCTCCGGTCTCACACCCAGAATAACGTCCATCCGATCCTTCAAATCCGAGCTTTCTTGCAAATTAATCTGGTGTCCTTGATCTGTTTGAAGGTGATACCCCTCGCCAGACGCCACCGCTGTGCCCCTGATAAAGTTCATGGCAGGTGAACCGATAAACGAAGCCACAAAAACGTTGGCTGGCTTGTCGTAGATTTCCAGCGGCGTACCAACTTGCTGAATATACCCATCATGCATCGCCACGATTCTGTCGGCCATGGTCATGGCTTCAATCTGATCATGCGTGACATAGATAGACGTAGCATTGAGTTTGCGATGCAGTTTGCGAATTTCCGAGCGCATTTGCTCGCGGAGTCGCGCATCCAGATTGGAAAGCGGCTCATCAAACAAAAATGCCTGCGGATCACGCACAATCGCCCGCCCCATGGCAACGCGTTGTCGCTGCCCGCCAGACAAGGCTTTGGGACGCCGTTCCAGAAGACCGTTCAGACCCAAAATGCTGGAGACACCGTTAACCGCACTGGCGATCTTTTCCTTTGGCGATTTGCGAAGGGTCATCGCGTAGCTGATGTTCTCTTCCACGCTCATATGCGGATAAAGCGCATAAGATTGGAACACCATTGCGATGTCCCTGTCTCGCGGCGGCAAATCATTGATAATCCGCTCGTTGATGGAGATCGAGCCAGTTGTCACTTCTTCCAGCCCCGCAATCATGCGCAGCAAGGTGGATTTGCCGCAGCCAGACGGGCCGACCAGTACAATGAACTCACCATCCTGAATGTTCAGGTCGATCCCGTGCAGAACAGCGGTGTTTCCGTAGGATTTGGTTGCCTCGGTGATTTGAATAGAAGCCATAGGGTACCTCGTTATCCTTTGACCGCACCGGCGGTAAGACCCTGCACCAGATAACGCTGGATGAGGAAGAAGAAGATTGCTGCTGGAATGAGAGCCAGGAAGCCCGCTGCCATCATCTGCCCAAAATCGACAGAGAATTTGGAGACGAACGTGAGCAAGCCAACCGGGAAGGTGACTGCATCCGGACTGCTGACCAGCATCAGCGCAAAGAGCAGCTCACTCCATGCAGCGGTAAAGACAAAGCCAAGCGTGGCTGCAATGCCCGGCAAGGTGAGCGGGAAGATAATCTTCACCAGCGCTCCAAAGCGGGTGTTACCGTCAATCATGGCTGCTTCTTCAAGGTCTTTGGGAATGCCATCAAAAAACGACTGCATTAAAAACGTCGCGAACGGAACGTTGAAGGCCGTGTAGACCACCACAAGTCCAAGCAGACTGTCCGTCAGCCCCAGCGGCGTGAGAATGCGGAAGATCGGCGCAATCAGCATGACCAGTGGGAACATTTGGGTGATCAGCATCAACACGATGATGACCGCCTTGCCCCGGTAGTGAAACCGCGAAAACGAATAGCCCGCCGCTGCTGCGATCAATGTGGAAATGACAGCCGTTGAACCTGACACGATGGCCGAGTTGATGAAGAACTGCGGAAAGTCCGTATCTGTCATCACCTGCGTGAAGTTGGCCCACGTCATTTCCGAGGGCCACATGCGGATACCTTCAGAGTAGAGCAGTTTGGTCGGTGTCACCGCAACCTTGAACAGCCAGAAGAGCGGAAACAGCGCAAAGAACAAATAACAGGCGAGCAAACCGTAATGGATGCTCCAGTCCACCACCCGTTGGCCCTTTGATTTTGCATAATATGCCATGACAGAGCCTCAGGTTTCGCGCAGCAGACTGCGTCTGATGAAGATGATGGAGACCGCATAAGCCATCAACAGAACCAGCAGCACAGCCGCAATTGCGGAGGCATAGCCAAAGTCCAGACGACGGAAGGCCTGCGTGAAGATGTAACTGGACACGATCTGCGTTGAATCTGCCGGTCCGCCATTGGTCATGACGATAATGAGATCCGCAAAGTTGGCGATCCAGATGGTGCGCAGCATCAGCGTAATCGCGATGGTTGGCGCTAGAAACGGCAGAGTGATGCTGACAAACTGTTGCCTGCGGCTTGCCCCATCAATGGAGGCAGCCTCATAAATCTCACCCGGAATAGACTGAAGTGCAGCCAACAAGGTGATGGCAAAAAACGGAATGCCGAACCAGATGTTGGCGACGATTGGTCCCCACATGGCGAGGTCAGGGTCCGACAGAATGTTGGTCGGCTCGCTCAGGATACCGAGCGCAAACAGCCATTGCGGCAGAGGGCTGATGACCGGATTGAACATCCACGCCCAATTGAGGCCAGACAGGAACGCAGGCACCGCCCATGGCAGAAAAACAAGCGACTGGATGATGCGCCGTCCCGGAAACGTACGGTTGAGCAGCAGAGCCAGCATTAAACCCAGAAAGAACTGAAAGAACAGCGAGGTGACTGTCCACCAGAAGGTATTGTAAAGGGCATTGTGAAAGTTCTGGTCATGCCAGATCGCCTCAAAATGCGCAAAGCCCACATAACCACCGCTGAACGGGTTGAGGATGCGAATGTCTCTGACCGTGTAAGTCAGGCCAACAACCAGCGGCACCATCATCACCGTCACCAGCAATACAATGGCTGGAGAGGCGTAAAAGTAAGGCTCAAATCGGGATAGGAATCTGCGGGAGGCCACACCCTGCCGACTGGCAGGGTGTGTTCCAAGGTCTGTGGCAGCTGTCATCACTGTTTAGCCAGCCACTTTTTCTGTGCTGTGGTGAGGTAATCCCCCCACTCCTTGCCCAACTCTTCCGCAGACTTGCGACCCAGCAGGGCTTCCTGACTGGTGCGGATGGAGATGGAATCTTTGAAGAACGCGAACTCTTCCAAGTGGGTTGGCATTGTCAGCGGGTGAACGTCCGGGTCGGACAGCTCTTCAAACCAGCCAGCAAACTGTGGTGTGTTGTAGTGCGGATCACTTTCTGCATCTTTGTAGATAGGCAGAGTTCCCACGCGCTTGGACCACTCCAAGTTTGCATCGCGGCTTTGAAGCTTCGCAATCAGCTTCCAGGAGGCGTCTTTGTCTTCGCTGTCAGCAAACATGGACCAGCCCGCATACCCGATGGTTGGGTAGGCCTTGCCGTTTGGACCTTTTGGCATGGTGGTTACACCAAAATCATTTGGGTCCATGCGTTGCGAAATACCGATAAGCGCATCCGGATCCTGATCTAGCATGGCACACGTGCCGGAGTAGAAGCCTGCCACGATCTCGTTGAAGCCCCAGTTCAGGCTGTCTTTTGGCGCAAGACCATCCTGATAGAGATCCACCATGAACTGGGCACCTTTGATCCACGCGTCCGTGGACATGATGCTGTTGCCTTCCTCATCGAAGAACTGATCAGTCCCAGCTGCCGTTGCACCAAACACAGCCCAGCCATTCAAACCGCCGGACCCACCGCGCAGGCAGAAGCCGTATTTTCCAGGAAGAGCCGATACTTTTTCAGCGGCATCGCGGAAGTCATCCAATGTCACAGGTGGATTTTCAACACCCGCTTCCTTGAAGAGCTTCTTGTTGTAAAACATGGCGCGCAGATAGAAGCCGTAGGGCAGCATGTAAGCTGTACCGGAACCACTGCGTGCCATCTCAATGGTGCGGGCGTTCAGCTTGTCTGTGCCATCCCAGCTTTTCAGGTAAGGCTCAAGGCTTTCCAAAGCGCCATTGTTGGCATAAAGCGCGGCCCATGTATCTGGCATTTCAACCACATCCGGCGTCTGACCAGCAGAAATCATAGTCGCGAACTTCTCGAACGCCTGCCCCCAAGGCAACGAGATGATTTCGACGTTGGTGCCTGGATTTTCCGCTTCGAACTCTGAAACAATACTCTGCAAGACCTTGGTACGTTCCGGGCTCGTGATCACCTCCACCAGTCGAAGATTGGTTTCAGCAGCTGCCGGACCTGCAATAGCTGTTGCCACAAGACTTGCAGCCAATAACTTTTTCAAACTCATAATTGCCTCTCCTCTAGCAATGTTATTCTGATGCTGCCCCTAACGCTTCTTCGAGGTCCCCCCAGAGATCCTCAGGGTCTTCAAGGCCAACATTCAGGCGAACGACGTGCGGTGACACGCCAAAGAATGCGGTTGAGTTTGGTCCTCCCGATTGAATGAGAGAGGCCTGCGCAGGGCAAATCAGGCTTTCATGCCCGCCCCAACTCACACCCATTTTGAAAATTTTCAGGTGGTTACACAGTGCTTCGACGCTGACATTGTCTGCCAGTTCAATTGAAAAGAGACCGGAAGTTCCACGCAGACCCGGATGGGCCTTATTCTGGAACGCCGGATGAAAAACAGTTTTCACGCGAGGATGTTCAGCCAGTCGCTTGGCAATCTCCATCCCAGCCTGCTCATGGGCTTTCATTCGGATTGGCAGTGTCCGCAGGCCGCGCAACAACAACCACGCCTCAAACGGTGCGATCTTGCTACCCAAATACTGGGTCACTTCTCCGCGGATTTGCGCCACACGCGCAGCAGACGTAGCGATCACCCCCGCAACCACATCACTGTGGCCGCTGATGTACTTGGATGCTGAATGGACCACAATATCGCAGCCCAGTTTGATCGGGTTCTGGAAGATGGGTGAAGCCCAGCTGTTGTCGATGGTCGTTGTGACACCGGCTTCCCTAGCCCGTGCGCACAACGCTTTCACGTCATGGGCCTCCATGATCCAGCTGGTCGGGCTTTCCAGATAAAACAGAGTATGCCCGGGCAAGGCAGCTTCAACCGTCGCCAGATTGCCGCCATCGATGTAATCAACGCTCACACCAAACTTGCGCAGGAAGATTTCAAAGAAACGGAAAGTATCTGGATAAACATGTTTGACGGACAAGATCCGGTCACCGGGATTCACCACAGACAGGATGGCTGATGAAATAGCGGCCATACCACTGGAAAGCGCCAGTGCATCTTCAGCACCCTCCAGCTTGGCAATCTTCTCCTCAAACGCACGGACGGTTGGATTAATGCCGCGCGTATAAACCGGGCGGTTGATCTTACCCGCGAAGGTTTCACACATCTCCTGATAGGACGAGAACGTGAAAAGCGAGTTTTGAAAAATAGGTGGCACGACTGCATCCGCGAAGGATGTTTCATCATGCGCCACGATTGTTGCTGTGTCCTCCCCCCACAGGTCGATCATACTGCGTCCGTTTCCTGTGCCATTTGCACAATATCTTCTTCAACCACGCTCAAAATTTCCAAGGTATGTTTGCGGGCCATCTCCGTGTCTCCAGCGGCAATGGCGTCAAATAATTGTCGGTGAAAAGGAAAAGACCGTCCGGCAAAATCTTTGCGGTCGAACGGCATATCAAAAAAGCTCTCAAAAGATTCCCGCATCTGCTGCAACAATTGCTCAAACAGCGGATTGCCTGCAGCGCGGTAAATAGACAGGTGAAACTCAAGGTCTTCCGGGCCAGCCGTGCCGTTGAGGTGATGGACCGACTCCATATGCTCTAACTTGGTGCGCATCTCGTCAATCTCTTCCGGCGTCGCCCGCTTGGCTGCCAGTATAGAGGCCTCAACTTCAAGTGCCCGGCGCACTTCCAGCGTTTGCAACAGGCCATCGCGCTTGGTTGCAATGGACAGTGGCAGGTAAACGGTTTTCTCCGAGAGCGGGCGCTTCAAGTATGTCCCTGACCCACGGCGGATCTCCACGATCCCCAATGCTTGCAAATGGCGGATCACCTCACGAATGGACGAGCGGCCAACCTTCAGGCCGTTCATCAGCTCTCGTTCCGTGGGCAATCTGTCACCGGGCTGCAAGCCTTCCTCCACGATGAAATCTGTAAGCGACTGCAGGATTGCATCGCTTCTGTCCTCGGTCTTGATTGGCCGAATTTTATTATTGGATGGGCTTGGCACATTAGGCTCCGCACAGATGTTGGTTTCATATTGTCTGTCATCAGACGTCAGACCAATTTTAGAGCCATGATTTTACGCTTGTAAACATCAGCTGTGCACAACCCTTGACTTATCGCAGCGCACCCAAAAGGAAAACTGTGAGATATCAGCGAACTATGCTCGAGGTATTAATGTAAGGAAGAGGAGGGATTTGGGAGCGAAAGCCAGCAAAACATGGTCTGTCAGAAGCAACAACACATGCATACACCCAGCATGACGTGCGTATGAGTCATAATCGCCAACCTAAGCAATCTGAGCTCCATTGCTCGTAAATACAGAAGAAACTACGGCAATACCTGAATGATGGTTTTCTATTTGTGTCTTTGCAGCCCAGCCCAAGCCTATAAGCGCTGCCTGCATCAACCTTAATGTACGCTTCCGCCTGAATTCTTCTTCAGAATATCTGTCAGAACGTGGGATGGCACGGGCAGCATGACCTGACCGAGGGACTTGAGCGTTTCGGCAAAGTTTGAAGCTGCTTGTTCAACTTCTTCGCATCTTTGCGGGCAGGTGATGTGCTGCAGGCAGAGGTCGACCGTATCAACATCGTGCTGCAGACCTGCAATCAGACCCATGGTCAAACATTCTTCGACACATAAATGTTGAGAGTCGTAAGGGTAAGAGCGAAGCGGACATGCTGCGCAGCGCTTTAGTGTCCGCACATATTGGGACAAACTGGCGAGCGCCACGCCGGCATTTTGATGACCAAGCGCCTCACTGTAGAGGTCCCAAGCCATTTCCCAAGGCGTGATGGAACCTGTCTCAAAGCCAGAGGACCAACGGCGATATCCCTCAAGAACCAGTCTTTCCGGTTGGCGTTCCAGATAAACATCATTTGCCCCAACATCCATGGGTAGCGCCTCTTTGGTGCGTCTGGCGGTCGTGTCACTCCGCCAGTAATTTAAACATGAGTATCACAGTATAGTTTAATACAGCATGGATGTTCAAGCAGGAGTTTCGACTACCAGAGTATTTTGCCGCTGAAATTGCGTTGATACACAGGGTGGTTGTGTCCACTGGCAAACTCATGCAATCTCCGGTGCTTGCAACAGCATGTCACGAGGAAGCGGATGAGCGAAACAAGAGACGACCGTCAGGCAGCCACCATAGTGGATGTAGCTGAGCGTGCTGGAGTGGCCGTAGGCACGGTGTCGCGTTTCATCAACGGGCGTGAGGTGCGCAAAACCAACGAGATGCGCATTCGCGAAGCTATCAAGGAGCTGGGTTACCAAACCAACACCTTCGCCCAGGCCATGAAAACTGATGTGACCAAGACAGTCGCTGTGGTGATGGATGGGTTTGATGAGTTCCACACCCAGGTGCTCTCCAACGCCATCACTCAGTTTTTCGATCATGGCTATCAGGTCACCACTTATCATCTTAAGAACGAACCAGGCGAGCTGGATAATCTTCTGTCCATCATGAACGCCCGCAAGTTTGACGGGGTGGTGATGAGTGGCACATTCAACAACACCATCTCGCTGGATCAGTTGCGCTCTTTGCAAAAGCCAATTGTTCTGTTCAACGATGAATCCACAGGCATCGATATTGACCGAGTGCTAGTGAACAATCGAGAAGCCTCCAAACGTGCTGTTCAGCATATGATCGAAATGGGGCATGAGCGCATCGCAATTATCAAAGCCAGTGATCTGCAATCCTCCTCACGTGGACGCTTTCAGGGCTTTTGCGATGCGATGGAAGAGGGCGATCTACAGGTACGCAGTGAATACATCTGCGAAGGAGACTGGCGTCTTTCAGATGGATATTTCGCACTTCAACAGTTGATGGCCTTACCTGAACGACCAACGGCTTTATTCTCAGTCAACTATGAGATGACTATGGGTGTGTTGGAAGCGATGAAAGAGATGGGATTGGAAGTCGCCCAAGACCTCTCATTGGTCAGCTATGATGATCCCTATTTCTTCCGCTTGCTAACCCCCAGCATCACAGCAATTGCACAGCCGCATGATGTAATTGCAACCCGCTTGGTTGAGATGATGTTGACGCGGCTTAACAATGGCATTTCCTCCTCCTCACGTAAAATGACTGTCTCCTGTGATGTGATCCTGCGTGATTCCGTCACCCGTTTGCTTTGACTTTTTTCACAGAGGTTGGAGAAGGGGAAAGTGCTTTTGTTTCATAGAACATAGGTTCTGTGCCAAGCAAATATGCCGCTTTGCAACAAAGTTGAAAATATTGAAATTAGTTGACAACGGTATCAACTAAGGGAAAACTTCTTGTATGACGCAGGGTCTCGATGGGGGAGGACCTGCTAGTCTGGGGGGATATTATGAAATTAATTCGGCTCGCAGCAGCGGCTTCTCTTTTTGCGTTTTCATCATTTTCATCCGCTAATGCGGAAACAGAACTCAAAGTCTGGAACCTGACCAGTTCTTCTGATGCGGTCAACAAACATTGGGAAGAGGTGATCGCCACCTTTGAGGAGAACAATCCCGGCATCTCGATCAACTACGAGACTTTTCCGAATGATGCCTACAAGACCGGTTTGCAAGTCGCGCTCGCTTCAGACGCAGGACCAGATATTTTCTTCAACTGGTCTGGCGAAGATGCTGCGGTTCTTTCCCGTAATGGCCTGACTGCTGATCTGACAGAAATTAGCGAGAAACCTGGTATGTGGGGTGAGAAGATCGCGCCAGGCATGTTTGACGCCTTCTCCGTGAACGGCAAAATACACGGCGTGCCGACCCATCTGATCACCAAGTACATGTTCTATAACACTGGTTTTTTCGCAGATAACAACCTCAGCATTCCAACCACACTTGGGGAACTGAAAGCTTCCTGCAAAGCGATCCGCGATATCAACCCGCGCATGTCACCCATTTCTTTGGGTAACGCCGAGAAATGGAAGGGTGTGCACTACATCTCCATACTAAACCAAAAGATCGTCGGTGAAGCGCAAGTGGCAAAAGACTATGCTTTGCAAGGCAATGCCTCTGAACTGTTCTCTGATCAAGGCTATGTGGAAGCACTGCAAACGCTTGTTGATCTCAGTCAGGCAGGTTGCTTCAGCAAAGCACCTAACGCCACCACCGCCGATGCCTCCCGCAGCTTGTTTGCTGCCGGCCAGGCTGCCATGATTTACTGCGGGAACTGGTGTCCGGGCACGTTTGACAGCGAAGGCCTTGAAGGCGGTTATGATCTCGCCCGCTTCCCAGCAGCAGAAAACGGCAAAGGCAATCAGGGCTATAACTTTGCTCTGCTGGAAGGCTATCAGATCTCAGCCAGAACGAAAAACATGGATGCCGCCTCCACCTTTGTGAATTTCCTCGTTTCTGGAGAAACCCAAGCAAAGCGTGCGCGTGATTTCGGTCGTTTGCCCGTTAATGCCTCTCATATGGGTGAGGAAGACGGCACGCCAATTTTCCGCAAAATCGCCAAGGATGCAGGCAGCTATGCCGGTCTGGTGCTTATTCTGGATGTTGGGTTGGAGAAGTCTGTTTCTGAGCATTACCTCAGCATCATCCAGGAAGTGCTGAATGAAACCAAGACTCCCGAGCAAGCCATGAGTGAAATCCGTGCGCGCGCTCAAAAGGCAAAAGAGCAACAGGGCTAAGCCTTCAACGCTTTCAGCAAAGTCTTAACTCATGACAATACCATTGGAACAGGAGAGCGCGGCTGGCCGCGCCACTCCATCCTTTATCATCAGCACGAGTTCCATTTTCGGGTGGATCATGGTGTTACCGGCCCTCAGCCTGTTTGCCCTGTTTATTTTCGTACCGTTTACTCAAACACTCGTTTATTCGCTTTATAAATTTGGACTTACGTCACCCAGCAAGCAGTTCGTCGGTTTCTCTCATTACATTGAGATTGTGCAGGACGATGTGTTCTGGATTGCGTTTGAAAACAACATCATCATCGCAATCACAGGCATCATCCTACAGATCGGGGTGGGTCTGTTGCTGGCTGCCATTCTGGATCGTGGCATCAAGCGCGGAAAGAGCGTGATCAGCGCGATCATCTTCATGCCTATCGTTATCTCCACCATTGCCATTGGCTTATTGTGGCGTTTGGTGTTTGATCCCAACACAGGCATGATTGAAGAACTGTTCTTCAACATGGGTTGGTCAACACCCATGCGTGGTTGGCTGGGGGATCAGGGTATCGCCCTTTACGCCATCATCTTCGTGGGCTTTTGGCAATACACCGGCTTCATGATGATCATCCTGCTTGCCGCCATGCAGGGCATCCCGCGGGAGCTGTATGAAGCTGCCAAACTGGATGGCGCCGGCCCGATCCTGAGTTTCTTCAATGTGACTTTGCCAGAGCTGCGCAATGTGCTGATCGTATGCGTTCTGATCACAGTGATCAGTGCCTTCAAAGTCTTTGATCTTGTTTACGCTCTCACCTCTGGCGGACCTGGTAACTCAACTCAGGTGATGGGCTCATATATCGTTCAAAACGCCTTCACCATCGGGCGGATGGGATACGCCAATGCTGTCTCAGTCGTTCTGCTCGTGATCGCTCTTGGCCTCGGCCTTGTTCAGCTGCGCACCAGTCGGAGGGACAAATGATCAGGATGCCCTTCAAAACGCTTCGGCTCATGATGTACGTCTTCATTGGAGGCTACTGCGTGTTCATTCTCACGCCGCTCAGCTGGATGGTGTTCACTGCTTTCAAGAAACGTAGTGAGATTTTCGCCAATCCATCTGGCTTGCCGAGCGAACTTTACTTCGGCAACTTTGAGCGGGTGTTCTCTTCCGGGATTGGAACTTACTTCCTCAATTCACTCATCACCTCGGTGTTCTCAGTCACTGGCATTGTCGCGATCTCAACCCTTGCTGCCTATGCGTTGGCGCGCATTCCATTCAAGGGGCGCATGTGGGTCTATATGCTTATCGTGGCATCTTATGCGGTGCCGCTGCATGCTGTGCTGGTACCCATGTTCCAGTTGCTGGATGGCTTCAGTCTACTCAACACGCTGGCAGGTTTGATACTGCCTTACATCGCCTTCGGCATCCCGTTTACCGTCATCCTGCTCTATGCGTTCTTTCTGGAGTTCCCAAAAGATCTTGAGGAAGCTGCAAAACTGGACGGCTGTTCTCAACTGCGCACAGTGTTTTCCATCGTGTTGCCGCTCTCCAAACCTGCATTGCTCAGCGCAGCAATCTTTCAGGTGGTCTTTGTGTGGAATGAGTTCCTTATCGCCCTGCTGATCCTCACCTCAAAGGGGGTGAAGACACTGCCACTGGGGCTAACTTCCTTTCAAGGACAGTACTCCAGCGACTGGGGGGCGATCATGGCTGCGGTGCTGCTTTCCGCCTTGCCCATCGTTGCGCTTTATCTGGCCATGCAAAAGCATTTTGTTCGTTCTCTTACAGGAATGGGAAAATAAATGACGACGCTAACTATCTCTAATCTTTGTAAGAGTTTCGGTGATGTGGACGTGTTGCATGACATCAATCTGGCCGTCCAAAGCGGTGAGTTTGTTGTGCTTGTAGGACCAAGCGGCTGCGGAAAATCAACTCTCCTGAGGCTAATTGCCGGCCTCGAAGACATCGTCCAAGGCACCATCCAAATTGGGGAACGTGTCATCAACAATGTTGAGGCAGACAAGCGCGGCATCGCCATGGTGTTCCAATCCTACGCGCTCTACCCGCACATGAGTGTGGAGCAGAACATCGGCTTTTGCTTGCGCGTGGCGCGACAACCCTCAGCCCTCATTAAAGAGAAAGTGCAAGACGTTGCGCAGACATTGCAGATCAAGCCGCTCCTGAACCGTAAACCGGGAGAGCTTTCCGGTGGCCAGCGTCAACGTGTTGCTATTGGCCGTGCCATTGTTCGCGATCCGGACGTGTTCCTGTTCGATGAACCGCTCTCCAATCTGGATGCCGAGTTGCGTGTGCAGATGCGCCTGGAGCTGATGAAGCTACACAACCGGCTGCAGGCTACGATGATCTATGTGACCCATGATCAGGTGGAAGCCTTGACCATGGCAGACAAGATTGTGGTGATGCGAGACGGTGTGATCGAGCAAGTCGGCACGCCCATCGAGTTATTCAACTCACCTTGCAATAAGTTCGTCGCTGGTTTCATCGGCACACCAAAGATGAACTTTCTGCACGGCCATATCACCTCAGTCACCGAGCAACGCCTGCATTTGGATCTAGGGGGCGGAATCGCACTGGAGATCCCCAATCGTTGGCACGGGCTTGATGCGGCTCAACAAGGGAAGAAAGTCTGTGTTGGTATCCGACCCAATGAGGTGAGCGAAACCAAACACGGCCTTTCAACTCTCCATGGCACGATTAGTGTCGTGGAGCAACTAGGCCGCGAAACTCTCTCTCACATGATGTTGCCTAACAAACAATACGTCTCCGTTTTGGAGAACGGGCAGCATTTTCATGACGTTGGGACACCATGGACCGTCTCTTTAAACCCCGAAGCTATTTATCTGTTTGACGAGCGCGAGCAAACGATCGCGCTCACCAAGGAATTTGCATAATGACGAGAAGAACACTGAGTGATCCGCTGTTGCTGCGGCAAGTGCATCTGGATTTTCATACCGGCCCACAAGTACCTGATATCGGGTTGCATTTTGATGAGAACGAATTTGGCGATACGTTGCTGAAAGCGGGCGTACAGTCCATCACGCTCTTCGCCAAGTGCCACCACGGCTATTCCTACCATCCAACCGAAGTCGGCAAGCCTCATCCCAACCTGAAGACAAACCTGCTGCGCCGTCAGATTGATGCCTGTAAAGCACGCGGCATAGCAACGCCCATCTACCTAAGCTGCGCCTGGGATGAGCTGGCCTGCCATGAGCACCCGGAATGGCGCGTGGTCGATGAGGACGGCAAGTGGATCACCACAGGCGGGGTCGATCATTTGCAAGGCCCAAGCTGGGGCATTCTGGATTTCGGTACCAGCTATCTGGATTACCTTTGTGCGCAGATTAAAGAAGTGGCACAGATGTTTCCGGAAGGAGATGGTATCTTTCTCGACATCTGCCATCAATATGTCAGTCTCAGTTCACAAAGCATAGATGCATTACATGCCAAAGGGTTGGATTGGCAAAACACCAAGCATCTTGTGCAGCATGCAGCAAATATGCGTGAGCAGTTCCTGAGCAAAACCACAGAGGCTGCACGTTGTGTTCATGCAGATCTGCCGGTGTTTCACAATCACGGCCACGTCACACGGGGCGACCGCCGTATCCTCGGATTTGACAGTCACTTGGAAATTGAAAGCTTGCCGACAGGGGGATGGGGCTACGAACACTTTCCAGTTTCCGCACGCTATGCAGAGACAATTGGAGCCAAGTATCTGGGTATGACCGGCAAGTTCCACACATTCTGGGGTGAGTTTGGCACCTACAAGCCGGGAGCAGCGCTGGAACAGGAAAGCGCGATGATGCTGGCGTTTGGAGCTGGCAGCTCCATCGGAGATCAGCTGCACCCTTCCGGCATTATTGACCAGACCACCTATGAGCGCATCGGGCAAGCGTTCAAGTTGATCGAAAAACGCGAGACTTATCACGAAGGCAGTGAAGGGATAGCAGAGATCGGCATTCTTTCTGCCGAAGCGATCAATGATCCTTATACAATCCGCACATGGCCCAAGCACGTACCGGGAGACGAGGGCGTCGTACGTTTGCTTCTGGAATGTCAGATGCAGTTTGATGTTCTGGACCGCAATTGTGATATTAGCTCCTACAAACTCTTAATCCTGCCCGACAACGTGCAAGTGGATGCTGACCTCAAAGCAAAGCTTAATATTTATCTGACAAGCGGAGGCAAGCTTCTGCTTTCCGGTAGAAGCGGTCTTGATGAAGACGGCTTCCTGTTTGATGTTGGTGCTGAGTACTGCGGGACCAGTCCGTTTGATGTAGACTATGCACTGCTGTCCGCACCGGAGTTTGGTGAAGTTCCCCAAACTCCGGTGTGCTTTTATGAGGGATCACAGAGGATTAAGGTGACTGATGGCATCTCATTGGGCGATGTCTATGAGCCTTACTTTGCCCGCTCTATCAAACACTTCTGCGGACATCAGCACACACCAAACAGGCGTGATAAATCTGGTTATGCGGTGGGCGTCACAAAAGGGCCAATCACTTATCTCGCCCATTCTGTGTTTTCCATCTACATGCAGAAAGGTCCAGTGGTTTTGCTGGAAGCCCTGCGAAATCTCATTGGCTCCTTACTGGAAGAGCCGATGGTCAGCACCACCCATGAGCCAATGCCCGGTCTCAGGGTGATCTTACGCCACCAGCCGGAGCACAAGCGATATGTGCTGCATACCTTGTTCTCAACTCCTCGGCTGCGTGGCCAAAACAAGAGCACCAATATTGAAGTCATTCAGGAGAAAGTCCGGCTGCGCGATATCTCTCTGGATCTTAAGCTTCCCCGATCAGTAATAGGTGCCGAAAGCGTAGATGCGGGCGAGGTAGCACTCAGCACAGAAGGTGATATCCAGCGTCTCCTGATTGGTGAACTCCATGGACATGCTATCGTTCCATTGAGTTATGCTTGATAGGATCACCCGCATTTCATTTCAAACCGGGAGGCTTAGTGTCTCCTGGTTTTTTGTGAGGAAAGCCTAGAGTCCCATGAGAACCATGTGCGGTTCACCGTCAGAGGTCTTTTCGCTGGTCATGCCATCTGCATTTACGGTGCAAGTTACCCGTTGGCGGTAAGAGGAGAAGCTCTCAAAACTCACCACATCGACCGGCTCATCAAAGTGTAATGTCAGCCTCACCCGGTGGGCTGCGACTGAGCTTTGAACACCAAGAACTTCTGCTGCAAACCGTCGTCCAAGATACTTGCCAGCAACCCGATCGCCGGGCCGCAAGAACAACACCGGTGGACGGTTACCAACGGCAGCGTAAAGGGTGTTCCAATCCTTATAGCCTTGCTGGCGAGCAATAAGTTCAAGGGTTTGGGAGTGCGAAATAGTTTCGCCGCGTTTTTCCAGCGCAGCACGCAATTGCTTCGCTTGCGCTTTGAGCGCGGAAAGGGAAGGAAGAGATCCGTTCATTTCATAGCCTCGAACTATGCGGGATCAACTTGATGGAGCTCGCATTGCCATCAACCCGCTTGTCTGGGCTGAAATCGCATCTTTTGTTTCAGACTTCACCATGAGCATTGCTCTGCGAGCGGCAGGGGCCTGATCCCTTGCCGCGCAACCTACAGAGGATGGGTGCTGCTGTCAAACCAAGGTTCGGTACACCTAGTAAAACTTGCCCCGCGCAGTAACCTGCCAGAGCGTTTCCACCACGCCGTTGCGCACGCCCACATACCAGTCATGCAGGTTACAGGTCGGGTCGCAATGCCCTGGAACGAGCTTGATCTTATCGTTGATCTTCAACGAGTTTTGCGGATCCTTCAGGACGCCATGCTCATCTGAATAGTCGAGGCTTTGCAGGTCAGACCGCTCAAACACAGTCGGCGGCCCGGAATCGATGCTGTGTGCCTTCAGCCCTGCATCACAAACGGCTTGCCCATCGATGTCGGTAGACATGATCGAAGTCAGCAGGAACAGGGCATGCTCAAAAGCAGGTAAGTGTTTGCCATCCTTGTTCTTCACTTTGCGATAGTCCGCATCCATGAACAGATAGGACCCGCATTGCAACTCGTTAAATACGCCGGATGCGGCTTCAAACGGGTATGAGCCTGTCCCTGCACCGCCAACGATATCACAGTGGATCTCCTTGCTTTCCAGCAGGTCTACAGCATCCTTGGTGATCGTGATTGCCGTATCCAGCAGCGCTTTTCGATCAGCATAATCATAGGCATGTTGTGCAGCGCCCTGATAGGAATGAATGCCCGCAAACCGTAAGTTGGGGGCTGCTATGATTGCAGTTGCCAGCTCCAACACAGCAGCACTATCTGCCACACCACACCGAGCACCTCCGCAATCCAGTTCCACCAGAACTTCCAGCTGTGTTGCGTGTTTAACTGCTGCCCGTGAAAGATCCGCAATATTTGCCAGATTGTCGGTGCAGACTAGGATACGCGCTCCAAGTTTAGGGAGCTGTGCCAAACGATCAATCTTATATGGATCGCACACCTCGTTGGACACCATAATGTCTGTGAGACCCGCTTTCGCCAGAGCCTCTGCTTCGCTCACCTTTTGGCAGCACACGCCGCAAGCATTGCCTCGCTCTATCTGTAGTTTTGCAACTTCAGCAGACTTATGCATTTTGCAGTGAGCGCGATGGCGAATACCATACTTGGCAATCTCATCACGCATTTTCAGCAGGTTATGATCAAAGGCATCAAGATCAACAATCAAAGCAGGCGTTTGCACATCATCCAGCTTCATTCCCGGTAGGGCAGGGATGTCATAGCCAAGCGTGTACTGGGAAAGATCTGAGGTCACGGCGAAGTCCTTGCAGCAGGCATGAGGTCAGTAAGAACGAGACTGAACAGTTGGAACGGCAGAAACAATGCACCACACACCGTTTCCGCCTGCAAGTCTAACTCGCCTTAATGTGGCGAATCTTGCCACCTGTCGAAATCGTTTCAGCCGCCCGCAAAATGGATTGGGTGTCGATGCCGTAATGAGCATAAAGATCGGCAATGGTGCCAGTCTGACCAAAATGCTCTACACCAAGAGTGCGGATTGTGTTGCCTTTCACCGCACCAAGCCACGCAAGAGTAGCGGGGTGTCCGTCCAGCACTGTAATGAGTGAGCAATTGTCAGGCACATCGTCAAACAGACGCTCAATATGGCTGCGCGCATGCATTGCCCCACGGTCCCGAGCGCGTTGTGCAGCTGTCCACCCTGCATTAAGGCGATCAGCAGATGTGATTGCCAGCAGCCCGACATCACGGCGGTCTTCCGCCATCATCCCAACGGCGTTGATTGCCTCTGGCGCAACGGCTCCCGTATACGCGATCACGATTTCCGCATTGGGTCCCGGCTTGCGCAGCCAATAAGCACCATCGACAATGTCCTGCACTTCCTCAGGAGTAAAGGTCCGCAGTGGCTGTTCTAATGGGCGGGTTGAAAGACGCAGGTAAATGGAGCCACCGGTCTGATCCCGCAACCATGTACGCTCGTCCGGGTCACCCTCACCATCACGCTGCATATAATCAAACCCAAAGCGCATAATGGTCGCCAGCTCATCAACAAAGGCTGGTTCAAATGCGGCCAACCCGTCCTGAGCCATGCCAATCAACGGCGTGCTGATGGACTGGTGCGCCCCACCTTCCGGTGCCAGTGTCACACCGGATGGTGTTGCCACCAGCATGAAACGCGCATCCTGATAACAGGCGTAATTGAGCTGATCTGCGGCTCGCAAAATGAAAGGATCATAAACTGTGCCAATCGGCAGCAGGCGCTGACCGTTGATGCTGTGTGACAACCCAAGTGCAGAAAGGAGGAGGAAAAGGTTGGATTCTGCAATACCCAGCTCAATATGCTGGCCTTGCGGAGAAAACGCCCATTTGAAGGTGGAGGGTATCCGCTCTGCCTTAAACGTATCCGCCAGTTCTTCCTTCGCGAACAGTCCACGCTGATTGACCCATGGGCCAAGGTTGGTGGAGACCGTCACGTCTGGTGCGGTCGTCACAATGTGCTTGGCAAGCTCTTCATCCTGCTTGGAGATTTCGTGGAGAATTTGTCCAAAACCCATCTGAGTTGAGAGCATCTTTTCTGCTGCATTGGGTGCAGGTAATTGCGCGGGAACCGGTACAGTCTTTGCTGAATATCGTCGGTTGCCTTTTGAGAAGAACGGAGCGCCAGTCACGAAGGCCTGAAGGTTTTGCGGATCAGATGTACTTTCCCATTTGTCCCACTCATGCCCCTCGCGGATGCCTTCCATCTGACGGTAGTCTTCCATCTGTTTGGAGGTCATCAGGCCTGCATGGTTGTCTTTGTGCCCTGCCAACGGCAGGCCAAAGCCCTTCACCGTATAGCACAGGAACAAGACCGGGCGATCATGGGTCTTGGCATGCTCAAATGCATCAATCAGGGAGGGTAGGTCATGACCGCCAAGATTGCACATGAGCTTGGACAGCTCTGCATCACTGCGCCGATTGATCAATTCATTGACTTCGCCCTGATCTCCCAAATCATCCAGCAATCGCTTACGCCATGCTGCACCACCTTGATAAGCAAGGGCACAATAAAGCTGATTGGGGCACAGATCGATCCAGTCGCGCAGCTTGTTGCCACCCGGTTCTTTGAAGGCTTCTTCCTGCAGGCTACCGAATTTAAGAGTGACGACTTCCCACCCGAAATTGCGGAAGATGCTCTCAAACTTCTCCCAAAGGCCTTCACGGATCACGGCATCCAATGACTGGCGGTTATAATCCACGATCCACCAGCAATTGCGCAGGCCATGTTTCCATCCCTCCAGCAATGCCTCATAGATGTTCCCCTCATCCATTTCCGCATCGCCAACTAGCGAGATCATACGACCTTCCGGCGCTTTGTTAAGCCCGCCATGCGCCTTCACATAGTCTTGCACCAGTGACGAAAACAGCGTCTGGGCGACACCAAGTCCAACAGAGCCAGTTGAAAAATCAACGTCATCAATGTCCTTGGTGCGAGAGGGGTAAGATTGAGCACCATGAAACCCACGAAAGTTCTGCAACTTCTCCAGGGTCTGGTTCCCGGCCAGATACTGAATGGCATGGAAGATTGGTCCGGCATGCGGCTTCACCGCCACCCGGTCCTGAGGGCTCAGAGTATGGAAGTAAAGCGCAGTCATTATAGTGCTGATGGAGGCACAAGACGCCTGATGGCCGCCCACTTTCACATCACCAACGTCAGAACCGCGGAGATGGTTGGCATTGTGAATGGTCCAGGAGGCAAGCCATCGTACTCGGCTTTCCAGCGTACCCAAAGTATCCAGTGAAGCTGCGCTCATTAAACTCCCCGTCGGTTTCATTGGAATATTTTTATTCCGCGAGGCTATCAGGTTGCCTTGAGAATTAATCTCTTGAGCCAACTGATATACCTTCATGAATAAGGGAAATTTTTGAGCTTTGATCGAATTTAAGGAAAATACTTCCGCCTAACCTATTCGTAATGCACTTTTCAGCTCATATGCTACGTAGATTCACAGCTGACCTTTTGCGGGGAGAGCGGTCTTTGAGCGCCTCAATATCAAAGGCACAACAAAGGTCAGCAGAAGCAGGCGGAAGACGTGGTGGGCGGCGACGAAGGTGGGGTCGAGACCACTTTGCACAGCGATAGCAGCCATGGCCTCTACTCCGCCCGGAGCGAAGGCGACGAACAACAAGCTTGGGTCCAGGCCAACCAGCGGCATCACCAACACAACTCCAAGGATTGCCATGCCAACCGTTATGAGCGTGACAACAACACCCGCGCCTACGGCTTTAGCGAAAAGGTCAAGACTGACGCCCTTAAAGCGAGTACCAATCAAAGCCCCCATCACCAGAAACGAGCTGAGCGTGGCCCAGTCCGGCATCTTGCCGGGTGTGAGTGCACTCACGTGCCCCAGAGAAGACACAAGCATCCCACCGAGCAAGTAGGCGGCGGGGAGTTTCAGCTTCAGGAAGATGGTTCCAACCACAGCTGCCCCGAGCAACAGGTAGACCGCAGAGAGCAAGCTGATGTTTTGTGCTGGCAGAAAAGAAACGTCCGCTTCCTCAAAAAGCAGCGAGATAAACAGCGGAACGCAGATGGTGAGAAACAAGACCCGTGTGCTTTGCGCTAACCCAATGCGGGTAACGTCCGCTTTGCTGTCTGCCGCCATGCTGAGGATGTAGCTCAGGTGCCCCGGAGAGGAGGCGAGTGAAGCGTTATAAGCATCAAACCCGAAAAACCGTACCAAAATCGCACGGCTGATCAGCATACTCAGGATAAGACTGATCCCCAACGCCAAGAAGCTCGCAGGCCACGTAATCGCGGCATCGATAACAGCAGGCGTCACACCAGAACCAATGCTCGTACCCAAAACAATGAAACAGAGCGTGCGCAACCAAAGAGGAACGATAACAGGAGCGCCAAGCAAGCCACCGAGCGAAACGGCGAGAGCTGAGCCGGTGAGGGGGGCTGCCGGGAATCCGAGGAAGGAAAAAAGACCAGCCCCTGCGCCTGCAATGGCAAGCGTTATGGACAGATTGGACCAGTCTTTCTTCTCAATCACCAAAACTCAGTTTCCCAGCTGCGGTTTGATCAGTCGCTTTCAGCGGCTTCCAATTCCTGCTTGCGAACACGCCGCGCACGGATGGTTGGCAAAACGACCAGAATAACAGCCAGAGCCAGCAGGCCCATGGTCATCGGGCGTTCCATGATAAAGCCAATCCCATCATAAAGCTGCATAGACCGGGAGAAATTATCTTCCAGCATGCTGCCCAGAATGAAGCCAATCAACAGCGGAGCCAGCGGATAGTTGGCAAAACGCAGGAGCGTTGCACACACACCAAAGCCAACAAGCATCAGCAGTTCCGTTGCATTGTTCTGTCCAATATAAGCGCCCATAAGGGTGAAAAACAGAATGAACGGAATGAGATAATTACGCGGAACAGCCAGCACCTTGGCGATGTAGGGGATGAGCGGCAGATTCAGGATCAACAAGATCACATTGCCCACATACATGGAGATGATCACGGACCAGAAAATCTCTGGCTGATCAATCATAAGACGTGGTCCCGGAGAGACGTTCAAGGCTATCAGTGCACCGAGCAGGATCGCAGTTGTCCCGGAGCCCGGAATTCCGAGCGTCAGCAAAGGCACAAAAGAACCAGTACATGCCGCGTTGTTAGCGGACTCTGGGGCTGCGAGACCTTTGACAGACCCCTTGCCGAACTCCGCCTGCTCTTCTTTTGGCGCGATGTTGCGTTCTACCGCATAGCCGAGGAAGGACGCGATTGTTGCGCCAGCTCCCGGAAGAACCCCAATCAGGAAGCCTTGAATTGACTGACGACCAATCACTGGCGCAATTTTCTTGGCCTCTGCCTTTGTGATGCGCAGGTCCTTGATGTCGCCGCTACTTCCACCAGAGTTGGAACGGGATGGATCTAACACGAGGAACAGAGCTTCAGGCAGGGCGAACATGGCCATGGCCAGCGTGATGAATCCGAATCCAGATTGTAGGTCTAAGATACCCATAGTGAAGCGTGGTTGGTTGAACAATGCCCCTTCACCAACGGTTGCCATCATCAGGCCAACAAGCGTCATGAGCAGGGCTTTGCCCACCTGTCCACTGCCCGCAAAAGCAGCGATTGCGGAAAGGCCGACGACCATCAGAGCAAAGTATTCAGCTGAGTGGAAGAGCAGCGCCACGGATGCGAGCGCAGGTGCAAAAATCATCAGCAGGATTGCGCCGATGCTGCCACCTGCGAAAGAAGCAATCGCCGCAACTGTCAGCGCTTTGCCCGCCTTGCCCTGGCGTGCCAATGGATAGCCATCAAAGCTTGTTGCAACAGTGGATGCCACACCTGGTGCATTGATGAGGATGGAGGACGTGGAGCCACCAAAAATCGCGCCATAATAAACGCCTGCAAGCAGGATCAAGGCCGCGGAAGGATCACCGATGGAGATCGCAACAGGGATCATGATGGCAATGATGGACATAGGCCCAAGACCCGGCAACATGCCGATGAACGTGCCAATCAGGCAGCCGCCGATTACCATCAAAAGATTAGAAAACGAGAAGGCCGTCGAGAGGCCAACCCAAATACCGTCTAACATCGTGGCCTCCTAGTTGAAAAATGTTGGAAGAGGACTGAGATAAATTCCCAGTGTTTGCTGAACCAGATACCAGACACCGCCAGCAGCAATGGCTGCAACAGGCACAAGGATCACAAAACGCCGCTCTCCAAGCAGAGCAGCCGAGATCACCAGAAAGAGCAGTGTGGAGAGCAGGAAGCCAGCAGGACGAAGCAACAGAGCATAGCCCGCCATCAGAACCAGCAGGAACACGGCCTGACCAATGTTGTAGTCCCATAATCTGCTGAAATCGATTTCGTCTGCATCTGAATCTGCAGGCTTTTTCTCAAACCCGAGCAAAATGGCGAGGCTTGTGATTGCAGCCAGCACCGCAATGACTTTTGGAAACGTGCTCGGCCAGATTGGGTTAAACCGCATAAACGGTGGCAAACCAGCGTCCATCAGAAAAAACGCGGTGTATCCGTAGCTTAAACTCACTGCCAGAATGACAAGTGCAATCCATCGGTCCAGTGCCATCATCCCCTCCCGTTGGCGTGACAAGTGGATGCGCTGCCAAGAGCGCATCCATTTATTCTTATTGATTTAGAGGAAGCCCAGCTTCTTCATGAGATCGCCGATGGTCTTTTCCTGACCTTCAAGGAACGCGTGGAAGTCTTCACCAGAGTTATGGATGTTGACCCAGCCATTGCGTGCCCGCACTTCTTCCCACTCAGGGGTGTCGTACATCTTCGCAAGAGCCTCCTGATAGGCAGACACCTGTGCCTCTGGCAGGCCCGGTGCGCCGAAGAAACCACGCCAGTTGACGAACGTGGTGTCGATGCCCTGTTCCTTCATGGTTGGCGCATCTTTGTAGGCTGCAACGCGCTCATCAGCAGTGACGCCAATGATTTTCACTTCACCCGCATTGGCAAGATCAATCGCCTCGGAGAAGCCGGTAGAAAGCGCGGAGATTTCGCCAGAAAGCAGCGCCGCCATGGCCTTACCACCCGCATCATACGGAATGTACTTCACCATGGTTGCATCTTCGCCAGCTGCTTCCATCACCATGGCCGCAACAAGGTGATCCATACCGCCCGGTACAGAACCGCCACCAATTGCGGTGCCGCGTTTGTCAGCTTTATAGGCTGCAAGCAGGTCACTCATGGAGTTGATTGGGCTGTCCTTGCCAACCACGATGGCTGCATAATCACCAATGGTGCCGGCAACCAATGTCAGATCACGGAAGTTGTGTGGGAATACGCCAGTCAGTGAGCGGATCACGATTGGCGTAGAATTCACCATCAACGTACCGTGCTGGCTTGCAGCGTTCTCGATCAGATAACCGATGGCCTTACCACCGCCACCGCCGGACATATTTTCGAAAGAGGCCGTGCCTGCGAGGCCGGACTTGGTCAGTGCTTCACCTGTACCGCGTGCAGTACCGTCCCAGCCACCGCCAGCACCGCCTGGAATGAGGAAGTGAATGCTATCAACCACAGGCTCCGCAATTGAAGCCGTTGGCATGGAAAATGTCATCGCAGCCAAAGCCGCTGCCGCAACCACGCGGCGCGCCCGAATAAAACTCATTGTGTCCTCCCATTTGACAAGGGCAGCATTTGTCACCCATGACTTACGTGAAAACACGGAAACCTGACACAAACCTGTCACCTCCTTGATTTTTTGGGGAAGCAAAAGATGAGATTTCTTCTCGTTGAAGATAACGCCAAGCTGGCGACATCCATTGTCGAGCGTTTGACACTGGATGGTCATGTCGTTGATCACGCTGCTGAAATTTCTACTGCCGAGGACTACATCTCGACAGCGGATTACGACATGATTTTGCTCGATATTATGCTTCCAGATGGTGATGGGCGAGATTTTCTAAATGAACATCGAGGCCGTCAGGATGACACTCCGGTGATCGTTTTGACAGCTCGCTCAGAAGTGTCAGACAGGGTAGGGGTGCTCGATCTTGGGGCCGATGATTACATCACAAAACCCTTTGATTTCTCAGAGTTAGAGGCAAGATGCCGTGCTGTTATCCGACGCAGGTCCGGCGGCGTGACAAATGCGAAGCGATTCGGCGATCTGGTGTTTGACTCACTGGCTGGCACACTCAAAATTGGTAGCAAAACAGTGAGCCTGCGCAACAAAGAACTGCGTCTTTTGGAGATATTTTTCGGTGCACCGGACGTTATTTTCTCAAAAACCAAGCTTGTAGACAGATTATTTTCTTACGACGAAGACGTCTCGGAAAATGCCATTGAGGTCTATGTTGCCCGTTTACGCAGGCATATTTCCTCCTCCTCGGTCCAGATCATCACCGTGCGTGGACTGGGGTATCGGTTAAGCCTGACATGAACTCTGGTGCCAACATATCCGGCTCGATCCGTCGCCGCCTGACCTTGCAGCTCCTCGGCATTGCTGCCGTGCTTGCAGCGCTGCTGTTTGTGATGGTGATGACTTATGCCAAACAAGTCGCAGAAGAATCTCAGGACAACATCCTGTCAGCATCCGCCACGTCCATTTTGGACAGCGCCGCAATTCAGAGCGGGGAGGTCACGGTCGATATTCCGTATTCCGCCCTTTCCATGCTTGGCAATGTCAGTGATGACCGCGTGTTCTACCGTGTTGTCGTCAACGGAAAGTACCTCACCGGATATGAAAGCTTACCCATTGCCAAGGCATCAAAAGGGCAGGACAGTCACAGGTTCATCACCTCTCATTACCTAGGTGAGAGCATTCGTATGGTCTCTGCCACACGCCGCCTTTCCAACGCATCCGGCCCTGTTGAAGTCACTGTATCTGTGGCTCAAACACTGAAGCGTCAGCGAGAGACACTGGAGCGCATCTCCGCGAATGCCGCCTATCTCGGATTTGGGTTCTTCATCGCCGCTGCCGTGCTGGGTGTATTGACAGCTCAATCTGCCGTGCGCCCTGTCCAGACACTGGCAAACTCTGTCTCTAAAAGAGGTCCGCAGGATCTGAGGGCAGTACAAGCCCCCGTACCGGGTGAGATGGCACCGCTTGTGGTGGCGCTCAACCGTTTCATGGCACGGCTTAAGAAGTCACTCACACGCTCCGAAGAGTTCATTGCAGAAGCTGCTCACCGCATCCGCACGCCGCTTGCAGTGCTGCGAACACAAGCGGAAATTGCCTTGCGCCGCGTGGAGCGACCAGAAAACAGAGCGGCTTTGAAAGAGATGATCCGGGCCATTGATGAGAGCTCACGCGCCGCAGGCCAGTTGCTGGATCACGCCATGGTTTCCTTCCGTACCGATCATCTGGAGGTCAAGGAAATCAACCTGCTGGACCTGGCCGAAGAAACTCTTGAACGGCTGCGTCCACTGGCAGAGATGCAAGACAAAACCCTGAGCTCGCATGGTGAGGAACCACCGCCAATCTCCGGAGATGCGATCCTTATCCAAAATGCGCTGAGCAACATTTTGGACAATGCGATCAAGTACGCCCCGCAAGGCGAGGACGTACAGGTTATCGTTACCTCCGAAGACAAATGGGTTGTATTATCGGTTTATGATCAGGGCCCAGGCTTTGCTCCGGAAGACATAGACCAGTTGACGGAGCGGTTCTCGCGGGGCAAAAACGCTGAAGACACGGTCGGTTCCGGGCTTGGGCTTACAATTGCCGAAGAGGTGACACAAGCTCATGGCGGACACCTGAAACTTTCGAACAGAAAAAATGTCAGAGGCGCATGCGTATCCTTCTATTTCCCTCAGTCCTGATCGTGTTGCTGGCCTCTTTGCTTTCCGCAGGTGCCTATGAGATTGAACAGCACAAAGTGTTTCCCGCTCCGCAAGAGGGCGCGAACCTGCGTATTATCTCCAACTCAGACATCGACATTTTCTCGCCCATGGTGGTAGCGTTTCAACGCAAATACCCTAGCGTTTCTATAGACTACACTGTTGTCAGCAGCACCGAGTTGATGACAGCTCTTTATGATGAAAAACAGGTTTTTGACGTTGCCATTTCATCTGCCATGGACCTGCAGGTGAAGTTGGCGAACGACGGGTTCACCCTGCCGCACAACTCCTCAGTCGCCGGTTTGATGCCGGACTGGGCCCGCTGGCGCAATCACGTGTTCGCCTTCACGCAGGAACCAGCTTCGGTGGTCTATTCCAAATCCGCCTTTGCAGGATTGGAAGTGCCAACATCACGGCAAAATCTGATTTCAACTCTGCGCAACCATCCAGAACGCTTCCTCGACAAAGTCGGCACCTATGACATACGTCAGAGCGGCCTTGGCTTTCTGTTTGCCACGCAAGATGCCCGCACATCAGACACTTTCTGGCGTCTGAACGAGGTGATGGGCTCTCTGAACGCCCGTCTCTACTGCTGCTCCGCTGATATGATTTCTGACATCACAAAGGGCAATCTGGCAATTGCGTATAACGTGCTCGGCTCTTACGCCTCTGCACGGGCCGCCAGTGATCCTGATATCGGTATTCTGGAACTGGAAGATTTCACAACACTCATGCTGCGCTCCGCCATCATTCCAGCTGGTGCCGAACAACCTGAAATTGCTGGCACTTTTATAGATCATCTCATCACAGCGTCCTGGAGCGAGGAGGGGGCTGACTACTACCCGTACCCGAAACTCAACCGCAATGAGATTGCCCCGAACCTATCGCTGCGCGCCATCCGCCTTGGTCCTGGCCTTCTGGTTTATCAAGACAATCTCAAACGCCAACACTTCCTCCAGGAATGGCAAAACGCGATCATTCAGCAGTGAGGCCAACCAAATCAGAAGGTGGAGGATTTTGTCGCTCAATCCTCTTTCACCTTGTCAGAGTTTGTGGCAAGAGGCTGCCTCCAAACCCAGCTGAGTGAAAGCCACCAATGCCTGTAGAGATCCGCCCACTGAAGAATTCAGATGCCCCAGACTGCGCACGCGTGTTTTATGAGGCCGTCACGATCGGAGCAAAGGAGCATTACTCCGAGGAGCAGCTCGCCGCATGGGCTGGGCCTGCACCCGCACCAGAGCGTTGGTCTGCCAAACTCCACGATATGACTGGCTTTGTTGCTGTCAAAGACAAGTCAGTAATCGGTTTCATGACCATTGATGCAAAAGGCTATGTGGAGTTCGTCTTCACCAGCCCCTATCACACCCGCCAAGGTGTCGGCACCGCTATCTATGATCAGCTGCAAAACTGGGCGGAACAGCGCAACATCTCCACCCTTTCAGCAGACATTAGCGTGGCTGCAAAAGCTTTCTTCCTTCACCAAGGCTGGCAAGTTGAGCGCGAGCAAGCACCCGTTGTTCGAGGAGTAGCGCTCACAAACTTTCTCATGACAAAGACCTTGGCCGCGTAAAGCCTAACAATACCCACCAGAGTTCCTGCGATATTCACGTGGTGTCATGTCTGCAGCAGGCTCAAAATCGAATAACTGACCGGCTTTGAGTTGCACTCCCAAGCACTCGCTTTTATCACTATAAGATAAGAATGATATTGGAATTTTTTCCAATACCCATGATTGCGCGCACTCAAGCCATTGAATTTATGCTGTATTTCGCGGAGTGAGGTTGTTTTGTCTGATGTTACCTTAAAGGCTAAATGGGGACAGATCAGCCTCCTGTTTTCAGCCAACTTTCTGTCTTTGCTGGGGAATGGCCTGTCTGCCATCGCAATACCGTGGTTTGTCTATGACCTGACGGGCAACGCTGTCATCACAGCAACAATCGCCATTGCCGGACAGCTTCCAAACATCGTTGTCGGTCTCTTCAGCGGGCCGTTGATCGACAAGTTCTCTGCCAGAACCACCAGTATTTTCTGCGATACTGTGAACGCCTTCGCCGTACTTTTGATACCGCTGCTATACTCCGTTGATCTGCTGGATCTTGCTGTCCTTGGATTTCTCGTTTTCCTCTCGCAGGTCATCGATGTTCCCGGACAAACCGCAAAAAGCGTTATGATCCCGGCGTTGATTGATCGAGAAGGCTTGCCTCGCGAACGGGTGAACGGAATGAACTCGCTTCTTGAGACTGTGGCTGACCTTCTAACCCCATCGATGGCTGGCATCCTGATCGCCGCCTTTGGCGCAACCACTGTCTTGATTTTAGACTCACTGAGTTTCCTGATGGCTCTTATGATCGTATCCATAGGCATTAAGGCCACTCGTCAACAGGGCGCAGCTAATACAGATAGACAGCCAACAAAAGAAGTCTGGAAGTGGATGCTGTCAACACCGGGCATCTTGAAGCTCGGCCTTTATGACTTGATTATCAATACAGTAGCGGTCTCCTTGCTTTCATTGGCCTTGCCAGTTCTGGCAAATTCAAATGACAAGCAAGCAGTCTGGCTTGGAATCTGGCTCACATGCTTTGCCTGCGGAACCACACTCACAACACTGGCCTACACGTTTCTGGGCCACAGAGTGTCCTCGCTCAGGCTCCTGCAACTCACACCCATCGGACAGGCACTTGGCCTAGCCTTGCTGCTCTGGATGTTAAGTACGGATTGGACAAGCGCCAATGTGGAGACCGCGGCAATCGTCATTTCACTGGGAATGTTTGTGTATGGTGTGAACCTGGGAGTTGGTAGCGTCGTTGATGCGACCGTACTTCAAAAACTCGTTCCCGAGGACAAACGCGGCACAGTCTTCTCCGCCTTCTCCTCCCTACGCTACACAGGCGTCCCCCTAGGCCTCTTCCTCACCGGAATCCTCCTGGAACAAAACAACCCCACCCTCCTCTTCACCACCTTCATCGCCCTCCTAACAATAAACTCACTGCTTTGGGTAAGAGGGACTCAGGAGATTTGAGGTTAGGTATTATGGTTCCATAATTCACATTATCCGACATTTATATATAAGAACGGTATTTTAGACCCGTAATCTTCCAGAATTGCTGCACTTATTGGAATGAGCGACCCTGTCAAAAAAATTATACGGGAGCTCTTATCTGATGGTTACTCGAGAGCGGTATCTTTGGACGGTCCAGATCCTTGTTCGCTCCGATGGCGAGCGCCTACCGCTGGTGCTCGACGCCAACGGCGTGCCCGCCCATTATCCCACCTGCTTAATCCTTTCAAAGCGCAGCAGAAGCTTAGCGTCAGCTTCCTTGCGTGCCGTTGCGACTGATCTGGTTCACTTGGGGCAGTGCGCAATCCGTATGGGTATTGATCAGAATGAGCGTCTTGAAAATGGTGAGCTTATCGACCTCTCAGAGGTGTCGGAGCTCGCAGAACTATGTGGCGTTACCACGACTGCGCTTCGGAGATTAAACTCGACCACAGTAGCTGAGATACGTCGTGGTGCTGGCTTTTCCCGAAGTGATGGCGTCATCAATGCCACCAAGAACCGGCGTATCGCAACAGCAATCGAATACATAAATCTTATAGCCCGTATTGGTGAGGCCCAGGTTCCAGCGGCCGACAGGCGTTCATTGTCAAATGCCCGAAAAAAAATGATTACCCTCCTGCGCGAGCATAAAGTTAAAATGCGCTCCTCACGGATACGGGCTGCATTTTCAGAAGTTGAATTATCATCGGTTGTAAAGTTCATTCTCAACGGAGATCCAGCAGAAATCTGGCAGAACGAAACCATTTGCCAAAGGAACTGGGCACTGGTGAACCTTTTGGTGACCACGGGTATCCGTGAAGGTGAATTGCTTCAGTTGAAGGTAGACGATGTTGATCATTCAGAGAATGACGGTCACCATCGTCAGACGGCCGGATGATCCCGAGGACCCACGCAGAAGGGAACCTAACGCCAAAACCGCAGATAGAGTTATTCCGATTTCCGATCGATTGGCTACTATTCTGGAGGGCGACCAGCCAGTGGCAAACTTGTGGATCGGATCGTGAAGGATCTTAATCTGCATGCCCTGCGTCATGCCTAGGTTCAAGAGCTAACCAATTGGGCAATCGTAGAAAACATTAAAAGCGGGCAACTTGACCGTATAGCGAATTATCTTGGTGGCTGGAGTTACTTGAGCGCCAGTGCATCAAAATATCGTGGCGATCAGCTCACGCGAATTGCTTATGAGGCAGGATTAAGAGCGGAAGAAGAACGTAATGGATAAGACAATAGAAGCTTCCCTCGCCCAGTTCGACCATTCGGAGCACGCGGTACTTGCTTATGGAGTGAGCTTTAACCCCAAAGAGGATACTTGGCCGATCCATATTCTCGGAGATAGGAAGCATCTGCATTTTCAAAGCTTTAGAAAACTCACAAGTGCTCCACTTTTTACGAAAATCAAGCGAGTGTTTCGAGTTTTGGCGGAAACTAGAAATTCGCATACCTGCTACTCAGCATTGCGAACAGTCGTAGCTTCAGCACAATCCCATCACGACCAATTTAATTTGTCTATGGCAGCAATTTCCTGCGAGGTTATTATCATGGCGCAACAGCAGCGCTCAACAGGTGTCGCAATGTGGAAGGCCTTAATTAAACCATGGATGGCATACGGAGGGAATTTGATTGAGGAAGATGTGATTGATTTCATTGCATTTTTTAAGTCATCAAGGTGGCCCTAGATGACGCATATAGCTCGGGCACCTTATCCCTCAAGGATTATACTGTGTTGAGGATGTTTTGCGGCATAGGATTAAGACCAGTTCAGCTCTTGGTTATGAAGGTTTGTGACTTCCGTTCAGACAATAGTGGATACTTTCTGCGAGTTCCAATGGCAAAACAAAGAGGCATCCCTGAGTGAAGGATGTTTATGCCATGGAAACGCATCTCCCGACGCCTAGCCACGTTTTACAGATGGATATCCATGAAAATGTTAAACTGAGGTTGTCCAAAGGTGTACCACTTGCAGAGGCGCCATTATTCCCAAAACCGCGCAGACCAATAGATGGTACGAGTTATTGTAGTATTCGCATGCTCTTTCGTATCTACCAAGATTTTTTAGGCTCGACGCCACTGATTAGTCCAATCACTGGTGAGCTGATTAAAGGTAATCCTCGCCGGGTTCGGCATACCTTGCTCACAATGCTTGTCATGGTTGGTTGCGCTGCAGAGGTAATTGCAACCTACGCAGGTCATGCCAGTCCTCAGAGTTGACAGGCCTATGTTGATGCGAGTGTTGACCATTTCCAACTTATGGAAGAGCATGTTGGTGCGGCTTTTATACCGATTGCCGACCGTTTCATGGGGCGTATCGTCACGGCATCGGAGGATCAGAATGTGTGTGAAACCCTCCTCCTCGCTTTTGTATGATGCTGAGCTCACAGAAATAGGGTCCTGTGAAGTTGGCGGATGCAATGCCTTGGAGGCTGGGGCTGCACCATTTGCTTGTTACTCGTTCCGGAAATTCCGGATCTGGGCCGATGCCCCTCATGTGCTGCTGCTGGACCACCTGATCGAAGAACAAAACCGCCTTCAGGACCAGGGCCACTCAGCGGAGGCTGAGACACTAACGCAGCCCATTATTGCTATTTCTGACCTTCTTGAGGCAATCCGTATACGCGAAGCCCAAGTCTATGGCTGAGATCATTCGCTTCACGCCTAAATCTGATCATGGCGACCAGAACCTCAGGGACTATATAGAGGCTGCCAAACGTCTTCCCTTCCTTAAGCCCTATGAGATCACTTGGGAGAATGACCTTTGTTGCTGCTAGTTATGAGGAGGACGAGGATGAATGCGGGCTCTTTTGGAAAACACTAAAATGTAGAGCAAACCACGAATATGAGACTGAGTGAGCTACATGACGTGCTAAAGGCGGCGGTGTTTCTCATAGAGTGAAATTTGATAAAGTTGCCGGCTTGGCTTTATTGCGAAGCTTCACCTCTAAGCATATGGATCCTGTAGAATAATGTGGGACAGTTCTCTGTTCACAGAGTGAATGTAATTTACCGCCCAGCTCAAGCCATAGACAATTGTGGCACAGCCAAGCGCATAGGCCAGTGCAGTGTGCAACTCAGCTAGAAAATATACGCTATCCCCACGCATCCTGCTAGCCAAAGTAAGTCCCAAGTAGCTGCTAAATCCTTCATTTACCAGCACTCTCATTCCGCCTACGAGAGGCAAAACAACAAGGAGAGCAAATAGCAGTGTGATTAATAGGCGTAGAAACCAATGGTGCCGTTTGTTGAGAAATCTGCGATTTTCTATAAAGTAAAGTAGGATGAGCTTTCCAAGAACGGCAATCAAAAGCCCCTTACCCCAGAATGCATAGAAGCGCGTGTAGCTCGCCGCGTCGATCTCCGCTGTCTTTTGCTCGAAAAACCCAACTCCCAACAAGAATTAAAAAGCTCCTAAAGCCAGAATTGCCCAGGTAAAGATTTGAGATAGCTTCCTGATTTGAATATTGTAATTTGAAAACTGCATTGCTTACCCTTCCTCTAGTATCCAACTTCTCAGCAATTTCATTTGCAGAAAGTAATTAGGCCTTGGACTTTCACAACAGAAAGAAATTGAAGGCCTTATTGCTAAAAGCAATGAAACGTAGGAGGGGGAATGCGGGGTCTTTTACAAAACACTTCAGTGGCTAAAATGTAGAGCAAATCGTGAATATGAGACTGAGCGAGCCGCATGAGGTGCTAAAGGCGATGTTGGTTGTCATCAACACCAAGTGAACAGATCAGCTATTTGAGTAGGGGCGAGCAACTGGAAAAATGCAAGGACTGTCAGTAATGCAGCTGAGACGTGGGGCAAAGACATTCGGCGCAGATCATTTGGAAATAAGCTAACCCACAGCCTGTCAGGGCCATGAGTGCCAATCAGCTAATACAATTGTCATTGAACAATCTTTGCGATGCTAATGATCGACAAGGGAGGGTAGAGGCTTAATCGGTTTGCGGCTTGCATGTTTACGAGCACCGAAAATCGCTCGAGAGCCTTGACTGATAACTTCCCAGGCGGCTGCGCTTTAAATAGAATTTGGTAGGCTTGCGAGGCTGCTAATTTGCCCACATTTTTGTAACTGTTAGAAACAGACATAAGGGCCATACCATCACGAACCATTTGCTCATATGCGCTGAAAACCGGGAGGTTTTCTGATATCGCAGCTTCGGTGTAACTTCGTCGGTTTTCGAGATTAAATGAGCTGGATCCCACATACAACGCGTCTGCGTCCAAGGCTTTGGCCTCAGCAATTTTGAGCGGAATTTCTGCTGGATCTGCGCGATCGTCTGCGCCAAGACTATACTCAAGAGCAATGACTTCAAAACCTAGTTGATCTGAAAGAGCTGCCAACTTCTGAGTGTTCTGGCGCGAGTTAACTGCATTAGGCTCGTTAATAACTGCAAGGCGCTTTATGGGGTGGTACTCAAAAATGTGCTTGAGCTGAACCGTCTCATTTACACGATTGTGCACGCCGGTTACCAAGAGCCTACCTGAGGTTTCATGGTCTACGATAATGCCTGCGCGAACCGGGTCTGCGACAATCATAAAAAGGGATGGGATGTCACCCAAACCTGAGCCTGTACCGTAATCGTCAATCGTGCCAATGAGAGAACGAGTGACTGTTGTTCCCCAGGTGATAACAAGATCAGGTCGCTCGTTAAGTAGCCGCTGCTTCACTTCCGGCAAGAGGCCTTTGTCTTTCGCCACGTCAGTAACGGTCACGTTTACAGGAAGCTTTCTGCTCTCGAAGTAATGAGTGAAGCTTCTGCAAGCCTCTTCACAGCCTCGCCAAACAATCATGTGTACCTGATAAGGTTCCAGGACGTCCTCTCTGGCTCTTGTTGCCCCTGTCATTAAAACAAGAGCGGCAATGATGAGCATCACTTTAGGCATGAACTTGTGCCTCCTGTTTTGAGGAGCGTGAGACCAGAAGCATTATGATTCCCGCGCCAATAATCGCAGCACCCAGAAATGCGGCGACGGTGGTATATTCTTGCTTTACAAGCAGTGCTGCCACGATAAGTGGACCAGCAGCGCTGCCGACACGTTCGAACATACGAAGATAACTCAGCGCACCGGTTCTGCTAATTTGTTGGTCCTTCTCGACTGCTTCCATTACCGCAACCATAATAGGGGCCTTGATGAAGGCATGGGCGAGGCCTACCAAAGCGACCACGATAAACACAGAGATAACGTTTGTGTTTTGGTAAAGAGCCAGCAGAGCCACTCCTGAGGCTATTGTTGCATAAGTGATCACTGAAAGATTTTTCCCAAGCTGATCAGAAAGACGAGAAGCCAGTGGGCTAATTGGTATAATGATCAGGGAATAGGCCATCATAATTCGACCAATCTCAGATTGACTGGCATCTAAGCTCGCCAGATAGATCGGAACAAAGAAGTAAAGGAATCCTGTGAGGACGATTTTGGTCGGAATTGCACAAAACATTAGGATTGCCACAAACTGCGTGTTCCCTATGAGCGTTATGAACGGTCTACCTGCTTTTGACGCTGTTGAGGTGGCTTCGGACTTGAGGCTTGGCAACTCGGTCTGCAGCATTCGCCATCCCAGAAAACCTGCAAGGATCATAAGACTGATAGCGATTACGAAAACTGGCTTGTAACCAACCCAATCGGCCAAAATTGCACCAATTGCAGTTCCACACATGGTGGCTGTCATGGTAACACCTACATAGGTTGCCATTGCTTTTGCGCGGCTCCCTTCTTCTGCGACAGTAGCAATATAACTCTGGCAACTGATTGTAATAATCCCGTAGCCGATTGCCGTAATCGAACGAGCAATAACAATGTCATTTGCGTCTTGTGCTAAAATACAGAAAATATAACCACCGATTGCAGGTATCAGACCAGCGAGGTACAGTTTTTTATTGCTGAAACGTTCGATAAGTTGTCCTGAAAACGGTGAAATGATAGCGACGACAAGCATGAAGGCTGAAATTGGCAACCCCATCATGATGTCTTTCTCAAACCAATCGTTTTCACCGTAATACTCCATGGAAAAAAACGGTAGAAACGACTTTTGAAGTTCATCAGCTAAGCAAAATACAAAAAGCGGTATCCGTGCATCCGTAACGGATGCCTTATTACCTTCTTCAACACGATACAGTTTGTATTTCTTAGCGAAAGCGCGCACCTCATCCTGCGCTATATGTTTGGCCTGCAGTAGCTGCTCAAGTGTTTTACGAATTTTTGCGTTTTGCCGATTCATCGCTGCAATGAACCGACCGGCCCAATCTTTACGATCAGAGCCATGATATGTGCCCAAATGCCCTTTGGCACATTTTACTATGGCTGTTTCAACAAGTCGAAATGGCACTGTTATGGTTGAATTGACACAAACAACCACGACTTCAACCGCAATCAGACATGCTGCCAAGAGAAGAACAAATGTATCTAGAAAGATACTGGTGAGCTGGCTATTGACGTAGTTCTCATCCAAAGTTGTTTGCACTCGCGCAACAGTAGCGCCGTTCACAACTACATCCGTTAAAACCGTCTGTTTCCTATTATCAGAACCAAAAATAAAGGTTCCTAACTTTGAGATGGAGTCGAGAGTTTGCTGAGCAAGTAAAATAACCTTGCTTTTGGTATTCTCTATCTCCAGCAGGCGTGTCTCACTCTCTCCCAAATGCACGGAAGAATTAGCAGCAACAATTGAAATGCCACTTATTTCCCTGTGTTCTGCAGTTAGATCAGTGAGGTACTTGCTCACTCCTCTAATTTCAGAGAATGGAATACCAATCTCACTAGCATATTCCAGATTTTGCTTGACGGACTCACTTACGCTACGTGCCTTAGCAAGCAAGAATGGGTTTAGGCCAGAATTAAACTCGGCCAGAGTAACAACAACACTCAACAATGCTGCCAGCGACATAGCAACTGACATAGTAAGCAAAAAATGCCTTGCGAACCTTGAAAACATCATCGCGTCAACTTTCCTCAAGCCGATCGCTCAGTTTGGTAACTGCGCTGAGTTTGGAGATTTTCGAAAGATCAGTTAGTGCAGTTTCCTGCACCTTCCTGCCCTTCGATATCTGCTTTTGCAGCTCATCAGAACCCTTGGGAACAAGAGTTCCCAAATTCGCCTTACCAGACTTCCTGAAAAAGTATTTTGGAGCATATAGTTGAAACAAAGAGAAAAGGCTTACTGAAGCCACAACGACTGCAAAAATCCCCAGATACTTAAGTGTGAGACGGGACCATGTGTCTCTCACCTCTGCTGATAGCTCTTTAGTATGCTCTGAGATTAGGATAGCTCCCATAATGGAGTTTGAAGAATCTCTCAGAATTCGGCCAGCGTACAGATATTCCCCGCTTTCACGCGTTATGGTTTTATCATCACTCGTCAGAACCCGAGGCAGAACCTCATGCATATCCTCGTGCAAGACATTGCGATCTCCAGATTGAGCCAAAATGGTGCCCTGAAGATTAAAGAGAAGAATTTGATGTATCTTTGGGTCACGTAAGCGTTCGCGCTCGACCAACGCGTTCAGATCGGATATTTCGTGCATACTAAGGCCGACAGCCTCCGCGCGCCGGATAACCACATCAATAGCGTTTGCTGTGACTTGCAACCGAGATGACGTTGCCTCGACGACCAGTGTTCGAAACTTAAGTAAGCTTAAAGCACTTTGGAGCGCAAGCATGACTGCAATAACTGCGAGAGTCGAAACAACAACTCGCAATCTAATACCAGAGAGCATCTGAGTATCCATAAAATAAATTCTCTAACCTTATCGCCACGTGTAAATCGAATTCGCGACGTTCGCTGGATTTTCTGTTTGGAAGGTGGGTCCGAAGCACAGCAACTCACGGGGCGTCGTCTTGGTTCTGTGGAATAGTTGTAGCACCAATCAGACAAGCATCACCTCTGGCTCTAATTAAGGTAGTTAGTGTTGCTTTGGAGTTTTACTTGTCTAATAAATGCATTAATCTATATTTTAAATTTAAAAATAGGATATTTAACAAGGAAATACATTATTACTACATATTTCATATTAATTTGGAGAAGTTACTACTTAATAACATCAAAATTAATCGCAGTATTATTGACATCTACTAACAGCGAATATAGATCTCAGTCCGAAATGCACACTATCGCAACCTCGAGTTAAACAAAGAGATTAAATGTAACGCGGAATGCGGTCTCTCGTTACTTATCGTCGCTCATTACATTCGGTTCGTTCCATTTTCATTTTGCGTTCTAGTAAAACTACGGACAGTGAGTAAGCAACTCATTAGGCCACCGCAACAAAAAGAAATTGAAGGTCCTATAGCTATAAGCTATGAGGCGGAGGAGGGTAATTGAGTACATTGACCATTCAGAGACTTGAGATCTTTCGAGCAATCTATGAGAATGGAAGTCTTACTCAGGCAGCGTCAGAGCTTAAACTTGCGCAACCTACCGTTAGTAAGCATATCAGTAATTTTCAACGGACATTGGGATTTGACCTCTTCGTCAATGAAAAGGGGCGCCTGCGACCAACCGTAGAAGCAGATGCGCTCTACCAAGAATGTAAGGATATGTTTGATCAGCTGGAGCATATTGATCAGTCTGTTCAATCACTGCGTCGCGGTAGTGAGCAAGTCCTCAGGGTGATGATTGTTGTGCCTGGAGCACAACTGCGCCTCTTCAGTAATGCTATCCGGGCCGTGAGAGATCGTTGGCCAGATACTAATCTGATTGTTTCTGTGGGAGGACGGGATACTCAGATTTGGAAGCTGCGCAGAGGGGAAATTGACCTTGGAATAGGAACTCCTAAGCTGCCCCATCCAGATATTGAAAGTGTGGTTTTGACCACCTTGCGGATGGTGGGCATCATGCCAATTACGCATGAACTTGCAACTCAGAAGAAAGTTTCAGTGTCCGATTTTGGCAAGTACCCGAGCATTTTACCGTCAGAATCTACATTGTATGGTAAGCTCATTTTGAGAACCTTGGAGCATGTGGGTGTCGTTCCAGATACCAGGATCAGCGCGGATGCGCCGAGCCAACTGCCATTACTTGTAGATTCATTAGAATGCTTGAGCATTCTTGATATGATAACAGCCTTTCATCCACCTAAAGATGCCGCCATCAAAGTTTTGCCGTTAGATGTGTCCATGGACTACAACGTCTGCGTCAATCGGATCCAGGGCCGTGTTCTTACACCGCAAGCCGAGTTCTTAATTGAGAAACTTCGCGAAGGGTTGTCACAAGAAAAGCAGCGCATGGAGTGTCAGCTTTAAGGTTGCGGCCTGATTTTGTACATGAACTCAGTGATTTGAGTGGAAAGGCGGCGCAAGATAAAGACGCCGCCTTTAAGATACTTACCACTCAGCACAAGGCTCTAGGCAGAGTTGGTCATCTTCTCTGCAATAACCTGGAACGCATTGCGGACCGCCATAGCCAGTCGGAGGATTGGAGACGCAGGTATAATCTTTTGTAAAGGTGGTTCCTGTGCAATTTAAGCTCTCCAGACAACTCTCGGTTGTCTTTGTCAGGAATTGGAAAAGTGCGCGATTGCTGGCCTGCTTGTCTGGATTACAAATAGCAGTAAAGGTCTCTGTCACAGAACGAGATAGCGCCGTTTGGAAATTCTCTGACAATGCAAAACTCACCGATACCTGTTCGCTGACCTTTCCACCAGCGCCTAGAACCTCAAAACTCTCCTCTACAGATTCTGTGACCGTGGTCGACCAGTCTACCGTCGTAGACCAGGTATTAGTACGTGTGGTGCCGGTAGCAATAGTTTCCAAAATCGAGCATCCCTTACCGTTACAGGATCCAACTTTAGACCATTGCCCAAATGTACTGATTGCCGACGGTGCTACGGCCATCCAATAACAACGCTTGGTTTTGTGGATCGGATTAGTCCCAAATGTCTCATTGTTGCACGCATAGGTGTTGGTCGCTGCATGTACAAAGCGCCAATCAAATTTATCGTCGATACCATAGCGCATGAGAACTACATCCCCCACTTGGGGAGCGCAGCTTTGTCCTTGGGTAGCGCATTCTGTAAGTGTATCGTTTTCTGACAGTGTGTAGTATGCATTCTGGCTATACTGGCATACTTTGGTGGTGCCATCGCTTGGATTGTAATTGAAGTAGTCGTTAGTGCACGCGACTGACTGCTCACCGTTACCTGACATCACGGTGTACATCCACTTGTTGCCACTCCCATATCTAAACCAGTGCATCTTGCCTGTATAAGGCAGTTTGAACGTTTCGCCTTGGTTTGCGACGTCAACATAACTGTTTTCAGAGGCAACATTCAGTAAGTTAGTGGTAGTGTACGCGCACTTCTTGTTCTTACCGTCGGACGGATTACCCCAAAAATTATTACAGGAAATTCTATTTAAACCCTGGGTGAGGATGTAGGTGTAATTGTCTCCTTCACCGTATCGCATTGTGATGACGCCATCACTGTCAGGGTAGCAGTGTTTGCCTTCGTCAGCGCAGTTCACCCAACTCGGAGTGCCCGTTTGGTCTGCCTGTTGGGTAATAGGGGTGGCGTGTACGGAGATGGTGCCCAAGGTTTGAGTTACGAGCACAATGCTCGCAACAGTCAAAAAAGTTCGTAACACAGGGTAATCCTTTCAAGAAAACATGCTAACTGTAAAATGGCGCAAGCTACGTTTTGTAAGCACGAAGTAGGGTACGCCGTTCCAGTTTTTGAAGATCTGTTCAACTGAAGGGAGGGGACTGCTTATTTTTAAGAATAAGATCTAAATATCGCTGACCTTAAGTAAAACTACAATAAAATATATTCATATTGCATTAGTCACAATGCAAATAATTTTAATTCTGTATTGCTAAGAGTTATGCGTGAAATTATATAATTTAAAAATATTAATATACATAATCTTATGATAATATAGCTATTTGTTATTTAAATAAAAAATATATACTTAAAATGTAATGATTTTTACTATGGTATGATGAAATCGTGATTTAAAAACAAATAGAGAATATTTTGGGAGAAATGCCAAAGTAATATGTAGAGGCTCCTCAGAACTATAGATAGGGCCACTCCTGCAAGCGAAGTCATTGGGTACTTCTTCGTTTCTTGGCGACAAGGGGGTGTCATCAAGTTGCTAACTGGCATTTCTCCCAAGCCAAAGCTAATTGCTCAGGCTAATACTCTTCTCACTCCGATTAAATTTAGCAATAACAGAACCTGGATCTGTGCTTATCATTTTGATGTCATCGGTGATTAAGTATTTGAACAACAATATGCTTACAACGCAAAAAAGTTATGTGTCACTTTGCTTTAGGCTATACGGTAAAGTTTAAGGTTGAATGTTTTGGTGTTGAGCAAGGACTGCGTGACCGGAACGATGTGCCAAATGCTGGGCTTTGGCATTCAACAAAATTTGACAGAGACGATGCAGGTAACGCAGTTAAGGTCCTGGGGTTTGCAGCGGTTGAAACTTTTTATTCCCGATTTATGGACTGACTACAGAACACCATCAATCGCGTCCTGATGCCACCGAAGCGGGCTCTCTTTCTTTTACTCAGGACAGTCTGATTGAGGAAGGTGAAGCTCGGTCTGTACTGAAAGATGTGGTTTCAAATCCGCATTATAATGGCCGAGGCGTACACTCCAAGCGGCAAGTGACCGAAAAAGACAACCGAAACCCTTTTGGTGATGTGCGTAACGTCTTGGCGCAGCGTGCAAAAAATGAGTCAAAAGGCGATGCTGCATTTGCGATTATCGAGCTGGGCAAGCAATGTAAAACGGTCATCAGAGCTGAAAAACAGGGCAACTTAGACAGTTCAGTTCTGGGAAGGCTGCGTGAACTGGTTTCTAAGACCTATCATACACTCTCTAAATTCTCTGCTCATCACAGCACAAGTGCGCGAAAGCTGAAGCCTATGAGGTTTCATGAATTTTATCGCATGAAGTGTCTGAGTTTAAGCAGTTTGATCCTCCTTTGATGACTGAGCCCAAGCTAAAGAATTTGCATGAGTTAGAGTTGTTGAAGACCCACCTTACAGCAGGATTGGAATTAACTATTCCTGCTGACAGACGATCTAAAATGCCGCTAGACGATGTGTTGGTGAGTCTTTATTATTTGACTGGTTAACAGATTGAAGTGCGAGATGCTATTTCTCAGTTGAAAGAAAGTCAGGCAAAAAAGAAGCTTATCAATAAACTCATAGCGAGTAAGATCTCTCTTGGTTGCCTGTGGTAGAAGAAGCACTGCAAAATTTTGAGGCGACGCATCCGCGAGTTGTAAGCAGCTGGTGCCATGAGGCTGAATTGCATGCCAAAGTTAATTCAGAAATTGCGCAGAAGACTGGGAGAAAGTTGAGCATTTGCAGCCTGAGCTGGAACGTTTGTCTGAAGATCTAAAATCTATGCTCTCGTTGCTTGCTCCAGCTCCCTACCGACAGATCGTTTGAGTGCTTTGAGAGAGGACTATTCCAAGAAATTGGCACTGTAGATATGCTGCTTCGTGTAGAGCGGGAATGGGTGATCTAGCAAAAAGAAATAAGAGGGACTGCAGATAACAGACGATACAGCAGTGTGTGATTGCCTGAAGACTTTAGGCTTAAATAGTAAAAGAGCCTGCGGTGGCCGCCGCAGGCTCTTTCTTCAGCGTGGTTATTGTTGTTGTTCTTAGCTGACTGCAATCCCGGGGAAGATGATCAGCAGGGCCACGGCGACAATCTGGATCATGATGAACGGCAGTAGTGCCCTGAAGATTTCGCCCAGACTTATATCGGGCGGTGCCACACTCTTCAGATAGAAGGCTGCGGGGCCGAATGGTGGTGACAGGAAGCTGACCTGCATGTTCATGGCGAAGACAACACCAAACCAGATTGGGTCATAACCAAGCTGTGAAACGATTGGTACGAAGATCGGCATGGTAAGCAGTGCGATGCCAACCCAATCTAGGAACATGCCAAGCACAAACAGGATGAGCATCATGAATAGGATCACGATGGTTGGATCATCGGAGATACCTGTGATCAGGGCCTGAACAAAGCGGATACCGCCCATCAGGTTGAACACGCCGACCAGTGCAGAGGCCCCTACTCCAATCCAGACGATCATACCGACGGTTGAAAGTGTTTGTTTGGCCGCTCCCATGATGAGCTTGACTGAAAATTCACGGCGGATGATGGTTGAGATAGTTACACCGAGCACACCGATTGCAGAGGCCTCGGTCACACTTGCGATACCGCCATAGATGGAGCCGAGAACGAACACCACAACGAGGATTGGGAGGAACAAGCCTTTCAGGAGGCGCATTTTTTCCGCTATTGAGATCTCGCCAGCTTCCGGAATTGGTGCGACTTCTGGGTTGGAATAGGCGCGGAACAGAATATAGGCGGCGTACATGCCTGCAAGCATCAGGCCTGGGAAGAACGCTGCCGTGAACAGATCTCCAATGGAGACACTGGCGGTCAGACCATAGATGATCAGCACGATGGATGGCGGGATCATTGTACCCAGAGCGCCACCTGCACAGCACACGCCAATGGCAAGTTTGCGGTCGTAGCCGAGGCGCAGCATCTGTGGCAGGGCGATCACGCCAAGCAGAACAACCTCACCACCAATGATACCGGACATAGCCGCCAAAACAACAGCCACGAGAAGCGTCTGGATGGCGATGCCACCGCGCAGACGCCCGCCAACGAGGCGCATGGCGTCAAACAGGTCCTTGGCTATGCCCGATCGATCCAGGATCGCGGCCATGAGCACAAACATGGGAACGGAGACGAAAACGAAGGAATTCACAAAGCTGAAGATGCGGCTGACGATCAGCGGCACGGCGCCCGGGCCGAACCAGCCCAGTGCGAAAATGAGAGCAACAAGCAGTGTGACGAAAGCAAGAGGCATGCCTGTCAGCAGCAGCAGAAGCAATGAGCCGAACATCAGAACCGTAGCCAGCTCGATGCCCAGAGCTTTAAAATCCGGGATCAGGACGAGTAAATCGGTCATTTTTTCTTAGCGTAGTTGACGGCCAGAATTGCAAATTGCAGGCACATGAGAATAAGGATACCAAGCAAGAACAGCTTTAGCAGACCTGGTGTTGGCGGGTTCCATGCAGAGCCGGAGGTCTCCAGACGGAAATCGCCGGCGGGTGTCCAGATTGCGCGTTTTACAACGAGCCAGCCTGCCCAGGAGAACAAGGCGCTGGCGAGTGCACAGGCAATGGAGATAGCAACGTTAAAGACACGCCGAAGCTCGGGAGAGAGTGCATCGTAAATCAGAACCACACGGATGTGTTTGTTTGTCGATGCGCAGTAAAGACCACCAAACAGGAATGTTGTCGCCGTCAGGAAGATGACGGTTTCGTGGGCCCAAATGGTTGGTGAATTAAACAGATACCGCATAGCGACTTCAAAAATCAGAATTGCCGCAGACGATACGATTGCAAGTGAAAAGAGTGCGCTGAGTTTTGCTATTATGCGCCCGAACAGCCCCGCTTCAGGTATGGCTCTTTGGCCAGCGTCTTTTTCTTCGTGATCTGACATTCACCCTGCCTCCCCGCTAGGTACCGAACCGTCGGGGAATTTGACGGTCCGGTATGTTTCACGCGATTTAAATCAGCTTACTGAGCAAGCAGACCCTGCTCTTTCAGGTAAGCAGACAGTACCGCGTAAACGCGTTTTGCGTTATCAGATTTCGCAGCAACTTTTTCCCACTGAGAGCGTGCAATTGCACGGAACTTAGCACGCTCTTCTGCAGACCAATTGTGAACGGTGATGTTTGGATCTGCAATAGCTTCTGCCACTGCAACAGCATCACGCATGGATAGTTGAGCAGTAATGTCACGTGCGTAATCACGCACAGACATTTCCAGGATTGCCTGAATGTCGGCTGGCATGCTGTCCCATGTTTCTTTATTCATGGAAACTTCAACCAATGGCATGGAGTGGAAGCCTGGATACACCGGATGACCTGCTACAGCGTGCATGCCCTGCTGGTGGTTGGTTGAGAACACTGTGTAGTCTGCTGCGTCGATCACGCCTTTATCCAGCGCGGTGAACACTTCAGAACCAGGCAGGTTCACAGGTGCTGCGCCTGCTGCAGCGAATACGTTCTGTACCAGACCTTCTGGTGCACGCATTTTCAGACCCTTCAGGTCATCAACGCCGTCCAGAGGAACTTTGGAGATAAAGGCTTCGAGCCCCGGAGTGCTCGCGCCGATGAACTGAAGACCATATGGGTTCAGCAGTTCGTTCATCAGCTGCTTGCCGCCGCCGTACTCCATGAAGTTGAGCATTTCGGATGGAGAACCGTATGCGCCAACCGGGTTTGCGATCAGACCGAAGGCTGCATCTTTACCGGTGAAGTAAGAGGTGTCGGTGATGTGACCGTCAATGATGCCTGCTGCAACAGCGTCCTGAGTTTCAGTGTGCTGAACGATTGTGCCAACAGGCAGCATTTCAACATTAACGCGGTCGTTGGTAAGAACGCCAACACGTGCTGCCCAAGCCTGCTGAAGTTCAAAGTTTGGGTTACCAGCTGGGTCAGAAGACTGGAAACGCAGAGAATAATCTGCTGCAAGTGCCGTTGTGGCGGTGGATGCTGCAATGACTGCTGCAGCTGCAAATTTCAAAAACTTCATACTCACAGTACCTCCCTGAAGAGTATTCGATATTGGCGGCCTTAGGCCACAGTTTCCGGCATGATCTGGCGCAAAGTTTGATTGATGATGTCAGTTTTAGCGCCACTCACGTCGACGTTGATGTGCAGCTCGTCCAAAGACGGAGGCTGCAAAATTTCTAACTGGCTATCCAACAGCTCAAGTGGCATGAAATGATCCTGCCGATTGAGCATTCTTTCGCGAATGATATCTTTTGATCCTGAAAGGAAGATAAAACAGGCATGAGGCAAATAAGTGCGGATGATGTCGCGGTAAGACCGCTTAAGGGCGGAACACGCAACAACAACTGCAGGTGTTGCTTCTTGTTTGTTTAAGTCAACGATCGCTTGCGAAAGATCATTCAGCCAAGGTCGGCGCATATCATCCGTTAGCGGATGCCCCCGACCCATTGCTTCAATATTGCCTTCAGGATGAAAATCATCGGCCTCGACATAGGTCGCCGGTAAACACGTAGCCAAAGCGCGTGCCACTGAAGTTTTGCCGACGCCACAAACACCCATGACGACAAATACTGATTTTTTATAGTCTTCCACGGCCCTAATTTTCCTCCTAAGAGAATTTGATCATAAATGATTGCGCAATCATTTTGCAAGAGGTATCTGAAATATCTACAAAGGCGCTCAGGAATAGGGAGAATTTTTTGATGCCAAAACCAACGCTTGTAGATGTTGGACGAGAAGCTGGCGTTAGTGCAATCACAGTTTCCCGCGCACTTCGCTCACCGGAAAAGGTGTCTGAGGCATTGCGTGCGAAAGTTGAAATTGCTGTGAAAAAACTTGGCTATGTGCCAAACCAGTCTGCTTCTACTCTTGCGTCAAATAAGTCCAGCTCCATCGTGGTTATGGTCCCTTCCATCTCGAACAACGTGTTTACTGATGTGCTTGGCGGAATCAGCGATGCGTTGCACGGATCGCGCTTTAATATGCAGATCGGTTACACCAATTACGACTCGCAGGAAGAAGAACGCATCCTGCGATCATTCCTGAACCCTACTCCCTCCGGCGTGATCATTTCTGGTCTTGAGCAAACTGACGAAACCAGGCAAATGCTTGAAAATGCAGGTGTTCCCGTCGTGCAGATTATGGACATCAGCCCGAAACCCATCGATATGATTGTTGGTTTCTCACATGATCAGGCCGCAGAGACGGCGACGCAACATCTGATCGATTCGGGTTACAAAAACATCGGCTTCATTGGTGCGCAAATGGACCCGCGTTCTCTGAAACGTCTGGCTGGCTTCAAAAAAGCAATCAAAGACAATGGCGAGTTACGTGAGCAGTGCATTGCGGTGACGAACGAGCCTTCCAACGTGCGGTTGGGTGCAACCCTGCTGGATAAGCTCACCTCGCAGTTTCCCGAGTGCGATGCAGTTTTTTGCAACAACGATGACTTGTCTGTGGGTGTGCTGTTTGAATGTCAGCGACGCGGCATCAAGGTTCCTGAAGAGCTTGGCATTTGCGGTTTTAATGATCTGGGCATCTCATCCGAGACCGTTCCAAGCATCACCTCGGTGACCACTCCGCTGCGAGAGATCGGTCGTCTTGCCGGTGCAATGGTGATTGGCGAGGAAGGTGCACCTTCGACTCCGATTGTTGATTTGAGCTACACAATCTCCGCACGCGAAAGCACAAAAAGAACATAAGCCAGAGTGGTCACTCTGGCCTTTTAATCAGTGGTAGTGTTTGCAACGGGATGTTTTACCAAGACCCGGATTGAAGCTGTTTGTGGGGTCTATGGACTTATAGAACTCGACCAGATCGGGTTTCGCTTTATAGATGTGTCCGACATTGTGTTCCGCCGGATATTCCGCGCCGCGTGTGTCTAAAATCTCAAGCATCTCTTGCTTGAGGGCAGCTACATCCACACCTTTTTTCACGATGTAATCCTGATGTAGCACATGGCACATGAAGTGGCCATAATAGAGCCGGTGGATCAGCTTGTCTTCGATATGTGCGGGTAATTGCTCAAACCAGCTTCGATCATCCCGGCGCAATGCGATGTCCAGCGCAAGAATGTCTTCCGCAGCATCTTCGTGCACTGCTTTGTAACGGATTGCAGCACCTGCCGCAGCAAAGCGGTGAAGTGCAGCCATCTTGCCCTCCTTCGCATCACAGGCGAAAAAGTCACCTGAGCGTGATGCAAAGAAGTCCTTCAGGAAAGTTCCCGCTTCATCGATGCCTTCATCGCTCATCTTTAGGATGAGATGGTGTTCATAATCTCTGCGGTACTGGCTCATGCGTTTTGGCAGAACATCCGGCCAAACCTCCGCAAATACTTGCATAAAGCGATCTGTCAGGTTTTTGGGCAGGAAGCTGATTTTGTTCAGATAAGCATCCACGGCACCCTTTAGGGCAAAGAAGGTTGGTAGGCGATCTGTGCCGAGGTGGTTGATCATCACCACGGTGTCTTTGCCGTACTTCTCTGAGATGTCATAGGCTTCGCGGTGCATGTACTCCGCTGAAATCGGAAGGCTCGCAAAGTGCGACAGGATATGGCGGCGCAGTTCAGTCAGTTCTGCCGGATCATTGGTGCCGATGTAGAAAGTCTTTTCAGCACCCGCTTTGGGGAACGTATCCAGACGAACAGCAAATACGCCAAGCTTACCTGCGCAGCCGCTGGCCTCATAAAGACGGCGTTTATCCGCATTAAAACGCGCTGGTGTGGCAGCATCCACATCGCGAACACGGCTGTGGTATTCGCTGTCTGATGCTTTCTGGTTGGTGTCATTCACATCAGCTGGAACGTAATTGCCACTTTCCAGATTGCTCAGAATCTCCTCAGCTGAGTTGCCAAGTTCAATACCAAGATGGTTGACGAGAACCAGTTCGCCATCCGCATTGAGTTGAGCGAATAAAGAAAGCTCGGTGTAGGATGGGCCGCGCTCAATGAGCGATCCGCCAGAGTTATTGCATACACCACCAATGATAGAGGCACCAATGCAGGACGAGCCGATCACTGAATGTGGCTGGCGGCCCAGTGGAGCCAGCATTTTCTCCAGATCAAACAAAGTAGAGCCGGGAAAGCTGATGATTTGCTTGCCGTCATCCAGGGCCTGAATCTGTGTCATCCGGTTGGTGTTGATGAGCACCACATCGCGCTCATACGTACCCTTGGGCGTAGACCCTTCCGTCAGTCCTGTGTTCGCAGCTTGCATGATGACGATCTTGTCTGCTGCAACACAGGCTTCCAGTATCTTCCATTGCTCCAACAGTGTGCCGGGACGCACAACTGCAATCGCCTCCCCTTCTCCAGAGCGGAACCCTTTACGGAAACGCTCTGTCTTTTTTGGGTCACTGAGAACGTGGCGAGTGCCCACGATACTCTCAAACTGCTTGATCAGGTCTGCGTTGTTCATCTCGGCATCCTAATAGGCGACGGATGGCAGCCATGTGGCCAATGGAGGCAGGAAGTACACCAGCATCAGGCCCAGCAACTGCAGCAGCACGAACGGAATGATACCGCGGTAGATGTCTGTCAGCTTGATCTCCGGTGGGCACACACCTTTGAGGTAGAACAAGGCGAAGCCAACGGGGGGTGTCAGGAACGAGGTTTGCAGGGTCACAGCCACAAGGATCACGAACCAGATCAGTGCAGGCTCATCAATCACACCGTAGCCACCAATGTCGAGGCCAAGGCCGTTGATGATTGGACGCATTAGAGGCAGCACGATCAGGGTGATCTCAATCCAATCCAGCACGAAGCCGAGCAGGAACACGATGAACAGGATGAACAGGACTGTTCCGTTGGCACCAAAGCCGGTGGAAGCCACCATCTCTTCGATCAGTGCATCACCGCCCATTTCACGCAGGACGTAAGAGAAGATGGTGGCGCCAAGGAAGATGGCAAAGATGTAAGCAGTGGTGTTGAAGGTGGACTTCAGAACGTTGACCAGCTTGCGGAATGTGAGCTTGCGATAGCCGAGGGCCAGCACAGTCGCACCCAGCGCGCCGATGCCGGAAGCTTCCGTTGGTGTGGTCAGGCCAGCGAAGATAGAACCCAGCACGGCAAGGATCAGCAGCAAGGTTGGCAGCGCTGCAATCATTACGTCTTTGATGGCGTGCCAGTCTGGTGCCTTCGCACCTTCAGGTACTGGAGCCGCATCCCGTTTGATCAGGGCAATCACGAAGATGTACACGAGGTAGAGCATACCGATGATGACGCCAGGGAACACCGCCGCCATGAACAGATCACCAACGGACAGTGCCATCTGGTCTGCCATGATCACCAGCATGATGGAAGGCGGAATGAGGATGCCCAATGTACCGGATGCAGACACCACGCCCGCAGCTAGTGACTTAGAGTATTTCTGCTGCATCATGGACGGCAGAGAGAGTACACCGAGCAGCACAACAGAGGCACCGATGATGCCGGTGGAGGCAGCAAGGATGATGCCGATGAGCGTTACTGTGATTGCGAGACCACCACGCACTGTACCGAACAGCTTCTGCATGGAGGTCATCAAGCGCTCGGCCACGCCGCTTTCGTCCAGCATCAGACCCATGAAGATGAACATAGGTAGAGCGACAAGAACAGCGTTGGACATGGTCGCGTATACACGGTTCACGGTAGCGCCCAGTGTCAGATAGTCGAGACCGGTGAAAGTGCTCTCAAGGCCAGTCCAGGCCATATGGTCGTTGTCGAACAGATAAGCCAGACCGCAATAGGCGATGCCGACACCTGCCAGAACCCAGGCAACTGGGTAACCGGAGAAGAGCAGCGCAATAAAGCTCAGGAACATCGCGATGACGAGTTTCTCTTCAGTGGTCTCGACGAGGAAAGACAAGCCATACGCAACAATAGCAAAGCCAAGGAATGCGAGGAGGATCAGGCGGATGCCCTTCCCTTTCCGCTCGCTCTCACTGTCGACCCAGATTGCATGAACGTCGTGAATAAGGCGGGCGAGTGCTGCAACTCCCAGCAGAACAAAGCTTAGCGGGATCACCGCTTTGAGTGCCCAACGCGCAGGCAGGCCAGTTGGGCTGGAGGAGCGTTCGCTCACGCGGAAACTGTCGTAGAAATAGTCATAGCCCTGATCCACCATGAGGTAGATAAAAGGAACTAAAAGCGCAGAAATGCCGATGATTTCAATGAAGCGCTGTGTCCGCGGGCTCAGCTGCATGTGCAGCAGATCCACACGTACATGACTGTCTGTAACCAGTGCGTAGGAGATGCCCACCATGGTCACCAGACCGTAGATATGCCACTGAAGTTCATCAAGCTTAGGGAAGTTGTAGTTAAACAGATAACGCATTGTTACCTGAGTGACGATTGCAAGGATCAGTAGCAGGTTGGCCCACATTACAACGTGGCCAACGCCTTTTACAAAGTGATCCAGTGCAACGGCTATGGGTTGTGTGTCAGTGTCTTCGTGCTCGAGAATTTCTTCAAAGAGCTCAATTGGATCTGAAGTGTCCTGAGGATTTTGTATCATAGCATTCACTCTTGCAGGTCAACGCCGCAACTATCTGGTCTGGAAGGCTGAGGCCAATAGTAGAAATGGGAGCGGCAAAGAAAAGCCGCTCCCAAGTTTTTATTACTTACGCGGCAGGAACGCGTTTTCTTTCCAGATTTTGTAGTTATCGCGGAACTGGTTCAGGTCAGTCAGAACCTTTGCGAAGAATGCATCGTTTGCAGCTTCTTCCTGAGCAACGTCGTTCCATGTTGAACGGAACACGTCGAGCATTTCAGGAGACCACTGCTTGATCTGAACGCCGTTGTTGTTGACGTTGTCGAGCAGAGCTTCGTGCTGGATTGCTTCACCTTCAGCGAAACTGTCGGTGACAGATGCCTTACATGCGTTCTCAATGATCGCTTTGTGAGTGTCGCTTGCTTTGTTCCAAACATCTTTGTTGATCAGCAGTTCAAAGACGGTCGCCTGCTGATGCCAACCTGGGAAGTAATTATACTTTACCAGTTTGTGGAAGCCGAGGCGTGCGTCAATGGCAGGCATGGAGAATTCGGTCGCGTCAATCGCGCCTTTCTCAAGCGCCGGGAAGATTTCACCGCCTGGCAGCAGGGATGTTGCAACGCCGAGCTTCTGCATGACTTTACCGCCAAGGCCGAAGAAGCGCATTTTCAGGCCCTTCAGGTCTTCAGGAGAGTTGATCTCCTTAGCGAACCAGCCGGATGTCTCTGGAGCGATGATCGCACATGGCAGAACTTTTACGTTGTAGCCAGCCTGATCGTACATTTCCTGATACAGAGACAGGCCGTTGCCGTAGTAGAGCCAAGCCGCGTATTCACCAGCTTCCGGGCCAAAAGGAACGGCTGAGAACAGTGGAGCTGCAGGAATTTTACCAGCCCAATAGCCAGCTGTTGTGTAGCCGGAATTGATTTTGCCTGAAGAAACAGCGTCGAGAATTTCAAATGGTGGAACCAGCTTGCCCGGCTCATACACCTTCATTTTGATGGTGCCGCCAGACATCAGCTTCAGCTGGTCAGCGACACGAGGAATTGGGCTTCCCAAGCCTGGCAGAGAGGTTGAGAAGGCAATTGGCGTCTTCAGCAGCAGCTTGTCGGCTGCGTTTGCGATAGGAGCTGCGAGCACAGATGCAGCTACAGAGGCGGCGAGAGCAAGGCTTAAGACAGATTTTTTCATGTTTCCTCCAAATGGCATTCGGCTGCTAAACGCGCTTTTGCGCTGTCCTCCCAAGCAGCTGATTAATGGTAAATAATATTGACCTCTGAAATAAATCAAGAAATATATTTTGCAGTTTTAGCCGTTTTTCGGGCTTGACACGCGGGTAAATACTAATGGTGTGGATGCGTAGGATTGTTGGGTTTGCATACCTAAGGGGTAGAAAATTCGCTGTAAAACAACGTATTAGTGCGTAATACATGCTTTGATATATCAATATTGTGGCTCTCGGCGCTCTTCCCCTTGAATTGGAAAATAAAATCGACCAATATTGGAATTGTGACCGGCAGGAAGTGTAAAATGGTGTCTGTAGATTATCTTTTTGAGCCTATCGACCACGATACAGTGGTGGATTCTGTAACTGAGCAGATTGAGGGACTCATTTTGGCCGGCGTGCTGAAAGAGGGGACTAAGCTGCCCTCTGAAAGAGATATTTCTGAGCGTATGGGTGTCTCTCGTCCGAAGGTTCGTGAAGCGCTCAAACGGCTGGAAGATTCCAATCTCATTGCTATTCGTCACGGTGAAGGTTCATTCATAGCGCCACTCATCAGTGCAGCTATGAGCCCTGCGTTGATCAATCTGATCAGCCGCAATCAGACTGCCTTTTATGACTACCTTGAATATCGGCGCGTTCAAGAGGGATTTGCGGCTCGTCTGGCCGCTGAGCGTGCAACCAAACTGGATCTTGAGCGACTTGAGGCTATTCTCGTAAACCTACGGGAAGCGCAGTCCAATGGGGACGATATTGCTTCAAAGAAGAATGATATTGCGTTCCATTTGGCGATTGTGGATGCAGGTCACAACGCCATGCTTATTCATATGATGTCTTCCATCTATGAGCTGACGCAGAAGGGTGTCTTCTATAATCGCGAGTTCTTGCGCTCGATTGATGGAACTGGGGAGCAACTGTTAGACCAGCACGAGGAGATCGGCAGGGCTATCTTCACGCGAAATGGTGCAAAGGCTGAAGAGGCGGCGCATCGGCACATTGATTTCGTGGAGACATCTTTCCGCCTTGGGCAGGATCAACAGCGCCGTGAGCTTATTTCCTTAAAACTCTTTGCGTTGCAAAGAGGTGAAGAATAATTACCACTCTTACGTATTGGGAATAGAGAGGATCATTCGCAAAGGCCATGGCGAATGATCCGCGTTATCAATGCCTAGCGATTCTCAACCCAAGCTGTGAGATCAGCAACGTTTGGCTCAACAAATTCCGCCATACCGCCGGAGAATTCTTTAAAAGCGTCGATATTGATATGGTTGGTGCCAACGAGAACGGACGCTCCGCTCTCTAGCGCCTTCACGATCAAATCCCGAAATCCGCTGCCATTGGCCTCTTGCTCACCAAACTTGTTAAGGATGAACACGTCAAACGGTTCGTTGATCCGCTGAGTAACTTCGCCTGCAGCTTGCGCGAGGGCTGATGTGTCCAGTCGGCAGCCGGAAGACTCCTTGCCAAGGGATTGAGTGATGGAGATTTGTGGCCCGTCTGGCAGGACCAGGACGTCCATATCGCAGCGATGGCGATCTTCGTTGACCGTATCTGCCTGCACAATACCGCAAGTCCGTATGCCGTTTTCCCGAAGTTTCTCGGAAAGCTCTGTCAGCACCAGTTTCCCTTTTGGTAGGGTGTAAGCAATTCTCATCTGGGGTCTTCCTTGCGCTTCTGTTTTTTCAGCTATGTGAAAACTCTCATATCAAACTGTAATAATACTGGTTTGATCTACGCAAGGTTACCCCTGCGGCGAATGCGCACAATTATTATGAGGAATGTGTTTTTGCGCATTTACGCAAGAGAGGACAGCCCGATTTCTTGTGGTTTAGGTGGCTCTTCACCCTACCCTACATGAGTAAACTGATCCTCTTGATAGTTGGGCGCTTTGTGGAGTGTATCTTCTTTTGAAGATGGCGTCGTCTGCTCGTTTGTCAGCATAGCCATAATGCCAGGCGATGATGTTGGGTCGTATCGAACTGTAGCATCTAACTCTCCTGTGAGGGTTATAGACTGAATCCGAACTGGCTCTGTCTGCTGATCTTGTCGGAGAAGCTGGAGTTCTTTCCCTTCGAGTAATTCATATGGCCTTTCTGCTGTAAGGTGGATCCGATCCTCCTCTATGCGGCGGACGATGATGGGTGTCCTGTTGCCAGTACTCGACCGGATGATGCCCGTTGTGTTTGCGTCAATGAGCGCTGTTGCCTTTGAAAGTTTGTGACGAGCGAAAACTTGGTCGTAGTTACTGGAGGAATAGTGGCGGCGAAGCAGTTCGAAGTCTTCTTGCGTGATTGAATTTGCGCCTTGAATTGGTCCATGCAGGAGGTGATTAAGGTTTTCTGGTCGCCAGCGATTGCCGTTGTAGGTTGTGACGGCTGTGCTGAGGCTGCGAAAGGTGTTGAACTCGTATTCCATGTAATATTTGAACACGTTTCGTTCGTCTGGGACGCCTTTGTACATCGCGGCGTAGTCTTGGTGCATTTCCGTGAAATTGAGATAAGCTCCTGTCGCTGTTGTGCCGTTTACGTAGTCAAACGCGTCAATCACCTCCTCACTAAGTCTGCGAAAGAGCAGCAGTGCCTCATAGAAAACCATGTGTTTGGGAGTCGAGGCCATCACGAGATCGTGGACACCCAAATCTTCGCGGGCAACTTGAAACATGTACTTCAGTAGAGCGTGAATGAGTGCGCCATCCTGAGAGCGATGGTTAGGATGAATGGTCAATGAGGATGCTTCGGCAATCCGGCGGTTCCAGCGTTGAATGTGTTTGAGTGAAAAAATCTGCTCCACGGGGAGTTCTTCAAGAGATTTGATGATGATGGTGGTGGTGCCAATGACGGTATCACCCTGCTTTGCGATGAGGGTGTAGCAGGATGGGAGCACATAAAACGGGGTGAACCGATAACCGCTTCCGTCCTCCTTCATGTAACCTACTTGAGTGTAGGACTCGTAGAGCAGTCTGCATACCTGAGAGAGTTCATCGGGTGTATCTGCAAGCTTGAAAATGACATTCTCAGGCGGTGTGTTTTGCAATCTTACTCTTCTTCTGTGAATGGAAAAACGACGTGCTTTCGTGGCGTTTTGGGTCGGTTTTGACCTAATTGTATTGCTCATGCTCAATAACCTTTACTTGAACAATGTCGTGCAAGGGAGAATAAAAATCGATATTACGTAAAGTTATAATTCTGTAATGACTGGATTGATTCGAATAGAGCAAAAATATTATTAACGTTAATATTGTAATTAATATTGACATATACTTAGTATGTGGCAAATCATCTTGTTTAGGTTGTGTAATAAATTTGTATGCAATCGATAAATATTTGTACGCGTGTGGTTTTATTGTTCACGCTAACTAAAAATTTTATTGGTGGAGGAAGATGTTGACTGTTTTAGCTACATCTCAAGCACAAAGGCCTTCAGCGGACGCATGTGCAGGCTTTTCATATGATGCTGCTTTTTCCCGCAACATTGGCTGGGTAACGCCAGAGGAGCAACAAACTCTGCGTGGTAAGCGTGTTGCGATTGCTGGTATGGGCGGTGTAGGCGGCATTCATGCCGTCACATTAGCGCGATTGGGAATTGGTGCGTTCAGCGTGGCTGATTTTGATCACTTTGATATCGTCAATTTTAACCGTCAGATTGGAGCCACTGTCAGCACCCTGCAAGAGCCTAAGGTTTCAGTGATGGCTGAACAGGTGCGTAATATTAATCCAGAGGTGGATCTGCGGGCTTTTCCGGATGGTGTAACCGATGAGAACATAGATGCCTTTTTGGAAGGCGTTGATATGTTTGTCGATGGCTTCGACTTCTTTGTGCTGGGTATGCGCAGAAAGGTTTTTGCAAAGTGTCGCGAACTCGGGATTCCAGCGGTTACGGCTGCTCCGCTTGGTATGGGCACTGCTTATCTGTGTTTTACTCCGGATGGCATGAGCTTTGAGGACTATTTCCAGTTTGAAGGGGAAGACGAGTTACATCAGTACTTCAAGTTTTTGTTGGGTTTGGCACCAAGCGCGTTGCATCGCCATTCACTGGTGGACACCTCTCAACTGAACCTGAAGGAGGAGCGTGGCCCATCGACTGCTGCGGGTTGCCAGTTGGCTGCTGGGGTGGTTGGAGCGCAAGCCATTAAGCTGCTGCTGGGTCGCGGGCCATTGAAGCCAGCGCCGTGGTATCATCACTTTGACGCCTATGAGGGTAAGTTCGTGACCAAGCGCCTCCCCTCCGGAAATGGCAACTTCTTCCAAAAGCTGAGACTCAAAAAGACCATGCAACAGTTTACCTAGTTTCTGCATAATTGCAGGAACATAGGTGCGTGGGAGGCTTTCCCTTACAAAGAGAGATTGTGCGATTTCGGGCAAGTCGCACAACGCTCCCGCGCATCTTGGAGCCTTTAGGCAGGGTTTCACATCTTAAATTGCTTTAATATGAGTTTAATCTTCAGGTTATTGACTTTTGTCAAATAAGCGAAGGAGTGATCGTGATCTACAGTAATTGCAATTCATTCGCATTTGCGAGCTGTTCGCTTTCTATCCCGTTTCGATGGAAACTCAAAAATGATCACACGTCGTTCTTTTCTTTCGCACACTGCAGGGTTTACCGCTGCAGCATCTCTGGGTAGTACGCTGCCATTTGTGGCTCAAGCGGCCAATCCGGCGCTGGCTCTGCATGGCCCGCCAGTGGGGCCATCGGTGGTGTTGTCTTACATTGCTAACAAAGGTTTGCTTTCTGACTTTACAGAGAAAGTAGATTTCTCCGTTTACAAGTCACCAGATGTCCTGCGCGCTGGTTTCGTTTCCGGTGACTGGAAATTGGCGGGCACCCCGTCTTATGTTGCAGCGAACCTTGCCAACAAAGGCCTTCCCGTGAAGATGCTGAACATCATGACCTGGGGCATGCTTTATGTGCTCAGCTATGATGGTTCTGTGAAGTCCCCTGCGGATCTGGCCGGTGAGAAAATCGGCATGTTCTTCCGAAATGATATGCCGGACCTGGTGTTTGGCCGTGTCATGGAGCAAAACGGGCTGACTGAGGGCAAAGACTACTCCTTGCACTATGTCAGCACCCCGTTTGAAGCATTACAGCTTCTGCTCTCAGGTCGCATCAAGCATTGCGTTCTGCCAGAGCCGGCTGCGACAGCGGGTATGGTCAAAGGCAAAAAGATGGGCAAGTCGATCCATCGTTCCATCGATTTGGCCAGTGAATGGTCGTCTGTGACGGGTGGCGAAGGTCGCTTCCCGATGGCAGGCATGATGGTGCATGATGACTTGCTCAATGCGCAGCCAGAGCTGATTGAAGGCTTCCACAAAGCCTGTGTCACCGGCACTGAGTGGGTGAAGGCAAACCCCAAGGAAGCGGCGGCTGTTGCATCTGAAAGCATCACATTGCCAGCACCCGTGATCGCTAAGTCCATTCCGCATACGCACCTGACAGCAGAACGTGCCAAAGACATTCAGGCCGAGTTGGAGCAGTTCTACTCCATTCTGGCGGAAAAGAACCCATCCATCATTGGCGGAAAACTGCCAAACGCAGACTTCTATCTGTAGCGAAGCAGGCTTGGCAGGCTGCGCAAAGGTTACGGTCACCTGGTCTGCTGAGCCCAACACACAACGAGAACATACCTGATGATCCATCACATGCTATCGACGTTAATGAGTAAACTTTGGAGTGGTTGGGGCACACTTGCCGGGGTATTTCTCATTTTCGCGCTATGGCAAGTCGGTTTTGAGACCTTCGGGTCTTTGGTGTTGCCTGCGCCATTGGAAGCATTGAGCCGGTTGGTGGATCTTGTCGCTTTGCCATCCGGGCTCGAATACATTCTGATCACAGCCAAGCGAGCCTTTGCTGGTTTTCTGCTTGCGAGCGCTTTCGGTATTTTCTTCGGTTTGATAGCCGGTTGGTCCAATACACTGTCGCTGCTTTGTAAACCGTTCATCACTGTGGCCCTTGGGGTGCCGCCAATTGCATGGATAGTGCTCGCGCTGCTTTGGTTTGGTGGCGATGATGGCACGCCGATCTTTACAGTGTTCATTTCCACGATCCCGCTCATTTTTGCAGGAGCTCTGCAAGGCGTGCGGATGCGGGAGAGGGAGCTGGATGAGATGGCACAGAGTTTTCATGTGCCGCTGGTTCAGCGGTTCTGGCAGGTGCAGGCACCGCAAATCGTCTCCTACCTCTTTCCGGCATGGGCAACAGCGTTGGGGTTGAGCTGGAAAGTTGTGGTGATGGCAGAACTTCTCTCCAGTACGCGTGGCATTGGTGCTGGCCTTGCTGAAGCACGCGTCAACATCGATACCGCGTCCACTATGGCGTGGATCGTTGTGGTTGTTGGTCTGTTGCTGGTCATCGAAGGTATGTTGCTCAACCCGGTGAAAGATTATGTGGAGGGTTGGAAGCATGCTGAATGATACAGCTCCCCTGCTCTCCGTCGTGCCAAGTGGCGCAGCAGACACAAAGCCAACCGTTTTATCTGTCTCAGTGGAAGACCACCGCTATCATCCTTTGCAGCAAACACTGGCGCCGAGTGCGCTGGAGCTGAAAAAAGGGGAAGTAGTCAGTATCATCGGCCCATCTGGATGTGGGAAGTCGACTTTTCTACGCATCGCAGCTGGGTTGATTGAGGCAAGTTCCGGGAAGATCTCAAGCGCTGCAGATCGAACGGCGATCCTGTTTCAGGAGCACCGGTTGTTGCCATGGAAGAGCCTTCTGAACAATATCAGCTTTGGTCTTCAGGGACAAAAGTTCTCCAAGTTCCAGCGTATGAAGAAGGCACGGGCCGTCGCTTATGCCATGGGTTTCACTGAGGATGATCTGATCAAGTATCCCTCAGAGCTCTCCGGTGGCATGCGTCAGCGTGGCGCGTTGGCGCGTGCGCTCGCAGTAGAACCTGATTTGCTGTTTTTAGATGAGCCGTTTAGCGCTCTCGACATTGGCCGCCGCCGCGATCTTTACCGGTTGGTGTTGCATGAAGTTGATGAGAAACAGTGTTCCGTTCTGATGGTCACTCACGATGTGACAGAGGCTTTGGCTTTGAGCGACCGTGTTTTGGTCATGGCGCCGGATCCGGGTCATTTTGCCAAGGAATATGAAGTGCCACTGGCTCGCTCCGAGCGTACGCGTCGAAACCTTTTGGAACTTGAAGCCAGCTTGCTGGCAGATGATCGGATTGCGCAGCTGTTCAACATGAGCAATTGGGAGCAACTCGTATGACTGAGCTTTCCCATGTGCCTGCACAACAGGTTTCTTTTTTTGATGCTCCAGTGTTTTCTGAAGGGTTCCGCGTCTTCTTTCCACTGTCAGCGCTTTATGCGGTGTTCTCCATCGTCGTATGGGGGCTTGTGCTTGCTGATGTGTTGCCAGTTCCGCTGGATGCAGATCCTCTCCTCTTCCATCAATATGAGATGTTCTTTGGCTTTTTCACAGGGGCGATGGCAGGCTTTTTGACCACTGCTGTCCCCTCCTGGTCAAACACACCAAAAATTGCAGGCGCACAATTGGCGGGGCTTGGCGCGCTTTGGCTGGCGGGCCGCGTTGCTTTCTGGATGCTTGGCGTGCTTTCGCCAACTGTTGTCTTTGCAGTTCAGGCTCTCCTTCCTGCAGCATTACTGATTGTTATTTTGCCAAGGCTCTGGCGTGCCAAGATGCGCCATCTCATGTGGCCGGTGCTTCTGCTTTGCGTGGCGCAGCTTGTTTGCTTTTGGGAGTACACGCAGATTGGCGTTCTTAATCAGGGGCTTGCGATTGCGGAGGGGGCGTTTGTCCTGATGGTCCTCACCGCGCTTGCACCTGTTTCCATGGTGATTGTGAATGATGCTTTGTCCACGCGAGATGATGGCGCCGTTTTTGTTCCGCGCCCACCAATGAGGCGTGCAGCGCTGTTCTGCATCTCTGCGTTTACTCTTGCCAAGGTGCTGGGTGTTTCTGATGCGTTGCAAGGATGGCTGGCGCTGGCGTCTGCCTGTGCAGTGCTCAACATCCTGCAGGACTGGCATATGGCTGGCGCTTTACGAACTTCCTTCGCAAAAGCGCTTTATCTGGTTTACTGGTTCTTTGGAGTTGGCTTTGCCTTGGAGGCTGGCGGATTGCTTGGACTGCTGTCAGCTGGCTCTTATGTTTCCGGTCAGCATATGATCTTCATCGGCGGTTTATCTCTGGCGACCTTTATGGTTTTGACCATCGCGGGACTGCGGCATGCGGGATATTCGCTGAAGCTTTCCAAGCTGCTTGGAGCCGCGATCCTCTCCCTCATAAGCGCTTGTCTGGTCCGTTCGCTCGGCCCACTGCTTCTCCCAGATCTGGATGTAATGCCACTGGCCTGGAGCCTGTTTGCGCTCGCTTTCACTCTTTACCTGATCCATTTCCTGCCCGTGGTTCTCCGCGAAAACTTCGTAGAATAAAGGCGACTGACTATGCTTTCTTTATCAAGATTGTTTGAACCGAAGAAAACCGACCTTTCTGAAGGCCTCGCTTCGCATGCCCTTGAACCTGAGTGCGGCGCAGCGGCATTAGCTGGCAAGGGTTGCAGTATGAAAGACAGAGAGTTTTGTCATGATGCTCGGTGTTATGCTCTTTCGCAGGCTTGTCATGCAGGTTGTGATCAACATCAATTCATTGATGCGCTTTGGGCAGAGAACAGGCACTGATGCAAAGCCTTAGTCAGCAGCCTCAAACTGCTTTATCTGGCTGAGCAAAGCTTCGGCCAGTTGCTCCTTGCTGTAAGGCTTAGCCAGTCGTGTAATCCGCTCCAAACTCTGTGTTTGTGGTTCCAGTGCTTTGGGGAAACGGCCTGAGGTGACGACCACTTTTTGGTCTGCGCAGGCTTTGATGCTGGCTTCAGCCAGATCCCATCCGATTTTGCCATCTTCAAGCTGAACATCCGTGAAAAGAATGTCAAACTTGGTTCCGTTCTCGATAAGGACCTTGGCAGAGCCGTAGCTGTTGGCTTCGATGCAGATTAGCTCCATCTCCTGCAGCATAGTCTTGGCGCGTAATAGAGTTTGCAGATCATCCTCAACCACCAGAATGCGGCGAGGCTGGTCAAATGTGATCGCGGTGTTGGGTACAAAATCTTCCATTGGAGCCTGCGGAATGACGAGGGTTACTGTTGTCCCCTCCTTCTTCTCGCTGGTGATACCCATTTCCCCACCAGATTGCTTAATGAAGCCGAAAACCATACTCAACCCAAGCCCAGATCCTGCAGAGGTGCGTCGGGTAGTGAAGAAGGGCTCATAAACATGCTCCAACGTTTCCTGATCCATACCGCACCCATCATCAGTCACACTGATGGAAACGCTCTCGGACCCATTGACGACGACGTGAATAGAGATGGTGCCTGCATCAGAAATGGCATGGGAGCTATTGATGCAAAGGTTCAGCAGAGCGCTTTCCAGTTGGCCGGGATCGATGCGCACATAGGTTGTGCCCTCCGGTAAATCTGTCGTCAGGATAATCCGCTCATCGATGCTCAAGGAAATGATCTCAGCCACACTCTTAATGAGATGGTTGATCTCAACGACCTCTGGCTCAAGGTGCTGTTTGCGGGCGAAGGCAAGCAAGCGCTGTGTCAGGTTGGTGGCCATCTCTACTGCGCTGTGAATGCGCTGGATGTTACCTTTCAGATCAATGAGTTTTGAGCTTTTACGCTCAATTATTCCGACACTGCCAGAGATGCTGGTCAGGATGTTGTTGAAGTCATGGGCCACTTCACCCGTCAGCTGCCCAAGGCTTTCCAGCTTTTGTTTTTGTTGCGCCTGTTCCTGAACAAAACGACGGTCCGTTGCATCAGAAAATGACCAGACTGCACCACCTTCAGGTAGCGGGCTTTTGCGCACTTCGATCAGGATACCGTCATCATCTATCAGTTCTGCAAAGCGAAAGCGCGTGCCATGTGGGCGGACGTTTTCATCCTTCCATCTGAACCCTGAATTCTGGATGAGCACACGAATGTCTTTGGCCGTATCGATCTCCGCCTCACTGATGCGAAGCGTTTCTGCCAGACGCGGGTTCCAGGCCGTCATATCATGGGCATCGTTGGTCAGAACCAGCCCTTCAGCAATGCAGTTAAAGGTGGTCTCGAACAGCTCTGTCTTACGCTGCAACTGGCCATAAATGCGGCGCAACCGGATGGAGTTAGCGCGGAAAATGCGGAAAGAGTGCAACAGCCGTGTGATCTCATCATCCTGCCGTGCAGGACGTGGGAGTACGGTGGTGTGATTGCCCTTTGCCAGACTGGACATGGCATGGGAGATGCGGTTGATGTTTTTGGTTACATATCCGGCGATGTAATGTGCCGACATTAAAGCCAGCAGAATACTTGCGATGCCTGTGAGCAGAACAACAAGCTGTGCGCTGGAGATGTAGGAGGATGTTTCCTGTCTTTGCTTGGCGATTTCGTTGCCGGACAGACGTACGAATTCAGCCACCAGCTGGTTGATCAATTGCGCGCTGGATTTGATTTTGAAAAGTGCGTTGCGAGCTTCCAGTTGTCCCGCCATCGCCAGATGACGAATGGCATAAAGGCCTGCGTTGTCCTCTGCGATTGTCTTCAGCGCTGCAACGGCTTCCTGAACCTCAAGGGCAGATATGCCCTCCAGATCAGCCATTTGCAGATGATAGCGGCGACGCAGCTCGCCCAGACTGAGGAAATCGGTCACATGAGCTGCGGAAATCAGCAGATTCGCTGCTTGCCCAATCCCCTGCCACGCCTCACGTTCCTCTGCATTCTGGTAGAACGTAGAGGAATTTTTGACTGCGACGCGCTCCATCTTAGTGAGATCAACAAGCAGGGTGCGGACCTGATCCTCAGACTCGCTGATTTGCTGAGCTGCGTTGACCAGCACAGCCACCTGAGAGCGCATGAGTGAGAGGTTTTGCTGCACTTGCGGCAGAAAACGCCCAAGACTGCCCTGTTGTCGTGCAAGTGGGAAATTGTCTCGATATTGCTGTTCTGCCTTACTCAGCTCAACAAGCAAGCGAGAGCCTTCATTTTCGATCTGATAGACCGAGGAAAGATTCAGGATGAAGGGAGCTGAACTCACCAGACCTGCTGATTTATTAGCCAGTTGGAGTGAGCTTGCGATTGCTTCAATGGTTTTTTGGTAGTGCCCAACGAGTTTCACGTTGGCTTGGTCCAGCCAATACCAAGCGATCGACCCTGCAAACAGTGTTGCAAAAGTCAGCAGTGTGATGGCTGCCAGCAAACGTGTTTTGATGGAAAGCAGAGCTTTCAAGCGTTGAGGCAGAAGGGTCATGGCAGATCTACAGCGGCTTCATCCAGTGCGAAGACATAGCCTTTGCCGCGGCGGGTCTGCAAAAAGACGGGCTTGGATGGATTGGCCTCAATCTTCCGGCGCAAACGCAGGATCAAAACATCGACGGTGCGGTCCATATAGCGGGAAAGATCGCCCCCTAGATACTCCAGCAGTTCTACGCGATCAATCGGGCGGTTCGGGTTCTCTATGAGAAACTCCAGAAGGCGTAACTCAGAGTTTGTCAGGCTAATTTCCCGTAGGTTCTTGTCCAGTAACCGCCGCTCATCGCAGATGAAAGAGAGTTCACCGAGAGGAATGATCCCAGCGTTGGGAGTTTGAGGTGCAGCGAGCGCGACTGTGGGCTCCGGTTCTGCAGGAACGTTGCGCTTGTAACGGCGCAGAACGGCACGAATGCGAGCGATCAGTTCGCGTGGATTGAACGGCTTCATCAGAAAGTCATCCGCACCCGTTTCCAGTCCGACGATCTTGTCTACTTCATCACCTGTGCCGGTGAGTAGGATGATAGGAAAATCGTAGGATGTTCGCAGGCGTTGAGCGAGCATCATGCCGCTTTCACCATCCAACTTCAAATCTATGATTGCCAGATCAAGGCTTTTCAGCTCTTTGAGCGCGATAAGCTCTTTGCTTCCGTGGCATGGCAGTGCCTGAAACCCGTATTCATGCAGCAGTTCCTGCAAGACCTCGCGAATAGCCGGGTCGTCATCAACGACAGCTACCTTTGAGGGTGACCCATCCCAACTCTCGGTCATTTAAGTAACCTTCCTCGCAACCCGTACCATGCTCCCAGACGCATACTTGGAGGTCGTTTTTGATTTTCTTCAGATTGCGGCGACAATGCACGGGAAAGTGCCTTGTCATCAATAATTCTAATATTTCATATGTAACTCATTTCTGTAATAAATGTAACATTTAAAATATATATCTGCTAAATAGGAACATACTTAACTGTAAATCATAAGCACTCCTGTGATGTTTCATGTAATTTTCTAATCAAGTTATGGGATTATGTGGGTGTACTTGTAAGTTGTTACACCTACATGCGTTTAGACTTGGGAGAAGATAATGAAAAACGCTCTTTTAGGTGGTCTTGCTGCTGTGGGCCTCCTTGCTGCACTTCCAGCAACAGCTTCTGCTGAAGAACTCAACATGGTCTGCGGTGCTGAGCAGGACTGGTGTGAGTTGATGGCACGCGGTTTTGAGGATGAAACCGGTAACGAAGTACTGATGGTTCGCAAAAGCACTGGCGAAACACTCGCTCAGGTACGTGCAGAAGCAAGCAACCCTAAGATTGACGTATGGTGGGGTGGTACTGGCGATCCACACCTGATCGCTGCATTTGAGGGCCTGACACAGGATCCGGGCGTTGACACCAGTGACCTGTTGGGTTGGGCATCTAACATGCACAAAATCTCAAACGGCGGCACTGTTGGCATCTACGCTGGCGCGCTCGGCATTGCATATAACGCCGAAGTTCTGGAAGAGCGCGGCCTGCCTGCACCAGCTTGCTGGAAAGACCTGACAAATCCTGCCTACACTGGTGAAATTCAGGTTGCTAACCCGAACAGCTCCGGCACGGCTTACACTGAGCTCGCAACCTTCGTTCAGCTGTTTGGTGAAGATGAAGCCTACCGTCTGTTGACTGAAATCGGCAAGAACGTGAACCAGTACACAAAGTCCGGTTCCGCACCAAGTAAAGCTGCAGCTCGCGGTGAAACAACCATCTCCATCGGCTTTATGCATGACATGGTGAAACTGGCTGGCTCCGGCTTCCCGCTGAAAATCGTAGCGCCTTGTGAAGGCACTGGTTACGAAGTTGGTGCTGTGAGCGTGATCAAAGGTGCAAAGCATCCTGAACTGGCGAAGCAGTTTGTAGAATATGCTCTGCGTCCAGACGTTCAGTCCCGTTCTGTTGAAGTGAAGTCTTTCCAGGTTCCTTCCAACTCCAAAGCATCCGTTGCTCCTGAGTCCCCAGATCTCGCAAGCATCAAGCTGATCGACTACGACTTTGCGACATATGGTGAGCGTTCCACTCGTGAGCGTCTGCTGAAGCGCTGGAACGAAGAAGTTAAAAACGCTTCTCACTAAGTAAATCGAGCGTTGAAGGGCGGACTTATTCTCTGTCCGCCCTTCACCCTATATGCGTTGCATCGTATTCGTGCTTGCGCCAATACAAAACTCTCGGATCAACATCATGCGAAAGACAATTGCGCTCTGGTTCGCCGCCGGAATAGTGGGATTTTGCATATTTCCCTGGTACTCAGTAGAAAGCGGCTTTTGGTCTTTTCGCTGGTTGTTCAGCGAATTCCTTAGCGAAGACGCCGCACCTGCCCTCTTCCAAGCTCTGCTTTATGGCCGCTGGTGGTTTGTTCCATTAGCATTGGCATTCGTCGGCATAGGTCTGTCGTTTGCTTTGCTGGAAGACGAACGAACCCGGGCAAAGGCCCTTGTTATTCTGTCTATGACAGGCCTTGCTCTGTTGTTTGCGCAGGGCTTTGCAATTGGCAGAGTCGGACCAGAGCTATTCATTGATACTCTCAACTTCGGCTCAGCTGCAGCAGGTCAGGTTGGCTTTGGCTCTGGGGCGATGATAACCGCCGGTGCTCTCCTCTTTATCCTCACCACCAGCATTTCTGGTCTTGGTCAGGGCCGCGGTGATGCGTTCATCGTTGGCAGCATCGGCCTCATTATTGCTCTGGTGACCACCTTCGTTTTCTATCCGGTTTCCCAGATCCTGATCCGCGCGTTTGAAGCAAGTGATGGAGGTATTGACATTGCCTTGTTCTTCACACGCTTCTTCTCCAGTGATATCTGGAGCCTTGCCTGCCTTGCTGGTGGCAAAACCTGTGGTCCGGCCTGGAACTCTGTTTTCCTCGCAGTGCTCACCGGTGCTGGTACAACCCTTCTCGGCCTTGCCTTTGCGCTGGTCGCGACCAAAACCGCGTTTCCTGCGAAAAAGCTGCTGCGCATTCTCACCATTATTCCAATCATCACTCCTCCCTTTGTGATTGGTCTGGCGCTGATCCTCATGTTCGGCCGTGCTGGTGTAGTGACAGATGTGCTGCATGATGTTTTTGACATCTCGAAAAGCCGTTGGCTCTACGGTTTCTCAGGCATTTATCTCGCGCAGCTGCTTTCCTTTACGCCGATTGCCTTCCTCGTGCTCATCGGTGTGGTTGAGGGCGTCAGCCCTTCCATGGAAGAAGCCTCTCAAACCCTCAACGCTACTCAGTGGCAGACCTTCAAGAACGTCACATGGCCTCTGATGCGTCCGGGTTTGGCGAATGCCTTCCTGCTTGGCTTCATTGAAAGTATCGCCGACTTCGGCAACCCGCTGGTGCTGGGGGGCAACTTCAACGTCCTGTCTACTGAGATCTACTTCGCCATTGTTGGTGCTGTGGCTGACCCATCCAGAGCGGCTGTTCTGGCTGTTGTCTTGCTCATGCTCACCCTGTCTGCCTTTGTGGCGCAGCGCTTGTGGCTCGGCAAAAAATCCTATGCGACTGTTACAGGCAAGGCTGACTCCGGCCAGCATTCGCCGCTGAACTCTGCGCTTAAATGGACATGCTACGGCTTTGCATTGCCATGGGCAGCGTTCACAGCCGTCGTCTATTCCATGATCGTATTCGGCAGCTTCGTGAAGCTTTGGGGTTATGATAACACCTTCACGCTGGATCACTACATTCGGGCATTCTCTGTCAGCTTTAACAACGGTATCCGCTGGACGGGTGTGGCGTGGGACAGTTACTTCACCACGCTGACCATCTCCACCATTGCAGCACCACTTACTGCTGTTGTTGGCCTGCTCACCGCTTACCTGCTGGTGCGTCAGAAGTTTGCTGGCAAGAACCTGTTTGAGTTCAGCACAATGCTCAGCTTTGCAATTCCGGGCACTGTGATTGGTGTGGCTTACATCATGGCCTTCAACACACCACCAATCGAGCTAACCGGCACAAGCATCATCCTGATCATTGTGTTCGTATTCCGCAACATGCCTGTGGGTGTTCGTGGTGGTATCGCGGCTATGTCTCAGCTGGATAAGAGCCTTGATGAAGCCTCCATCACGCTTGGAGCAAACAGCTTCACCACTGTTCGCAAGGTGATCCTGCCTTTGATGGGGCCAGCGATCCTTGCAGCTCTGGCGTATAGCTTCGTTCGTGCCATCACGTCTGTGAGTGCGGTGATCTTCCTGGTGAGTGCGCGTCACAACATGGCAACCTCGTTCATCGTGGGCCGTGTTGAACATGGTGAGTACGGCATCGCGATTGCGTACTCCTCTGTGCTGATCATCACCATGCTCGTGGCAATCCTGCTGCTGCAGGTCGTCATTGGACAGCGCAAGCTGCGTCGTCAGAACCGTCTGCAAACCTCAAACAAAAACAAAGAGCTGGCTTCAGCTTAATCCTAGAGTTTCTGGAGTAAATCATGTCTATTATGCAAAAAGCAGGCTCTGTACAGTTCCGGGATGTCGTCAAAAAATACGGTTCTGTCACCGCACTGAAGCCTCTCAACCTGGAAATCCAGCAGGGTGAGCTTGTCACTCTGCTCGGCCCAAGTGGTTGCGGAAAAACCACCACTCTGCGTCTCATCGCCGGGTTGGAAGCCGCAACTGAAGGCACCATCTACATCGGTGGTAAGAATGTCACTCACCTGACCGCAACGTACCGCAATGTGTCCATGGTGTTCCAATCCTACGCACTCTTCCCGCATATGAGCGTGGTCGACAACGTGTCCTACGGCCTGCGCGTCAATAAGGTGCCTGCCAAGGAAGCCAAAGCCAAAGCAGAAGAAGGCTTGGCGATGGTTGGTCTGGCTGGTTACGGCGAGCGCCTGCCAAGTGAGCTTTCCGGTGGTCAGCAGCAGCGCGTGGCAGTTGCTCGCGCTGTTGTGCTGGAACCGGAAGTGCTGTTGCTCGATGAACCGCTTTCCAACCTTGATGCGAAACTGCGTCGTCACGTGCGTGAAGAGATCCGCGAAATTCAGCAGAAGCTTGGTCTGACCGCTGTCTATGTGACGCACGATCAGGAAGAAGCGATGGCTGTTTCTGACCGCATCATCGTGATGAACAAAGCGGAGATTGCACAGTCTGGTACTCCGCGAGAGCTCTACAACCAGCCGAATTCCGCGTTTATTGCGGACTTTATTGGTGATGCAAACGTGGTGGATTGTGAGATTGCAGGTTTCAGTGAAGGGACAGTTTCACTGAAAGTTGGTGGGGCTTCTGTTGTTCTGCCTTACTCCGGACCGGCATGTCAGCATGGTAAGCTGGCGATCCGTCCAGAAGGCATCACTGTGACACAAGATGGGACCAATGGCATCGCTGCGGGCATTGCTTACGCAGCTTATCTCGGCAACCAGATCCAGTACTCCCTCAACACCGGATTTGGCAAGCTGTTCGCCATTGATCACAATCTGAGTGCAACGGTTATTCCAACAGGCGCAGAAGCCTTCATCCATCTCAAAGAAGAGGGGCTGGCCTTTTTGCCAGAAGCATAAGGGCTAGGACGGCCACCTCCATCCGAACCCTCTCTTCTAAAACAGAAGCCCGGAGATCCCCCTCTCCGGGTTTCTTTTTGTCTGGCTCATGAGAATGTGTGGGGTGCATGAGGTGTAGGTGCTCGCATAAGCTGTACTTACCTGCGTTTGCTGATTAAGTTTAAGTGACACTGCAGTTTTGGGAGGTAGGCCATGGTGAAGAACATAGTGGTGTTTTCAGACGGAACTGGTCAGGAGGGCGGCGAAGGCCCGGACACGAACGTCTATAAGCTCTTTAGAATCTGCGAAAACAGAACCAAACGACAAGTGCTGTTTTATGATCGCGGATTGGGGACGAAGGCGCACCGCTCTCGTATTACGCGTTTACTGGGCAATGCCACCGGGCTTGGTATCAGCAAGAACCTGATGGAATGCTATCAGTTTATCTTCGAGAATTATCAGGCCAAGGATAAGATCTACCTGTTCGGCTTCAGCCGCGGCGCCACCACCGTGCGTAGCCTTGCAGGTTTCATCGAGATGTTCGGCATCCTACCCAAATCCCGACCAGAACTGATCGCCAAAGCCTACAAGATTTACCAGATCAGTGATTGTCATGTGCGAAAAGCCAAAGCACAGGAATTTCGCGAAAAGCACCACAATATGTGGGCAGACATTGAGTTTATCGGCGTGTGGGATACGGTCGCAGCGCTTGGGCTGCCTTGGAAACCCCTTTCCGCAGCAATCAACAAACTGCCCGGCTTCAAACATGAGTTCCATGACCTGACATTGCCTGCAGCGGTGAAGAATGCTTACCACGCTTTATCCATCGATGATGAACGTGAAGTGTTTCACCCTGTTTTGTGGAATGAGAGTACCGCGCCAAATCAGATCATGCAGCAGACCTGGTTTGCAGGTGTGCACACTGATGTTGGTGGAGGTTATGAGGACACCCGGCTTTCAGACATCACATTCAATTGGATGCTGGAGCACGCAGAACGGAACGGCTTGCGCATTCATGAAAGCAGTCGCAAAGCGCTGGTTGCCAAATTAAATCCGGATGAGACAGGCACGATCCATAATCCGCGTGAAGGCATCTTTGAGTACATCTACAAAGTGAAGCAAAGAATGTGGCCGCGGTTGGATCTGAACGCACGAGAACGCGGGCAGCCGCACGTTCATCCGAGTGTTCTTAAGCGAGCGAACAATCCGGAGATCAGCTACAAACCCTGGATGATAGAAAATAACCCGATTGAGGAACCGCCGATCAAACGGACGGCGAAAGCGCGGGAAACTGAAACCTCTTAGGCAAAGAAAAGCCGGAGCAGATGTTGCTGCTCCGGTCTGATTTATTGCGAAGATCACTTGGCTTTTCGATAGCCTGTGATCATTGGGGTGACAAGATCTTCCCGCTTCCACAAACGGTAGAAGAAGATCGCTGCCACGTGCAGAACCACCAGAATGAGCGTTGCACGGGCTAATATGCCATGCCACGCCAATGCAGTGCGGGCGCTGTCTATCCCCGCCCACGAGGCCAATGGCCCAACATTGATGTAGTCCTCCGGATCTGCGAACAGTCCCAGTGCCGCCTGCGCTCCAATCACTCCAAGCAAAAGGAAAACGAACAGGCCGCCAAGCGGGTTATGTCCCTTCCAGTTGCTTGCCTGCCGTTTTGGCAGTTTTGCGATGTAGGAGAACAGCGTTTTGGGGCTGTAAACAAAGCTTGAGAAACGAGCTGTCTCTGAGCCAATGAAACCCCAGACCAGTCGGAACACAATGAGGGCGAGCACTGCATAGCCAAACCAGAAATGCAGCGTCATAACGTCTGGCCCAAACTTGCCCAAACCCCACGCGGCGGCAACACTGCCCGCGAAAAGCCAATGGAACAGGCGCAGTGGCAGGTCCCAAACAGAGGCTCCTGTTTTCTTCTGCGTTTCCAAGGAATGATCAGTGCTCGCAACCGTCATTTTTAGAAGTCCTTCGCGCGGAATTCTTTGTGGCAGCCTTTGCAGGTGCCGCCAAGTTTGCCGAGTGCTTTGCCCAATGCAGGACGACCTTCGCCAGCGACATCATTCAATGCAACAAGTGCCTGATAGAATTCTTTTCCCTTGGCCTGATAGCCAGCCATGTCTTCCCAGATCACCGGAAGGGCGCGGGTTTTGCCCGGCAGATCGACGTTGGATGTGCCTGGAGTGTACAGGCCAGCTGCATTGTAGCTAGCAACAGTCATCATGTTGCCAGAAGCCGCTTTTGCTTTTTCAACACTGTACTCAACTTCGCCTTTTGCCATGGCTGCCAGTGTGCCCATATCATGCCCAAGCAGGGTGAAGTAAGCGCGGCGGGCTTCTACGACGTCGTCTTTGGTTGTGTCTGCTGCAAAAGCCGAAGTTGCAGTCATAGCGACCAGCGCAGTGATCAATAGTTTACGCATGGATTTCTCCGTGTTTGGTGATTGCCTAGTATTTGATGGGGGTGTTTTTGTTTTGATTGTTCTATCTGAAATAAATCTTCTGGCGCCGCATTGGCTGCCATTGTCTATTTCTTGTCTTTGCATAGTCTAGTTATGTATATACCCGTATAAGAATGATTTGAGCTTGCTAGAGGTTAGAATAGTTGAGCCAACTATCGCTTCAACGGGAATGTTGTAATAGTTTGTCGCAAGGTGTAACGGGCGCTTGCATGTATTCGTTTGTGAGATCATGCAGGTACAGCTTCCTCAACCAGATGCCCCTCATCCATGGTCAGAATACGATCCGCCAATTGCAGGATACGGTTGTCATGAGTGACCATCACCGTGGTGATGCCACGCTTCTCTCCCAGCTCTTTGAGCAGCTTGACCACTGTCAGCCCGGTGTCCTTGTCCAGAGCAGCAGTCGGCTCATCTGCAAAGATGATATCTGGTGAGGAAACCAGTGCGCGCGCGATAGCAACGCGTTGTTTCTGTCCGCCGGAAAGATGGGCGGGCAGATAATCACTGCGATCTTCCAGGCCCAGAATGCTGAGCATATGCCGTGCAGCCTTCTCTTGCTGTGCCGCATCAACTGTTGCCTTTACGCCGTTTTGGTGAACCTGCAGCCCCATCAGTACGTTCTGGGTCGCCGTCAGGCTTTCGTGCAAATTATGCGCCTGAAAGATAAAGCCAAGGCGTCGCCGCAACATGATCTTCATTGTCTCGTCCGCGCTATGTAGTTCATGACCTAGCAAGGCGAGCTGGCCCTTCTGGACATCACGGAGGCAACCCATGAGCGTTAGCAGGGTGGTTTTGCCGGACCCGGACGGCCCCATCAGCACGGTTAGACTGCCTTTTTCGATCTCGAAGTTAACATCGAAGATAGCCTGCTTACGGGCTTCTCCTTCGCCAAACCAATGGTTGAGACTGGAAACACTGATTGGAGCATGTGGTGTGTATGTCATCATCAGCTCCGCTAAAACAGGTCAGCTGGATCAGCATGTGCCAATCGACGCGTTGCAATGGTGCCGGAAAGTGCGCAGGCGGCTAGCGTGCCGAGGAAAACAATGAGCGCTCGTGCCAATGTGAGTCCCACCGGGAGGCCGGATTTCAATGCCAGCATCTTGTAAATGCCCATGGCAGCAAACACACCGGGGAAAAACCCAAGCACAGCAAGGACCATGGCTTCCTCAAAGATGATGCTGAGGAAGAAACCTTCACTGAACCCCATTGCCTTGAAGGTGGCATATTCCTTCAGATGATCGGCCACATCAGTGCTGAGAACCTGATACACGATGACGATGCCCACCAGCACACCGATGATAGTGCCAAACCCGAAGATGATGCCGACTGGCTTTTCTGAGGTCTGGTAGGCTTGTTCATCTGATGCCGCCTTGGCGAAACTGCGGATTTTCAGGGTATCTGTCGGCAATACCTGCTTCAGCAGTTCAACCGCTCGCTCAACAGAAGCGCCTTCTTGCACCTTCAGCAATATGTGGTCTGGGGCACCGGAACTGCGGGAGGGTGACAGCCGAAGGACGCTCTGGTCAGACATCACCAGATTACCATCGGCACTAAAGCCAGCACCAATCTGCAAGGTGCCGATCAGTTTGATCTGGCGGTTGTTCATCTCAAACACAGCAGGTGTTTCCGGTGAGAGGGAGTTGAAAAACTCCTCTGTTCCACCACGTGTTTTGCGGTCCACCAGTGCAGTATCGGGCAAAGCCAGCTGCAAAAACTGAGGACGCAGCACAGGAGCCATGAAGTCAATGGCCTCAATGGGAAGTCCAACCAGTTGCAAACCGGCGACCTGGTCTTTCTGTACCCGCCAATCCACCTTGGCGATATAAACAGGAGCTGCTGCTGCAATTTCCGGCAGGGTCAGCGCTTGCAGCATGTGCACTCGGGCAACATTGCCACCTTCGGTGAGAGACTTAGCATCAGACGCAGAAATCAGAATGTCCGCCTCAAACAGCTCATAGGGTTGCAAAGTAGAGCCAGTTAGAGCCCCCATCATGCCAAGTTGTACGAACACCAATACGTTGGCGAAGGCGACACCAGCGAGCGCAGCGGCGAAACGGCCTTTGTTGTGCGTCAGTTGCAGCCAGCCAATGGGCAACCGGCCCAGCACCCATGTGAGAAACCGGGTCACTTGGATGCCTCGTCGATTGCTGGCTGGAAGTAACCGAGGATCTCCAGATTGGTGAGGTTGGCTGCCAGTTCAGATGACGTCTCGTCCAACGTCACAACAACTGTCACCACACGCGCATCCGTGTTTGCGGCTGGATCGACACTAATGATGTTCTGTCGCCCAACGATCAATCCAATCTCAGTCAGCGTCCCGCGTAGTTCCTGTGTCAGGGCTTCAGCCCGCAGAATGACGGCATCGCCGATGTTCAAACGCCCAATCTGGTTCTGGTAAATCTCCATTTCCGCTGTCATTTCGCGGGTGTTGCCAAACTCAATGAGACCAGCAGAAGATGGGCGTTCACCAGGCTGCACCAACAGGTCCAGAACGGTGCCATCAAACGGTGCACGGACAACGGATTTCTCGAGATTTACTTCAGCAGTGCGCAAAGCGATTGCAGCGGAGTGCAACTTACGCTTGGCGAGTTCGACATCAGCCTGAGAGATATCGGCTGAACCGCTGTAGCGCTGCAAGGTTGCGACCTTGCGGGCCACATCCAGCAATGCACTTTCAGCCTCCGCTTCTGCGCGGTCCAACTGAGCCTGGGTGACGACTTTGCGGGCGAACAGCGACTTGGTACGCTCCAGTTCCGCCTGTGCCAGATCTGCGTTGGTTTTGGAACGGTTCAGATCGGCCTCATTTTCCACCTGACTGGCAGTGATGGAAAGCTGTACTTGTCGGAGAGATGCCTCAGAAACCGCGATTTCCGCCTTGGCCGCCTCCACACTGGCTTCCAGCGAAGGGCGGTTGTCCAACGAGGCGAGCACGGTGCCCGTCTCAACCCAATCACCGACTGAGACTGGCAACTCCGCAATGCGGGCATCCCCTGCCCCGTATGGCAAGGCGATGGTTGAAACACCGTCTCGTGGGATCAGCTTACCAAGTGCCACCACAGCGCCAGCTTCCAGCGCTTTAATGTCGTCTTCGGTCACTGTTGTGTTGATTGGAACTGCAATTTTCTGATTGCTTCCACCACCCGGCTCCAGCCCCGTCATCTCGTAAAACAGGCGCAGGCCAGCAGGTTGGAAATACATGCCCATGACGCCACCAGTGAACATGATGGCGATGAAGACAGGGACAAACAGAATAATCCGTTTGAACGGCAAGCCCTTGCGAGCATTGCCGGAAATAGACGAAATGCCAGTGTCTTCCAAAGGCAAATCTTTGTTTGGCGCATTGTGATGGGTCACAGGACCACCTCTGCTGTGACTTATTAATTATTACTTTCTAATATTCTAATATGAAAATCACGCAACCCAAAAATTGTACGGATTTGTAACACAGGTGGAATTTGCGTTTTGGGTGCGATGGGTGGACTTGGAGGTGGACCTGAACTGCCTTTTACAGCAGTTCAGGTTTTACGCGGCTCGCTTAAGCTCGGACAGCCTGTTGGGTGTCTTCTTCTGCTATGCGGGTGAGGAAGGTGTCTACTTCGGCGGAGAGGTCGTTGGTGACCTGCTCCAGCAAGGCTGAGGACTTGTTGGCTGCTCCGGCTTCAGTGGTTGTTTCGTTGATTGCGCCGCTGACAGAAACAACGTTGCTGGCGGCCAATGCTGTTCCGTCGGATGCTGCCTGAACTGCCTGGGCGATCTCTGCGGTTGCCATTTGCTGCTGTTCAACGGCATCAGAGATTGAGGAGGTCAGCTCGCTGATTTCTTTTACTGCCGCTGTGATAGAGCCAATGGCTTCGACTGTGCTGCGCGTGGAGCTCTGAATACCGTTGATCTGCGCCGAAATCTCCTCGGTGGCGTGCGCTGTCTGGCTTGCCAGAGTTTTCACCTCTGTTGCTACCACCGCAAAGCCCTTGCCCGCGTCCCCTGCCCGCGCAGCCTCAATGGTTGCGTTGAGCGCCAACAGGTTGGTTTGCTCGGCGATGTCGCGGATGAGGTTGAGAACGGTGCCAATTTGCTCAGCGGACTTTGCAAGGGCAATGACTTCATTGTCCGTGGTCTGCGCGATTTCAGAGGTAGACGTCACCAGCGTGTTGGCGCGAGTGGATTGGCTGGAGATCTTTTGGATAGAAACAGACAGCTCCTCCGCTGCCGCTGCAACGGTCTCCACGTTTTGTGACGCGCTGGCAGAGGCTTCGCCTGCGCTGTTGGCCTGCTGGGTTGCCTGATTGGCCACATCGAACAAGCGCTCAGAGGAACTGCGCATTTCCATAGACTGGTTGGAAAGCATGGATACATTGCGTTCCAGAACCACGCGGAACTGTTCGACAACCTCTTCTTTTTGTTGTTGGCGCGATTGCTCGCGGGAGCGCTCTGTTTTGGCGCGCTGTTCCAGCTCACGGCGGGCGATTGCGTTCTCTCGGAACACCATGACCGCGTCCTGCATCTTGCCGATTTCGTCTTTGCGGGCGGCAAGGTTGAGGTCCACATCAACCGCACCGGAGGCAAGCTCATCCATCTTGGAGGTGAGCGAGACGATTGGTTTGCTGAGACTGTTGGCGAGCCAGAGAGCAAAGCCAAGACCACCAAGACCTGCGATCAACGCAAAGCTGAGGGAAATGATGTTCAGCCGCCGTGCATCCGCATTGGCCTGTGCAAGCGCTGACTGACTGGCGGTAACGGTGGATGATACAATCGCGTTGATGGAAGCCCGAAGTGCCTGATTGTGGCGCTCGATCTTTTCTTTGGTCGGGATCATGCGGGATGGTGTAATACCCAGCAGGATAGCCGCATCTTTACTCCAGTTTTTAAAGCTGGTCTGTGCTGAGAGAACGGCCTGCCGCATTTCGTCATTGAGCGCGACCTCTAGCGTCTCCTCAATATCCATGCCCAGAGATGCGTTGATGTCTTTAAACTCACGGCGAAACTCTTCGGGCTCAATGAACGTGGTCATGGCGAGTGCTGTATCAACCACCTCTTTGGCGTGCTCAAAGTCGTTGACAATGGTGAAGGAAAGGCGCTGCGCTTCCAGTGCTTTTAGCGTCACACGGCCAAGGTTTTCACGGCCTTCAGCTGCCTGCCAGACAAGGAATGCCATCAGTGCCATAGCGACGACAATGAGGCTGAGGATCGGAATGAAGATTTTACTGCGAATAGTCATGGATCCGGCCCTTAGTTCGGCAGTGTTGGCATTGGCGTTTCAGTACGCTCGGCGGTCAGCGAAACAAGGAATGCCTTGAGGTCCTGAACTTCCCGTTCAGACAGATCAAGCGGGCGCACATGCTCGGACCTGGATGGACGCTCGATGCCGCCAGCATTGTAATGGGCGATCATGGTTTCCAGATCAGGAATACTGCCATTGTGGGTGAACGGGGCGCGGTACGTCAGGTTGCGCAGGCCCGGGGTTTTGAAAGCGAACTGGGCTTTGGGGTTGTCTTCTTCATAAAGCCCGCGGCCAATGTCTTCTGTCGGCGTGCCAATGTCGTGGAACTTGTTGTCCGTAAAGTTCCAACCCGTATGGCAGACTGCACAGTCACCTTTGCCGTTAAACAGCTCAAACCCGCGTTTGGCGGAGGCAGAAATAGCATTTTCCTCACCTTCAACCCAACGGTCAAACGGAGACCAGCCGGAAACAACCGTGCGTTCATAAGTGGCGATTGCGGTCAGCACAGTGTCACGTGTGATGCCGTCCTGTGGGAAGACGAGACCAAACCACTTGTTGTAACCGGGGATCTCGTCAAGAATCTCAACGATGGTGTCAAACTTGCCGTCCATCTCTTCCGGATTGGTGATTGGTCCGGCAGCTTGCTCTTCCAACGTTTCGGCGCGGCCATCCCAAAACATCGGGGCAACCCAGGCGGCGTTGAGGACTGTTGGAGCCTGACGGCCAAGATGAGTGTTAGCGGAACCAACGGCGGTCGGAACGGGCACTTCGTAACCGAAGGACGGGTTGTGGCAGCTGACGCAGTTGATGTTTTTATTACCAGACAAGCGAGGATCGAAGAACAGCATCTTCCCAAGCGTTGCCATCTGCGGAGAATACGGGGCGTTCTCTGGAAATGGAATTTCCAACGGTCGGCGATATTGCTCTTTCAGCGAATTGATGTCTGCAGCACTCAAGGGAGATGAGGCCAGCCCCAACACAACGGCAACAGATACATAGCCTGCAACTCTTCCTAGAAATGACATGATGCTCTCCCCTAAGCAAATACAAGGGAGATCCCCTAGCTGAGCAAGGGTTAATGAATGCCTTATCGATTGTTTTGATTAGGCACCTTCACTGATATGTGATGATAGTTTAGATAGCTTTCCACTGATGACTCTAAAAACTGCGGTTCTACAGTAAGTTACGAAGCATTGATTGCCTGCAAAACGCGTATTGAACTGACGTGATAGTGTCTCAGGAGCGTTCTCAATATGCTCAGCGCATGCGTGAAGGAGTAAGTTCTACAGCTTGACTCCGCTAAGAATCTCTTATGTCCCTCGTCAGTTGAATCCAGCTGAACCAGTGCCCCCACTTTTCAAAGCTTGTGACAAGAGTGTGCCTCGCTACTGTCCCTTCTTAACTCTTTGTTAACGAAATCGCTTGTCTGCGCTTATAAGGCATCCACTCGCAGTTCAGGTGAACCTGTTGACGTGTATCTGTTTGGCATAGTTGCACACTGCCAGACGAAAGAGACCAGTACTCGGCGTATCTCGAGAGATTTAAGTGCCTTAGTTTTTGTAGTCTGAGGGTTTAAATGAGCGGCGGCGTCACATCTTTCAAGCCGGCACGGTTGTTGTGTTCTGGTGGCTTCTATCAATCTCTTCTTCTTTCCACGGCCATCATTGTGCTGCCGAGCGTGGCAATCATGCCAGTGCGCGCGCAATCTGTGTCACCCCAACCCCAATGTTCCATCAACGGATCAACAGTAACCTGTTCGGGAGACTTGTCGGTTGGGGCCAACATCCAGGGCGGCGCGGGTGGTGCCTACACCAATCTGATCATCGAAAACGTCACGACAAACATCACGCCCTCTTTTTTTCTTCCAGGCATTTTATTTGAGTCCAACGGCGATATCACGATCAACAGTGATACAGGTGACTTTATCATCTCGACAGATGGCCGGAACGCGATTGAGGTGGACCCAGATGGTGGGGATGTCTCCCTCACGCACACCGGTGGTATTCAGACGATAAGCCAATACGCCTCTGGTGTTGAGGTGAGGGACGCTGATGCAGTAACAATCACCCATACCGGCGATATTACAACGGATGGCTATTACAGCCGAGGTATTGAAGCTGTTTTGTCTGAAGAGATTACGATCACCCATACTGGTGATATTGCCACGACTGGCAATATGTATGCTTAAGGGATCTATGCGACCACGCAAGGTGGTAGTACAGGTGCCATAACCATCACGCAGACCGGTAATGTCGATACAGCGGACACATCAAGTACAGCCTTGTTTGCACGTTCTGATGGGACGGGAGATGTTAGCATCACGCATGTTGGAACGTTGACCACTGCTGGTAACGACTCGCGCGGTATTTTTGCACGCGCTCGCGGCGTTGGGGCTGTCACGATTGACCAGAGCGGTACCATTACAACGGGTGGCGACACAGCACACGGCATCATGGTGTACTCAGAGAACACCGCCACTGTAACTCATAGCGGAACGATCAACGCCAATGGCACAAGCTCGGATGGGATACTGATTTCAGATGGCCTTGCACCTGCGAGTACCTTTCAGGTCAACCTGACCAACAGCACCATCAATGCACAGTCGTTTGGCATCAATATTCAAACAGTCGGTGACACCACCTTTTCCCTGTCAGGCACCAATGCAATCTCTGGCGTGGCTGATGACATTAAGGGTGGCACAGGTGACGATACGATCAACAATTCCGGCACGCTCACGTCAACCAATGGCATCGACTTAGACGCCGGAACGAACGCCTTTAACAATCTGAGTGGTGCGACTTTCAACTCAGGAACTTCCGTTGTTCTCGGTGCAGGTAATGCGCTTACCAATGCAGGCCTTATCTCTCCCGGAGGAGAAAGCGGTATTGAGATTACCACGATTACTGGTGACTTCGTAAATGAGACTACTGGTTCGATGCTCGTTACATTCGATTCCAGCATGAGCAACTGGGATGTACTGGATATCTCGGGCTCTGCAAATTTGCAGGGAGGTGTTGTTTCCACCACTGGTGCCACTTTTACTGCAGGGAGCACATTTACGATTCTGGAAGTGCTCGGTGGAGTTACAGGCACTTTTGATAGCGTTGAAGATACGTTATTTATTGATTGGAGTTTGTCTTATGGCGCAAACTTCGTGAACCTGACAGCCACTGCCATTGCTGATAATTTTTGCGGCTTTGCTAGCAATGAAAATCAGCGATCTGTGGCTTGTATCGGTTTGGACAGCTTGCCGCTTTCAGACCCCTTACCGCAGGCTTTGCTTGGGCTTTCCAACGGCGCTGAGGCGCGTGCAGCTTATGATGATCTTTCCGGCGAAATCTATGCCTCCATTCAAGGTGCGCTGGTAGAGAACAGTTATCGCCGGATGGCATTGATCAACAACCGTATCCGCAATGCTGATGCATCGCTTGGCTCCATATCCGCAGCTTTTGCGCCTGAGGATCCGACGGATCTGGAAGCAGATCGGCGGAACGACTTCTGGGGTATTGGTTACGGTGCATGGTCCAACACGTTTGGCACCAGCGATACGGCGTCATTAGATAACAGTTTGGGCGGTTTGCTGTTCGGGTATGATCGGGAGTTTGCCGAGGAAACGCTTGCAGGCGTGCTTGGCGGGTATGGCCGCACAAATGTGAAGCAGGATGCCCGCTCCTCCAGCGGCTCAGCAACCACATGGTCTATTGGTATTTATGGGGAGACAGTAGCCAAGGATATCGGCTTTGTTCTGGCAGGCATCTACAATTGGCACTTCCTTGAAGGCGCGCGAACGGTGGATTTCTCGACCATTAATGAACGTGAGCACAGCAGCTATAAAGGCCGCGGCTGGCAGTTTTATGCTGAGGCGAACTATGAGGTTCCTGTCATGGATGCGTTCGCGTTTGAGCCGTTCCTAGGGGTCTCATACATCGACGTGCACACGGATGGCTTCGCAGAGGATGGCGGAACTGCTGCCTTAACCAAGCAGGGTGGCAGCTTTGACAGCACCTTCACCAATCTGGGTGTGCGGGGTGTTTATAATGTCCATGACTGGTTCAACGTCAATGCATCCCTCAGCTGGCGCCATGCCTATGGGGATACAGATCCTTCCGCCTTGTTAGCCTTTGCGGGCAGCACTGCCTTCGGGGTGGATGGTGCGCCCATCTCTCAAGATGCGTTTGAGCTGGAAGTCGGCCTCGATGCACGTGCCACAGAAAACCTCTTCGTGAATGCGGAGTACAACGGTCAGTTTGGCGACAATGCAACCATCCATGTCATCGAGTTAGATTTTACGATCAAGTTCTAAGCCTCGGAATTTTCGAACCCTCATAACTCGCTGAGGCCCATCCTGTGGGATGAGCCTATAGTTTCAAACAAGAATGAAGTGAAAGGGGACGAGATGACAGGTTCAGCAAACAACCCTGCGCAAACGACAGAGGCTGTAGAGCGGTTGGAGCCCGATGACATTTCGTGCTCTCGCGGTATGGCCACATGGCTCAGCACTCATCAGGTTTCGCTTGCCATCTCCTCCTATCAAACAGGGCAGCTGTTTCTTGTTGGGGTCAAACCCAGCGGAGGCATCCACTTTCACGCCATCGGCACAGGTCGTGCCATGGGCCTTTGGGCAGAGCCGCAACGGTTGATTCTGGGTACCGCCAATCAGGTGATCCGGTTTGAGAATATTCTGGAGGACGATCAACGCGTCGGGAATGCAGACAAGTATTATGTACCTCGTGTGGCGCATACGACGGGTGATCTGGATATTCATGACATCGTGGTCACAGACGACGGTGGTATAGTGTTCGCAAACACCATGTACTCCTGCTTGTCGACCTTGCATCCCATCCACTCCTTTGCCCCTTGGTGGACACCCGACTTCATCTCCAAACACGCAGCTGAAGACCGGTGTCATCTCAATGGCATTGCGCTTAAGGGTGGCAAACCCGCTTATGTAACCATGGTCAGCCGGGCGGATGTGATCAATGGTTGGCGGGATCGCCGGGATGAAGGCGGTTGTCTGATCGACATTGCCAGCAATGAGGTCATCACTGAAAAACTCTCCATGCCGCATTCGCCGCGTTGGCATAAGGGCGAGCTCTGGGTGATTAACTCAGGCACGGGTCATCTAGGGGTGATTGATCTTGCAAGCGGCGCATTCCAGCCACGGTGCTTCCTGCCGGGGTTCGCTCGCGGATTGGCGTTTCACAACAACCACGCCATCGTTGGCCTCTCGCTACCCCGTGATGGCTCATTCAAAGGTCTGCCGTTGGATGAGGAGTTGAGGAAGCGTGATGCAGACCCATGGTGCGGCGTGCAGGTCATCAACCTTGCCACAGGGGATGTGGTGGAATGGATCCGGTTTAGAGGGGTGGTGAAGGAAATGCTGGATGTTTGCACTTTGCCGGGAGTTCGATTGCCGTCCGGCGCCTCGCCGACGTCCTCAGAAATGAGTAGCCTGCGCACAATTGCCAGTGTTTCAAAGCAAGTGGAGACTGCGTGATTCCGCGCTGAGGAGTGAGCAGAGGTTCCCTGCTCACTCGCATTTATGATTGCTCTCAGACCTTCTGCAGAAAGTCGAAGTCGCAGCCCTTGGTCGCTGGCAGTACCGTGTTGTGATAAAGCTGCTTGTAGCCGCGGGCTGGTTCCGGGTTTGGCGAGGTGAAGGCCGCGCGGCGACGCTCCAATTCTTCCTCTGAAACCAACAGATCGATGCTCTTACTCTTCGCAGAGAGGCGAATGCGGTCGCCGTTTTGCACCAGAGCCAATGGCCCACCCAAATCAGCTTCCGGGGTTACATGCAAAACGATTGTGCCAAACGCCGTGCCGCTCATGCGGGCATCAGAAATACGCACCATATCTTTCACGCCAGCGCGGGCTAGTTTTTTCGGGATTGGCAGATATCCTGCCTCTGGCATACCGGAGGGACTGCGCGGCCCTGCGTTCTGCAGCACCATCACGTCATCCGCATTGATATCCAGATCAGGGTCATCAATGCGGTTGGCGAGATCTTCCAGAGAAGAGAACACAACTGCCCTGCCCTCATGCTCGAGCAGCTCAGGTGTTGCGGCAGCACGTTTCAGGATCGCGCCTTCTGGTGCCAGTGAGCCACTCAGCGCGATCAGGCCACCTTGTGGGTCTACCGGATTGTCAGCAGTGCGGATCACGTTGTGGTCGATCGGGTCGGCCTTTGGTGCATCCAAACGCTCGCCAAGGCTTACGCCCTCAATGTTGATCGGGCTGCGGTGCACCTTATCTTTGATCGCGTCCAGAACACCATCCAAACCACCTGCGGAATGGAAGTCTTCCATATAGCCCTGACCAACCGGCTTCAGGTCCACCACCACGGGTGTCTCATCGGAAAGCTGGTTCATGCGGTCCAGTGAGATGTCGATGCCAAGGCGGCCAGCGACAGCTGTCAGATGGATGATTGCGTTGGTAGAACCTGAAACGGCAAGCAAAACGCGCAGGGCATTCTCAACCGCTTCACGGGTCATGATTTTGTCTGGCGTCAGGGCGTTTTCTGAGAGAGCCATTTTGGCGGCAAGAACGCCTGTCTCTTCAGAATTACGCAGACGGTCTGCATGGACAGCAGGGATGCCAGCAGAACCTGGAAGGATCATGCCAAGGGTTTCTGCAATCACAGCCATCGAACTGGCGGTGCCCATCACGGCGCAGGTGCCAGCGGTGGTTGCCAGTCGACCTTCGATCTGGTTGATCTCTGGCTCATCCACGGTGCCCGCACGGTATTGCGCCCAAAAGCGGCGGCAATCGGTGCATGCGCCAAGGCGCTCGCCCTTGTGGCGGCCAGTCATCATGGGGCCAGCCACAACCATGGTGGCCGGTTTGCCAGCAGAAGCAGCGCCCATAAGCAAAGCGGGAACGGTCTTGTCACATCCGCCCATTAGCACAACGGAATCCATTGGCTGTGCGGTGATCATCTCTTCCACGGCCATGGCCATCAGGTTGCGATAGACCATGGAGGTTGGGCTCAGGAACACCTCGCCCAGAGACATGATCGGGAACGGCACCGGCAGTGCGCCGGAGGCCAATACGCCACGCTTGATGGCTTCCAGCATCTCGGGGAAATGCCGATGGCAGTTGTTGAACCCGCTCTCGGTGTAACAGATGCCGACGATTGGTTTATCGAGGCTGGCATCCGTGTAGCCCATGGACTTGGCGAAGGATCGGCGCAGGTAGCGGGCAAAGCCCTTGTCGCCATAGTTTGTCAGGCCGTTTTCCAGCCCCTGTACTTTTTTGCTCATCAGATATCTCGGGAGATTAGCAGGTGGCGGGTGTATTTCGGGACGAGGTAATCCATGATGCCGAGCGAGCCACCCTCACGACCAAAGCCGCTTTCCTTGTTGCCGCCGAATGGTGCTTCTGCGGTTGCCAGCAGGGTTTCGTTGATGCCAACCATCCCTGCTTCCAGCCGATCAGCGGTTTTGAGTGCCAAAGCGCTGTCATAGGAGAACACATAGGCTGCCAGACCAAACGGCGTGTTGTTCGCGCGTTCAATCACGTCTTCCACATCATCAAAGGTGGAGATCGGCGCGACAGGGGCGAATGGCTCCTCGATCATAATCAAAGCATTATCCGGCACGTTCATCAGAACTGTTGGCTCAAGGAAGCTGCCATCTGGCAAGTTTGCTGGCTGGTTTCCACCTGCAAGCAGGTCCGCGCCTTTGGCGATGGCATCTTCAGTCAGGCGCAGCGCATGGTCCACAGCACGTTGACGGATGAGTGGGCCAGTCGTGACGCCCTCTTCCAAACCATCGCCGACCACCAGAGACTTTGCGTAGCGAGCGAACTCTTCTGCGAACTCTTTCGCGATGGAAGAGTGCACGTAAAAGCGGCTTGGTGAAATGCAGACCTGCCCGCAATTGCGGAATTTGGTAGCGGCCAGCTTCTGGGCCGCTGCAACCGGGTCAAAGTCCTTATGGATGACCACAGGGGCATGACCGCCCAGTTCCATGGTGACTTTCTTCATGCCATCCGCGCACTGGCGCATCACATCCTTGCCCACTGGCACGGAACCGGTAAGCGATACCTTGCGGATCTCTGATGTGTTGATCAATGCAGGCGCAAGCGTACGGCTGTCGCCTGTCAGGATAGCCAGAGCTCCCGGCATCAGGCCAGCATCCATCAGCGCCTGACCAATGGCAAAGCACGGGCCAGCGGCTTCTGAAGCTGGGCGTGCAATGACCGTACAGCCAGCCGCCAGAGCTGCCGCGATTTTGCGGGCAGGCAGGAGTGCCGGGAAGTTCCAGGCGGATAGCGCCAGAGATGGCCCGACTGGCTGATAGTTCACAGTTAGCCGTTCATCTGCATTTCGGCCCGGAATGGTTTGGCCGTAGATACGCTTGGCCTCTTCCGCCTGCCACTCAAACTGGTCTGCTGCCGCGCCGGTCTCTCCAATGGATTCTGCCAGCGGTTTGCCTGTTTCCAACGACATCACACGGGCAATGTCCTGCGTCCGTTCGCGGATCAGGTCAGCAGCCTTGCGCAGAACCTTGGCGCGTTCCCAGGCTGGAACCGCAGCCCATTTTGGGAATGTATCCTTCGCCAGCTTCAGGGCTGTGGCAATGTCATCTGCACTTGCAGCGGCAATGGTGCCGATGGTTTTGCCGGTCACCGGACTATGCACATCACGGGTGTCGCCATTGCTGGCGGGTACCCAGTTTCCATCAATAAGAAGTTTCGCATCTGTCATGATTAAATGCTCATTTTCAAGTATTTATCCTGAACGTCCTTGCACCAGTTGCCAACGTTCCAATTGCCATAAGCGCCCATGCCGCCCACCGGGTTTTCGCCGTGATAAACAGGCACATGCACCACGCTGAGGCCCTTGTGTGCTCTGGCTTTCTCCAGCGCTTCACTCAAATCTTCCGCACAGTGCCCGCCAGATATGGCAAACACGCCGTCGACCGCGTTTGCCATGGCGATGTAATCGACAGCCACACCATCATTGGTGCGGTAGTCGTTGCCATACTGGGCGAGCTGAAGGTGACTGATGGCGGCCATGCGGCGGTTGTCGAAGATCAGAACAGTGCCGTGAACACCATGCTCCACGCCGTCGATCAGCACTTGCGGGTTCATCATGAAAGAGCCATCTCCCGTGAAGGCGACAGAGTATTTCCCCTCCTCCGCTATGCCGCCTGCGATGAGCGCAGAGACGGCAAAGCCCATGTAAGAGGCTCCGGTTTCGGTGATGGTCTCGCCGACACGGTCATCTTCAACAACCTGAAAGCCATTGGCCTGCACGTCGCCCGCATCAAAGAGCTTGATGGCGCCATGCTTTTTGCAAAAGTCAGATGCAGCTTTGATGGCTTGCGGCTGGGTCATCACTCCGCCCTGCCAAACCTCGTCATTGACCGCGCCTGCTGCATAAAGGTCTGCCTTGAACGCAGTCCATTCGCCCTTTTTGGCAGCACAGTCCTTCAACCAGTCAGCTTTGTTGCCAACGCCAGTTTTGCTTAGCTCAGCAAGCAACAGTTTCACCACTTCGCCAATGTCACCATTCAGAGCAGTGGTGTGGGCGTAGTGCTGCACATCCATCGGGTCAGCGTTGATGTTGATGACGTGTTTTGCTTTTGGCCAACCCATGCCCGAGCAATCGCTCTGGCAAACAGCACGTGAGCCTATGGCGACCAGCAGCTCGGCTTCCTGCATGGCATGGTTGCCGCTGATAGAGCCTTTGGAACCACCCACATGCATGTTCTGCGGGTGTGAATCTGGCAGGATGCCGAGTGAGCCCGGAGCCTCGACAACCACCGCACCGGATGCTTCCGCCAGGGATCGCAGTTCCTCGGCAAATGGACGGGAGCCGCCGCCTGCCTTGATGGCGATCTTGCTGGTGGATTTCAGCAGTTCCACCGCCTCCAGCAGGTTATGGTCCACCGCTGGAATGGTCGGTTCATAGGTTGGAACAGTCGGCAGACTGTCCAGCCGGATGTCCAGTTTCTGTGGTTGGGTGTTGAGCGGCAGGTTCAGGTAGAACGGTGCCGCTTTGAATGGATGGTAGACACAGCTGGCACCCATGCGCAAAGCACTGCGCAGGGCCTCCGGCGTATGCAGCGTGTAGGCCTGTGACATGGCCGAGGTGATCTGTTGGAAGAGACCCTGCTGCGGTTTTGGCACCTGCTGCATGTTGTAACCTTCGCCATAGGTCGTCTCATCACCATAGATGTGATAGAGGCCAATGCCGTTGGAGGCGGCTGCTAAAGAACCCGCCATAGCCTGCAAAGCACCCGGCCCGATGGACGTGACAACCGCGCAAACCTCGCCATAAACCCAGCGTAACGCTGTGCCTGCATGGGCCATTTCCACCTCGTTGCGGAACTGCCATGTGCGCACAAGGCCAGCGTCCTCGTAAACGCGCAGCACTTCGCCCAGCTCGGTAGAGCCATGGCCGAAGATTGCCAGATACTTGGTGACGCCCTGACGCATCAGGCCCAGAACCAGCGCCTCAGAAAGCGTCATGGTCACTTGTTCAGCAAAATGGCCTGCAGCGATGGCAGCTTCCAGCCCGCCTTGGGCTTGAAGCCAGTTGGCGCGCTCCTGCATGCTGCCCGGAACAGATAAAGACATCTCTGTACTCCCGCCGCTTAGAAGCTGATCGTCTGGCCAGTGCGTGCAGACTCTTCTGCCGCCAGCGCAAAACTTAAGACATCGCGGCCCTGCCGTGCTGTCAGGATCGGGTCGCCGCCCTCAGTGATCGCATCAAGGTAGTGGCGTGTGGAGTTGACGAAGCTCTGTTCCCAGCCCGCGTAGATATCGCGATACTCGGTGACGTTGCCTTCGCGGTAATGAATCAGCGGCGCAGGGTCACCAATGGAGCCGTGACCGCAGTTGATCCAGAGAACGCCTTGGGTTCCGGTGATCTCGACCCGGTCATCCTGTGCGTAGTGTTTGGTCGCGATTTCCAGCTCTGGAGAGTAAACCACCTCCAGATTGCCGATCTTGTTGCCGGGGAAACGGAAGGAAACCATGGACGGAGCATCCAGATAGATGCCTTTGAAGACTTCGGTCTGACCGATAAAGGCGTGCACGTCAGACGGCATGCCCATGAAGTGCCAGGCAAGCGCGAATTTGTGGTGTCCGTCATCAAACACCAGCGGGCCGCCGCCAGCCATGTCTTTCATCTGCCGCCATGCGTTGGCTGCTGCAGGCACCTTCCAGGCGGTTTTACTCTTGCCGGGGTTCGACTTGATGCGAATGGAAATCGGGTCTCCAATCGCGCCTGCATCCACCAGTTCTTTGGCTTTCAGGACAGGGGGATGGAAGATGAAGTTTTCGAAGATCTTGAAAGGGCGGTCATAGCTTTCAGCGGCTTCAACAAGAATGTCAGCCTCTTCCATGTTCATGCACATGGGTTTTTGAAGCGAAACCATCTTACCAGCTGCGATGGCATCCAGTGCGGCTTGCAAATGCAAATGGTGTGGCAGCAGGATTTCTACCAGATCGATATCTGGGCGGGCCAGTAGCTCTCTGTAATCATCGCTGATGATCGGGTCATCAACGCCCCATGCCTCTGCCTGAGACTGGGCCTGCTTTACGTTTTGATCACACAAGGCAACAATATTGCCTTTCGGGTTCTGCTTATACTCAATGGCATGCAAATCCGAAATACGACCTGTGCCCAGAATGGCAACGCGAACCGGCTGGTTCCCCATCCTTTACTCCCTCATAAAACACATTTTCTGAACAAGCGCGCCAAGCTCCTCAAAGCGCTTGTCATCAATTCGAACTGTCGGTCCTGAAACGCCGATCGCGGCGATCATTACCCCATGCTCATCAAAAACCGGTCCCGCAACGCAGCGGATGCCGGAGGTAAATTCTTCGTCGTCAATCGCGTAGCCACGATCTCTGCTTTTGGAGATTTCTGCTGCAAGGGCGGTGTGGTCCGTCAGGGTCACAGGGGTGAACTGCTTCAGCTCCTGCTCTGCCTGCGCATCACCAAACGCCAGAAAGGCCTTGCCAAGGGCGGTGCAATGCAATGGTCCCAACGATCCGATGGGATGATCGACCTTGAGCGGAAGCTCAGAATCGATTTTATCCACATACCAGACCTGTGAACTTGCCAGCACAGCCATGTGAGAGCATTCGCCCGTCTCGCGGGTGAGCTGCTTCAGGATAGGCTGCCACTGCTGGCGAACGGCAACAATGGCCTCCGCCGTTGGCCCAGACCCTTGAGAACCTGTCATTTTCTCGCTTGCTGCGTAACGCCTGTCAGTCCCTTGCGTGGCGTAACCGCATGCAACCAAAGTACGCAGAATATGCGTCGCATTGGACTTGTCGACACCAAGGTAACTCGCGATATCCGTAAGCCGCAGAGGTTTAGCCTGCTGGGCAAGATAGTCGAGCGTCTGAAGTCCACGGGATAGCGATTGTAAAAGGCGCAACGTCAATCTCCATTCACACACTGGAAAAAGTTGGAATATGGACAACTAATTACACAAAGTTAAACATAGGGCAACAAAATTCCAGCATCTGGACTCAGAATTGACACAGGTTTTACAGGAGTGCAAGGGGCAGTATACGTATTTTTGTACAAAATAAGCTTGACATTTTACGAAATGCGCGGCGAAATGGGGCATATATTCAGTTTTGTTGCACATAAGGCAACTTATTGACGAAATGAATTTGTGAAACATATGAAAACTCTTGGGAGGGGATTGAAATATGAATAAGCGCAGAAGGCAACTTTTGCTTGCTGCGGTGCTTGCGCCCGTTATGGCGACAGCATCCACGGTTCCATCATTTGCAGCGGACGAAGTCACCATTTCTCACTACTTCACCGGTGAGCTGGGCCAGAAAGGCCTGAAGGACATTCTGAAGGGCTTTAAAGCCAAGTCCGGTATCACCGTTAAAGACAGCCCAATCGGTCATGAAGATTTCAAGACCGGCATTCTGGTGCGCGCGGCGGGCAACGCACTGCCAGATGTTTTCTCATACTGGGCTGGCGCACGAACGCAGTTTGTCATTGATGCGGGTGATCTGCGCCCAATCGACGGCATGTGGAACAAAGCCGGTCTGGACAACGTTGTCGCCAAGTCTGTTGCGGACGGTGCAACCAAGTATGACGGCGAGCGCTATCTGGTGCCATTCGGTTACCACTACTCCGGTCTGTTCTTTAACAAAGCTGTTATGGAAAAGGCTGGCATCACGGAAGCCCCAAAGACATGGGAAGAATTCCTCGCAGCCTGTGAGAAGCTGAAGGCAAACGGCGTGACCCCTATCGCGCTTGGTTCTAAAAACCGCTGGCCTGCTCAGTTCTGGTTTGACTATCTGATCCTTCGCACCGCGGGCCCTGACTACCGCGCAAAACTGATGAACGGCACAGCCTCTTATGCCGATCCTGAAGTGAAAAAGGCGATGGGTCTTTGGAAGAGCATGGTCGACAAAGGCTACTTTGTTGAAAATGCAAACGCAGACAGCTGGACTGATGCTTCTGACAAAGTTGCTCGCGGTGATGCAGCTATGACCCTCATGGGCACATGGATCACCGGTTACTGGAACTCTATTGGCCTGAAGCCGGGTGAAGACTATGACTTCTACCCCTTCCCGGAAGTGACGGCTGGCGTTCCAAATGCAGTCGTTGGTCCGGTGGACGGTCTGGTGATCTCCGCAAATGCGAAGAACCCGGAAGGGGCTGAGCAGCTGCTTGAGTATCTGGTGTCTGATCCGGAAGCACAGGCGAAATGGGCTAACATTCAGGGCGCTCTGTCTGCCAACGTGAATGTTGCAAAGTCCAACTACAACGCTGTGATGCTCAAAGCGCTCGACACCATCGACGCTGCGCAGACCTTTGCGTTTAACTATGACCTGTCCACGCCTCCACCAGTGGCGGAAGTTGGTCTGTCCATGTTCGCACGCTTCATGGATGACCCATCCAAAGTGGATACTATTCTCGATGAAACACAGGCCAGCGCTGCAAGCGCGTTTGCCGAATAATCATCGCATTTAAAACAGAGCCGGTCGCAACATGTTTGCGGTCGGCTTGCCTCTATAGCTTCACGCATTCTCCCAACAAACCATGCTGGTTCAGGGAGACGAACATGCACCACTGCGAGGCAGGCTTTTTCTGAGACGGGTATGAATCAAAGCAACACATTCTGGCGCGTTGCCCTTTTGGCGCTCCCCCTCAGCGTTTTCGCGCTGATCATCATCTGGCCGCTCCTAAGCTCGTTTTATTACGGCTTTACCAACTGGAACGGTTTCAGTGACAATTATGATTTCGTTGGCTTTGAGAATTTCGGAAAGCTGTTTTCCGATCGCCTCTTCATGTCTGCGGCAATAAACACGATTATCTGGATGGCCATTGCGGTGGTGCTTCCAACTGTTCTTGGCCTCTCGCTGGCGCTGCTCATCGACAGTCATGTGCCCGGTGGCCCGATCTTCAAAACCATCTTCTATCTGCCAATCTGTCTGTCCGCCGTTGTGGTTGGGCAGGTCTGGGTGTGGATCTATCAACCTGACTGGGGCCTGCTGAATTCTATTATTGAGTACGTCACCAACGGTCGCTTCAACTACGCATGGTTGGCGAAGCCGGATAGCGCGCTCTACTCCGTGATTGTTGCGTGGTCCTGGCAAGCGACCGGCCTGTCCATGGTGATCTACCTCGCAGGCTTGACGGCTATTCCCGGTGATCTGCTGGAAGTGTGCGAGTTGGAAGGCGCGACCACGTGGCAACGCATTCGCCACGTTATTCTGCCGCTGCTGACACCGGCCACCGTGGTTGTTGTTGCGCTGAGCGTGATCAACTCGCTGAAGGGCTTTGACATTCTGTACATCATGACAGGCGGTGGGCCGTTCAATAGCTCCGATACGCTGGCCATGCATATGTATAACGAGAGCTTCAAGAAGTACCTGATGGGCTATGGCAGTGCCATTTCCGTCGTACTGTTCCTTGTCGCGCTGACCATCATTCGCCTCTATTTCAAACAGCTTAAAAAGGTGGACGAAATCTATGGCTGATACGGCTAGTCTGGGCAGCGCCAGCGGCGATTATATTGCGCTGAAGCGGTTCAATCCGTGGCCTGTTGTCATCTTCATCTGCCTGTTTACGCTGGCAATCCTGTTTCTGGCGCCTACCTTCGGTGTGCTGTTGTCCTCCGTCAAAACCACGCGGGATATTGCGCTTGGCGACCTGTGGGCCATTCCCAGCAGCATGTATTGGGGCAACTACATTGAGGTGCTGAGCAATCCGGCGGTGCATGGCTACATGCTCAACACGTTCCTCGTGGCTGCACCTGCAACGGCGTTTTCCATCGGGCTTGGCACGCTGGCGGGTTATGTATTCTCCAAGCTGCCCTTCAAAGGCAGCGACCTGGTGTTTTTGCTGGTGGTGTCCGGCATGTTCTTCCCGCCGCAGGTCATTCTGATCCCGCTGTTCCGCCTGTTCAACCTGATGGGGCTGATTGATACGCTGTGGCCGATGATTATCGTGCACACGGCGCTGGGGATCCCGATCTGTACGTTGCTGATGCGCAACTTCTTCGCCACCGTGCCAAACCCGTTGCGCGAGGCGGCGATTTTGGAAGGGGCGAATGAGTGGCAGGTGCTGACCAAAATTGCACTGCCCATCAGCCTGCCAGCCATCGCGGTGTTGGCGACGCTTCAATTCACCTGGATCTGGAACGATTTCCTCTGGCCGTTGATCTTCACCCAATCTGACGAGAAACGCACCATCATGCTGGGGCTCGTGTTCATGAAGGGCCAATACTCCGTTGCTTGGGGCATTCAGGGCGCCATGTCGCTGATCGCCAGCCTGCCAACGCTGATCGTATTCCTGTTCTTCCAGCGCTACTTCATCAAAGGCATGACCATGGGTGCCGTGAAAGGATAATCGGGGACATTATGAGTAGTTTGTCACTGAAAAACATAAGGAAGTCATTCGGAGATCTGGAGATCATCCATGGGGTGGATCTTGAGGTCGAAAAGGGTGAGTTCATTGTCTTTGTCGGGCCATCCGGGTGCGGCAAGTCCACCATGCTGCGGATGATTTCAGGTCTCGAGGATGTGACCTCCGGCCAGATCAACATCGCTGATAAAGACGTCACCCGCGCCCATCCGTCTAAGCGTGAAATTGCGATGGTGTTCCAATCCTACGCGCTGTTCCCGCACATGACGGTGTCTGAGAACATCAGCTTTGGCTTGCGTCTTGGCAAAATGGCGAAGGATGAGGTGGCTCGCCGTGTGAGCACTGTGGCGGAGACTTTACAGATCAGTCATCTGCTGGAGCGCTATCCGCGTCAGCTTTCCGGTGGTCAGCGTCAGCGTGTGGCGATTGGCCGTGCGATCATCCGCAATCCGCAGGTGTTCCTGTTTGATGAGCCGCTGTCCAATCTGGATGCTGCCCTGCGCGTACAGATGCGTCTGGAGATCGCTCGTTTGCACAAGCGTTTGGGTGCGACGATCATCTACGTGACCCACGACCAGACCGAGGCGATGACCCTTGCGGACCGGATTGTGGTGTTCAACCATGGTGTGATTGAGCAGGTCGGGCGTCCGATTGATCTATATGAGCGTCCGGCGAATAAGTTCGTGGCCGGGTTCCTCGGAGCTCCTTCCATGAACTTCATCGGGGCGACTGCGCAACAAGGTGCAATTCAGCTGGATGGCTTCAACATCAATGATGCACAAAGGGCTGAAGCAAATGGAGCGATCATGCTTGGCATCCGTCCGGAGCACATGAGCATCACCAACACAGAGGCCTGTGATTTCTCTGCGAAGGTAGAACTGGTTGAGGAACTTGGGTCAGAGTCTCTCGCCTACCTGCAAACCAGCTTCTCCTCCGACCCACTCACCATGCGGGTGGATCATTCCATCACTGTGCGAGAAGGAGATATGTTGCCGGTTTCCGTCAATCGTGAATTCCTGCATGTGTTCGCAGAAGGTGGCGCGTCCCTGTAGGGGCGTCTAACCACCGCCGATAATGACACCGGCGGCAAACACCAGTGAGCCGCCGAGAACAACCTGAAACGTCGCCCGCAAGAGCGGCGTTTCCATGTATTTGCTCTGGATCCACGCAATCGCACAGAGCTCAACCGCCACAACGAAAAACGCGATGAACGTGGCCACCCAGAAATCACTGAGTAGATACGGGATGGTATGACCCAGCCCACCAAGAGCTGTCATCACGCCAGAGGCTACACCGCGCAAGGCAGGTGAACCTCGTCCGGAAATCTGCCCGTCATCCGAGACCGCCTCCGTAAAGCCCATGGAAATACCCGCGCCGATGGAGGCTGCAAGGCCAACAAGAAACGTGGTCCATGTGTTGCCTGTTGCAAAGGCTGTGGCGAAAACAGGGGCCAGAGTGGAGACGGAGCCATCCATTAACCCGGCAAGACCGGGCTGGATCAGGGTCAGGATCAGTTTGCGGTGTGCGGTTTCTTCCTCCTGCTCTCCCGTTGAGGCCAGATGGGTTTGTGACAAGTTGCGGGCTTTGTTCTGGTGATCCGCTTCCACCGCTGCCAGGTCGCCCAGCAAGCGGCGGGTATCTGCATCTGTGCTCTTCTTCTCTGCATTCTCGTAGAATGTGCGCGAGGCCGTCTCCATGTTCTCGGAGATATGGCGGATCTGATCGAGCGTCAGCTGGGTGGAGAGCCAGAGTGGGCTTCGGGCATAAAACCCGGAAACATGTTCGCGGCGGATCAGAGGAATGGTGTCGCCGAAGCGTTTTTGATGCAGTTCGATCAACGCAATCCGGTGCTGGTCTTCTTCATTGGCCATATCGGCAAAGACGGCGGCGGTTCCCGGATAGTCATCCTGCAGTCGTTTTGCAAAGCCCCGATAGATGCGGGCGTCATCTTCTTCTGACGAGATGGCAAGCGCCAGCACCTGCTGCTCGCTCAGGTCAGAAAATCGCATGCGTGACGCCAGATACAACATCCATGAACTTTCTAGTTTGCAATTTCGCGCAGATCCTAAGCAGATTTCATTGCAAACAGGCGGTTTCAGTCTCTCAAATAAACCGCAAATTTGAACAGGCTGGCGTGGCAAACCGGGAGAATTGAGCACCCGCTCACTGATTGCGCTATCAGCAGATGTGATTGATGTTTTTGAGAAAACGTGATCGGTATTGTCGGTTTAAATGCTTAGACCGCTTGCATTTGAGCAGACCGGTTTAATCAGTCTTAACTTATTATACTAAAGTCTATTCCGTGCCTTAAAATAAACGGATAGGAGGAGCACAACTTTATTAGCCAATAACAAAACTTAGTTAGCAGGAGACGTGTCATGCCTGTAAATAAGTTGAATGCTGAACAGCACGATTGGGCCAAGGCAGTCTACCAGAACATGCATTGGAACTTCCCCGAGGAAGATGGGGACGAAACCAACCGTACAGCAAGAACCTCAAACGAGCAGGTCAATGGCGTTCATGGTAATCATGACCAACGCAATGGAACTGCCGACCCGGATTTGAGCGACTATGTCGTCGTCGACACCCCACCTCCAGAACGGCCCGCTGGCGCAAAGCCAATGCCGGTCCATGCTGTCTTTGAGGAAATTGGCCTGCCGGAATCCGAAACGCTTCGTGAGCGGTTAGACCGCTTGCGCACCTTCCAGCAGAAGAAAGAGGATTTCTTAAAAGACCCTCTCGCAACAGCTTATGCTGACCCTTCAGCCGCCAAATGGGAACATCATGTGAAAGATGTTCTGGGCATGCCTCAGGAAAAAGCTGATGAGATGGTCAAGCAGCAGTTCACCCGTGATCTGAAGAAGGAACTGAGGGAAGAGTCCCGGAGTGTCACCAAGGAAATTTTTGACAGCCAGGCAGATGATCCCCGCTTCAATGAATTCCTGCAGAATGCTGCCAACTCCAACCCTAAGCAGCTGACCCCGGCCCACCGCGAAATGCTGGTGTTTATGAGCCAGAATATGGTCAAGCTTGGGAATGCACTCGTCAAAGATGTCAATGAGCTGTACCGCCAGCATGCCTTCGGCAAAGCTATGAGCGACACCATCGACAATGCGAAGGAAAACGCGGTTTCTGACAGTGAACGACAAAAGCTGGAAGAAATTGAACAGGAAGTTGTTGAATACCGCATGGCTGTTGTCCGGCAGCTGGGTATGGCGCTGAACACCACAAACGACGTTCAGTCTGCCATCAGTTTTGGCCAGACCGTGGATTCTGCCGTTGATGAGTTGGCAGAGCAGAACGACCGCGCCCTGAATGCAGCCTCCGGCCTTGCGAAGATGGCCAAGAACATGGTCAACGACCATCTTGCCCAAACCAACAGCCCTCGTAAGACCATGAACTGGGTTGCCACCCAGCCATGGGCAAAGCTCGTTGATATCGACATCACCACCAAGGGTGAGTTCTTCAACATTGAAGCGCAGCTGCGTGACAGCGCTGCGGGAAACGAAGACACTGATGGTTTGGATATCGACAGCAACACCGATCTGGCACAGCGAAATCTGTCGAAAGAAAAGCTCATGGCAAATCCTGAGCTGATCTTCAACGGCTTGCGCTCACCTGAAATGATGGCCGCCCTGACCACCAAGGTTACGGGTGAAGCCAGCAATGATGATTTGCCATTTGTTGAAAAGCCAAGTGATCTGGCAATGAACTGGGGTGAAACCCTCGCCCGCGCACAGGAAAATGGCCGGGACATCAGCGATCAGCTGCCTGATTACATGACTTTGAAACAGATCCGCTATCACGACATCAAGAAGGGCTTCTTCTCCAACACGGACACCGTGAAGACGGCCTGGGTAGTGGAACAGAAGCCAACCTCTGACACTGTTGCCGAGGTTAACCTGATCAACAATCTGCCACGAGCCATTGCAGGTGATCTGGGCGATCTGGCTCTCAATATGTCTGATCTGCGAGAAGATCAGTCACAAAAGAGCAGCGACATTCAGGACAAGAGAGGCCATCTGGACGAGTTCCTTACCTCCAAGGGTGACGGCCTGTTGCAAAGCTATGGGAATGCACATGATGCGATCAGCAGCTTGCAGGACCATGCCATGAAGGAAGTCATGGCCAAGATGAGCAACGGCACAAGTATCCGCAAGATCCTGAAATGGGCGAAGGAACAACCTTGGTCAGCCATGTTCCAGGTTGAAATCACACCGATGGAAAGTGGCAAGAAGGATCAGTACAATGTCGTGATCAAGGAAGTTGAACACGGCACCACAGAAGCCAGCAGTGTTGTGCTGAATGAGCCAACAGATCAAGACAAGGAAAATGCCGGTAACATCGCTGACGAAGATGATCAGGCCTTTGGTGAAGATCTGCATGGTTTGAGTGGTGCCTTGAAGGCCCTGTTGAACCCATCCGTTTACAAGCAGCTGATCTCCAAAACCACCGGAGAAAAGAGCGACGGAATGCAAATCGTCGAAGAACCAACCAAACTGGCACGGGATTGGGCAGACCTGATTCAGAAATCTGCTGGCCCCGGTGCAAGCTTGCCGGACTATCTGGAACTTCGTCAGGTGAAGTACCGCGTCCGCTCCTTCCTGCCTTGGAAGAGAAACAAGCTGGAAGCCTGTTGGGTTCTGGAATTTAAGCCTACGGCTTTTAAACAAGCCGCATAAATGAGCTCATGTGCTCATAGATGACGAATGACCTTCCTTATCTAATGGCTTGGGCTCTGCGGTCTCCGCAGGGCCCGTTTTATTATCCGGTCTGCAGTGCGATCCAAAGCGGCAGGCTGATGCACGAGAGCAACGTGGATTGGGCGATCAGCGTGGCCGGTTGCCGGCAGTCCGCACCAAAGGCGGCGGCCAGTACATGGGCGGCTGATGCGGTGGGCAAAGCTGCGAACAGCACCAACACGGATGCCTGTTCTTTTGGAATGGCAAAGCTGTGCACCATAAACCAGGCAATGCAAGGCAAGGCCAACAGTTTGATGGAGTTCAACCCACCCGTATAAACATCCAGCTTCATCAGTCCCTGCCAATCAAGTGTCGCTCCAATAGCCAACAATGCTAGGGGGATGGCCGCCAGAGCCAGTTGATTGAGACCTTCCGAAAGGACTGAGGGAAGCGGATATCCGCTCAAACCCACCGCAACACCGCTAAGGGCTGCCAGAAAGAATGGATTGAGCACCACCTTTTCCGCTGCCTTGCGCAGGCCAAGACCTTTGCCCAGGGAAAGAGCCGTTACCGCCATCAGGTTTGCCATTGGCACCGCAAAGCCAATGGCTATGGCCATGAGAGAAGCACTGTCGGCGTCCAACGCATTGATGGCCACAAACCCGATGGCTGTGTTGAACCGCCACGCTGTTTGCCAACCAGCGGCAAAATCCAAAAACTGTGTTGGACCAAACGGGCGCAACATCCAGCCAAGCAGCAAGCCGATCCCTAAAATACCCCAGGTGCCCAATCCGATGATGGCTGCATCATCCAGATTGATGGGGCGAGCTGCTGCAGCGGAGAACATCAGGGCTGGAAACAGCAACTGAAAGTTCAGCGTATCAATGCCCCGCCATGTGGCCTGGTCCAGGCGCTTGCCAAATACACCGCCCAAAGCCAGCAAACCCAAACTTGGCAGCAATGCCATCGCAATCCCCATGCGCCCTCTCCCTACTGGTTTGGCTGGTCTTTCCTGCTGCTATGTCCTAGGCTAATGATGAGATATAAAATAATAAGCTAAGCTTATAATGTGTGGTGATACCTGATGACCAAGCCTGATGGCCTCAATTCTTTTGCAATGCGCTTGCCAGAACTTGCCGTGCGCGCTCTGCCTTTGCTGCAGGTGGTTGGCTCCGTCACCAAAACCGCGCATCAACTGGGGGTGAGCCAGTCTGCCGTCAGCCAATCCATCGCTGAGCTTGAAAAGCGGCTTGGCGTAAAGGTGCTCCGTCGTGGTTCTCAGCCAGTACAGCTGACGGATGAGGGCAAGGTGTAGAAGGGACAGGCCCTGAGCGTGCAGGCGGCGGAAGAGAACGCACTGGCCAGCATCAACGATCTGCGCCAGAACAAACGCGGGCGCGTGCGCATCGGCTCTTCAGGCCCATCGGCCTCTACCCAATTGCTGCCTAATGTGATGAAGCGGTTCTCACGCCACTATCCGGGGATCGCGCTGGAACTGCGTGAGGCACAGGATCAGGAAATCATCGCAGCTTTGCGACGCGGTGAGGTGGATGTGGCCGTAGTCCCGGGACTGGATGGAGACGAGGAGTTCGAGAGTCTGCCCATTGCCTGTGACCGACTTGTCGCAATCACTGCAGATGATATGAACTTGCCGCTGCACATGAACGCTGAAGCTTTTCAAAAGCAGCCCTTCATTATGACAAAGGGGGGCAGTGAGCCGTTGGTGCGGAAATGGTTTGGCCGGTCAGATACAGACCCACGCGTGGATCACTCCATTCAGCAGATCACATCCATTCTGGCGGTCGTTCGCTCCGGCCTTGCCTGCTCTATTATTGCAGAACTGGCACTGCCCGAGGATCTGGAGGGTGTGAAAGTTTTACCGCTTGATCCCCCTGCCCCGCGTAGCCTGTTCCTCACCCGCCTGCCAACAACACCCAGCAACAGCGCGGTGACGAGATTTTGGGAGTTTACCGAGCAGGAGATCTATCGGGAGGAGTAATTTTCCCCTGCCCTTGGGGCAATACCGCAACTCTCTTATCTTGGTTAATCAGAATGTGCTCATAAGTTACGAATCCGGGGATGGATTTTCCAAAACTGTACCGGGTGGTCGGTTAAAAACGATAATTTACGCCCGTCAGACGCGAAATTTTCACCAAAATTTTTCGTGATGACCGTAGGTAAACTACGTATTTTCAAATTAACTAATTGAAAAGCAACAGAAAAGTTTGAAATAGGTCTATTGTAGATGTATTCCCTATGCATGCCGAGGATGTAAACTAAATCATAATAAAAATCATGGTGGGAGGCTAACCATGGAAATAATGACGAATATCCTAGGCGAAATCAATTCTATCGTTTGGGGCCCTGTGATGCTTATAGCCATTCTCGGGGTAGGACTTTTTCTCCAGATCGGACTCAAACTAATGCCCATCTTTAAGTTGGGCACGGGCTTTAGCCTGCTCTGGAAAGGTCGCCAAGGCGAAGGTGGTGGTGAAATCAGCCCCTTCAATGCGTTGATGACTTCTCTTTCAGCTACAATTGGAACAGGTAACATTGCAGGCGTTGCGACGGCTGTGTTCCTGGGCGGGCCTGGCGCTCTCTTCTGGATGTGGATGACTGCGCTTGTGGGCATGGCAACCAAGTATGCCGAAGCTGTCCTCGCGGTGAAATACCGTGAGCGTGACAACGCTGGCAACTTTGTTGGTGGCCCGATGTACTACATCAAAAACGGTCTTGGCCGTAAGTGGTACTGGCTTGCTCCAACCTTTGCTGCATTCGGCGCTGTTGCTGCGTTCGGCATTGGTAACGGTGTGCAAGCCAACAGTGTTGCGAACGTTCTGAATGAGAACTTCAGCATTCCGGCACAGGCAACGGCTGTTGTCCTGATGGCACTCACAGCTGCTGTTATTCTGGGAGGAGTAACGCGCATTGGTAACGTTGCCGGCAAACTGGTTCCGTTCATGGCTATTGCGTACATTGCAGCTGGCCTTGTTGTTCTGATCATCAACATCGATTCCATCGGTGCTGCTGTGCAGACAGTGTTTGCTCAGGCATTCACCTCCACAGCTGCTGAAGGTGGCTTTGCTGGTGCTGCTGTTTGGGCTGCGATCCGCTTTGGTGTTGCCCGTGGCGTCTTCTCTAACGAAGCTGGTCTGGGTTCTGCGCCAATCGCTCACGCGGTTGCTGAAACCAAGAGCCCTGTTAATCAGGGTCTGATCGCAATGCTCGGCACGTTCATCGACACCATCATCGTTTGTACCATCACTGGTCTTGCGATTGTGGCATCCGGTGTGTGGACCTCTGGCTCCTCCGGTGCAGCGCTCACCTCTCTGGCATTTGAAACATCTCTGCCAGGTGTTGGTGGCTACCTGATTGCGATCTCGCTCTCAGTGTTTGCATTCACCACCATTTTGGGGTGGAGCTTCTACGGCGAGAAATGCGTTGGCTTCTTCTTTGGGCCTCGTGCGCTCAAGCCATACCGCATCCTCTGGGTGGTTGCGATCTACTTCGGCGCAACTGCGGAGCTGAGCTTCATCTGGCTGCTGGCTGATACGCTGAATGCGATGATGGCTATTCCAAACCTGATCGCGCTGGCACTTCTCAGCCCGATTGTCTTCAAGCTCACCAAGGAGTTCTTCTCCGAAGATGACGAGCCTGAGGGCGTGGAAAAAGCCCCGGCTGAATAAGAGAAAACACAGTTTTCAATAGAATGGCCCGGTTTCATCACCGGGCTATTTTTGTATGTGCAGATGGATGCGGTGCAACGCGATAATTAGGTGCGCCGACCAGCTCTGAGTATTTTCTGAAGCTGTTTTTGCTTGGCGGGGCTATCTGCCATTCAAAAAACTGAAGGTACTTATTAAAACCATATCTTTTCAAAAGAGAGTAGAAATAGTCTGCTGTAACCTTGGTGGAAACTTCTTCTGAAGCTAGCTTCCCTAGATTTCGGGAAGTGCACAGTGCGCGAGTTGGCCGCTCGCTTCACTTAGCATTTGATTTTTCCTCTGGAAAGCCATGCAGTTCGAATAGGTCATCTAATAATGGTGATACAATTTCATCTTTAGGCGAAAACTCATCACCCCACATGCGATTAAAGCTTCTCAGCATATTGTGAAAAGCTTCAGATTTTTGCTTATAGTCCAGTGATTGGGATATCTCTCGCATGTCTTGCAACAAAGGAAAAATTTTCTTGTTCAAGATATCACCTTCAAGTGTTTTGGCTATCAAGTCTATTTTTTCAGCGGTGCCTGTCATTTTACTAGATCCGGAAGTACAGTTGCAAACCCGTCATAGGAATAAGTTCATCTGTCTGAACAGATCAAACGCCCTCAAAAGAGCGATGTTTACATGCCGAAGTGATTATGATTGCTGGTCGTGACAAATAGACATCCAACAAGATGCGATTGATAGCGAAGGCATTTCACTGCAGGAGATCAACGATCAGTTGAGCGCGTTTGCCGATGGCGCCACGCTCTGGTCTTGGGGCAAAGACGTGCCAATGTTCCTGCAGTGTCAACGTGTTGCGTGATCCCTGCCCAGAATTGAAGCAGGGACCATATGGTCTATTGCGATATTACTTCCACCAGGCATCCGGTGAGGTGTAAGCGTCGTAGCTGTTGTTGTTCCGTTCCCACTGGTACTGAGCGGAATCGTAGGAGGACATGGATTCCAGTTTAGCGTCAGGATTGGTTTTCTGCGCGTCGAACAGGTCTTCATGGGCTTTGGTGAGCAAGTTGACGACAGGATCATTTGAAAAGAGGTCGCTCTCCTTACCACCGGATAGTCGTTTATAAGCAGCCTGAGCGCTGGCTTTGCTTTCTGCCCACTCAAAGGACTTTTGCTCTTCTGCGGAGGTCTCTTCCTCCAGATACTTCAAAAGAGACAGATAATTGTCGGCAGTCGGTCCAGCCTCGGGAGCGTCTTTTTTCAGGATCTCGTCAAGCTGCTCTTGCATCACTTGCTTTGCAGCTTCTATCTCTTCATCAGAGAAGTAGCCGTTTTCATTGCTGGCGATCAGGTGGAGGGTCTCGCGGTCAAACTCCAGATCATCAAAGATGTCTTTACGAAACGCTTCGATGTCATCCTTGTACTTGCTGGAGGTCGTATCAAGGTCGCCATAAAGATCGGTCAGCTTAGCACGTGCATCAACGGCAGTATCCGGAGTCGGCTTTAAGTCAGGCGTCTTTGTCTTGTCTTTCGACTCATCATCCGGTGACAAAACACTCTGGTTGACACGAGTGCTGATCGACGACGACGCATTGCCTATATACTTTGCAACACTGTAGTTGGAGAAGCTGTAGGTTCCGCCGCTACTGCTGAAAAAGCTCACAATTATTGTCCTTATAAAATCAATAGTGCGATGCTAGTGGCCCAAACCTGCGTGGCGCTGTTCTTTCTGGAAATAAAAGTTGCAAAACTGCAATTTTTGACGCTAGGGAATCTGCGTGGAAAATCTAGCTTATTTTGTAGGGTGTTGGCGGTTAATCAGCGATCTCGAAGACTTCGCCTGAGTTCAGGTCCTTGATCATATCAATCGCCTCACCGCTCCAGTGATAGCTGAAATGCCGGGCCTGAAGTGGAGCTTCCACCACGTCGGGATAAAACGCAGCAATACACAACCCGCTCTCGTCCCGCACACTTGGGTAGAGAATGCCATCGCCGCCCTCTTCCAGCAGTTTGCGTGCGAAGACCTGAGAGGCGCTGTAATCATCCGGGTGGAGGAGAACTTCAAAACGCGGATCTGTTACGTCAGCAAGTTTAGCCTCAACACTGCCGATCAACTCGCGCATCTGCGCAATCCAGCCCGGTGCCTCTTGCGTGGCGGCATAGAAATTTCCGGTATGATGCACAGTCTCGAACAGCGCGGTTTCAAAAGATTTGGCGGCATAAAAAGCGCCGAAGTACCCATCATGGAAACGGCCAGTCCGGTCAGGAGAGGCATGGGTGAATGGTGCCATCAGATAGGAAGAGCCTGTTCCATTGACCCGCCGTTCAACGGGTACAAGATCCAGATTGCCAATGGTTTCTGCAAGGCGCGGATTGGTGCGGCTCTCTGCAGCGGCCAGCAGTTCCCAATCTGCGGGATCGGCAATGTCTTCAAACAAATCTATGGGTGGGTAAGCCGAGTTGACCAACCGATAATACTTGGGCCAGCTGACATGTGTTTCAGGAGCTTTCAGGTCCGTCTCCACCAAAGTTAATGTGGTCACCAGTTGCCTCGCTGCGCATCAAGATATCTGCGCACGCGCATTAAGTCCGTGAGTTGTCCGCCCATCATGATCTCAAGAGCAGACTTACCGCCAAAGTCATGGTTCGCGCGTTTCACCCAACCATACCCACGGTTGGTGTCGCTGAACAGCAAGCGAAGCGCCTTGTGAATGCCAAGCAGGTTGGACAGGCGCGCTGCAAGGTCTACGCTGACACGACCATAGTGTCTCGTCTTCCAACGTTGATAGGTGCGCTTGGCAATGTCTCCCAGCAGCAAAGTGGCCTGCTCATCCGTCAGCTGCCAGCGCTCAAACAAGTTGATCACCGCCCGCTGCATGGCATGCACTTCTTCCTCGGTAAACTTTGGCCCACCGGGTGCCAGAGGTTGTTCAATCTTACGAAGACTAGGCATCTTCCCTCTCACCAAACCAGCTCAACATCATAATGACATATGGCACTATATTATAATTTTGACGCCAAATGTCAAGGTTTTGAGTTTGCTCCTGCGTGAATTTGGAGAGAGGAACAAACCCTGAGTAGTAGGTTTTCTGAAGCACATCCTAAAATACGAAATAACTAATATAAACGTGGATGACCAAGCGTCCGCCTTGATGCGTTGGAGGAGCATCTGTAAATATTGTCGTAAATACGAATATAAAATAGTTGGGGTGGGGCCGTGACTTATAAATCTCGCAGTTTGAGCAGTGTCTCCATAATTGCGCTCGTTTCAAACATTGTAATCGCGGCACCGCTTATGGCGCAGACGGTTCATATCACTGCACCTCAGACCGCGCCCAACGATGCTGCGCTGGACACGCAAGTGATTACAGGCCCAATCACGGAATACTCTGGGCAATTGCAGGTGACTGTGATTGGCAGCAGGGCATCTGGTGCAGATGCAACCGCAGAGATCAACATTCGCGGCATCAAAGACGATATCGAACAAAACAACTCCGGTGAAATTAACATCCAGGTCACTGGTGGGGTTGCAGACAGCAGCGCGAATGCCGGAACTGGAGCAACTGCAGCCATCACTATCGATGGCATTGAAGGAACAATTGAGAACGACAATGTCGGATCGATTGCGGTCAAAGGCGTTAGCAAGAGCGCCATCACATCTGGTGGTGGTCATGCCAGTGTGAAAGTGAACGTAAAGGCGGTTGATGACAGGATCCTGGGCGATAACTTGGGGCATCTTTCCAGTTATGCAGAGGCAGGAGAAGCCATCGCGCAGGGCAGTGGTAATGCAAATGCCAGTGTTGAAGGTTTCGGCACCTATCTTGATGTTGAGGGAGATAACGTCGGCACGATCAAAGCTGAAGGTTACGCAGGCACTGCCACAAGTAAAACAGGTATTGCCTACGCAGATGCTGACATAACCGGCATCGACAATGATCTTGAGGGCGAAAATAAAGGCCTAATCGACATTGTTGCAAAGGGCGGAGATGCACGTACGGAGGGAAGTGAACGCGCAACTTCGTACGCTCTCGCTATTGGTGTCAAAGGCTATACGGAACGGAACAGTGGCTCCATTCTTGTCGATGCTGACAACCGTGATGCCACTGCGGCCTCAACGAACGGTGAGGCCAACGCCGCGGCTGATGTCTATGGTGTTCATGGCAATCTCCTTGTTGAAAATTCGGGTCAGATAAGTGTGATTTCGAGCGCTGGCAGTTCAGAGACGTCAGGCGTTTCAACAGCAAACTCCAAAACACTTGCGGTGGGCGTGAATGGCTACATCCAGAACAACAGCGGCCATGTTCTTGTTGATGCAGACGGGCGTGATGCCAAGGCGCTCTCAGCTGGTGGTAATGCAGATGCCTCTGCTGAAGCCTACGGCACAAGAAGTGATCTGAATGACGACAATTCAGGTGAGATAAAAGCCTCTGCACACGCTGGGAAGGCAATCGGCTTTAAAGCAGAAGCAAATGCGGTGGCAAAGGGCGTTGATAATACCCTCAAAGGTGACAACATGGGCATAATCCATGCAGAAGCTTTTGCTGGTCAAGCAACGAGCACTGGCACCACTGGTGATGGTGCGTTTGCGAGTGCCGAAGTCGTGGGCGTTGATGACTACATTGAGGGTAACAACAGCGGCGATATTGTTGTGTTTGGCCAAGGCGGTAAAGCGACTGCAAATGGCACAGGTAGTGCTAACGCCTCTGTTGAATCTATTGGTGTCTATAATGGTATCCGCAATAGCGATCCGAATGTAACCACTGACAATCTTGGTATGGTTGCCGCTTATGGCACGGGTGGCACAGCGAGTTCTGTTGGTGGAAACGCCTATGGGTATGCAGATGTTACAGGCCTTGATGGCTCGCTGGGTGGTGAGAATAAGGGACTGATTAAAGCTATAGCCATTGGCAAATCTGCGATAACACAAAGCGATCAGATTGCTAATGCAGAAGGTCTTGCTATTGGCGTTAAAGGTGATGCTGATGCCAACAGTGGGACAATTCTAGTCCAGGCGACGGGCGGTACCGCACAAAGCGCAAATGCCGTGAAAGCCAACGGTTCCGCCAATGCCTTCGGTATAGGTTATGTCGATGGTTCAACGCGTTATGGCGTTGAAGGTGCCTTCACAAACACGGGCTTCATCAAAGTAGAAGCCACTGCAGGCACGGCCAACAGCGTACAGGATAAAGCGATCGCGTATGGTGTTGTTCTCAATGGGGCAACGACGCTTAACAATAGTGGTTTGATTGTGGCGTCTGCAACAGGCGGTGCAGGGGCTGAGGCCTATCAGGTGCATGCCGGAAGCAATGCGCTGACTGTGAATTCCTACGGCATTCTCTTCAATGATGATCTTACTGAAAACTTCAGCGGGACCATTCAGGCGGACAATCCGAACAATGTGGCGTTTAACAGTGCAACGCTGCATGTTCACCACTCAAACAGTACGAAAGTCAACGAGGCCTATGAGATCCCGGATCTTGTTGCAGGTCAGGATGTCCAGCAGTTCGCGCATCTGGATACCAGTGGAGTAGTAGGCCATGGCTGGAGTGTTGAGGCAGTGGAGAGCAGTTGGGGGACGACCAATCAAGAGGTTATCTTCAGATTTGCCCCCGATGTTTCCAGTCCACAATTGGTCGCCCAGCAACAGTACGGGGTGATTGATGCCACCCAGCGCATTGGTGCTGGCTTGCTGACGGATCTGATGTTTGAGGCGGAGAATGCAGGCGGTGAAGGCCTGTTGCTGTCGTATGAGGGCACACCAGTATCAGATGCGGAAAAGGCTGTTGCTGATATGGCAGGTCAGTCGAACACCAGTGGGTCATATGGCGTGTTTTATGCTGCGCCTCTGCACCTTTCTCAGCAAAATCAGAATGATAGTCTTGGCTATTCTGCTAGTACAACAGGTGTGGTGACGGGATACAACCGTGTCATCTCATCTGATCTGATTGTTGGGGCCAACGTTTTTTATGGTCACAGCGCGCTGGACTTTGACGGGGTCTACGATCAGGCAAAGGAAACAGTTGATACTTACGGTGTTGGTGTTCAGGGTGCTTATCGTAAAGATGCGATGCTGTTTACTGGGCAGAGCACGTTCTACCACACGAACAACACCTATAAGGACAGCTCGGCTCAGGCGAAAGAAACCTATGACAGCCAGAACCTGCTGACACGCGTTGCGGCCAGTTATATCTGGGAGCATGGTAACAATATCTTCTCACCAGAATTTGGTCTGAGCCACCTCTGGCACTCGCGGGGCGCGTTCAGCGTTGACAATCAAGGCGTACCGGATGTGCGTTACGATGCGATCAGCAATCACCAGTTCTCCGTTGATGCCTCCTTCGGTTGGACCGGAACTTATCAGGTGCAGGATGGAGAGCTAAAGGCCAATCTCCGTGCTGGTTTGCGTCAGATTTTGGGTGACGGTGGATTTAAAGATGTGCTCCGCTCCGGTGCAAATGGTGTGGCGACTGTCAGAAGTGATCAGGATCAGACACTGGCGCGCGCATCTGCTTCTCTGGATTATACCAAGGGCAACTTTGGTGCTTCTATCGGTGTGCTTGGTGAATATGGGGAAGATACTCGAGACACCGCTTTCTTCGGGCATGTCTCCTACAAATTCTGATCATCCGGGAGTGCATACTGGAGCGGCTTGGGTGCTCCAGTATGCTGCTGATGGAAAGGCGCTAGATTAACGCGATTTGCCCGAGCCTTGTCCGCCAGCGATGTGACTGAGCAGTAGAAATACAGGCGGTTTAATGTGAATGTTCTGATGGTTTGATCAGGTGCACGCCCGGAGCCGGACGCTTCAGGTCGTGGCTGTTTTGGCCGTCAGCTGGGATTTCGATCCATGCATTCTCCCCGGATCCGCACTCTTGTGTGGTTTTGAAGTAGAGAGTTTGTTCTGGAGCCAATGTCTTGTGCAGCTTGGCGCGGAAGATGAACTCGTCGTAATGCTCGTGTTTCAGACTACCGGTCCAGGTGATCTGCTTGACGCCTTCACTAAGAGTTTTGCCGTAATACTCATAGGTTTTGGCGTAAGGACCGGTTTCAGTCTCAAGCTCCCACCCTGCTTTGAGCATCGGCTTGACGGAGACCACGCCTTCCGGAATTACAACACGGACCTTGAGTGTTGGCTGACCATCACAGCCGTGACCAATACGGATGACACCTTTGTAAGTGCTGCCAACCTCTGCTTCCTTCTGTTCTAGCGTCGCGTGCCCATATGCAGAGGAAGCTGCGATGACCATAGAGAATGAAAGCATTGATAAAGCTAGCTTTTTCATAGATTTTCTTTCCTCGTTAAAATTGGCTCTGACAGGAAATCGGCACAGGAAACAGCATTCATGCAATCTCGCTAAGCCTAAGCTGGCGACACTGCATGTTGCTTGCTTCCTTTGAGGGGGATCGTCAGAAGCTGATCAATTGTTTTTGTTGGTTACAGGCTTCGGCTCAAGCTTGTGCGGCGACGTATCTCGCCCCTTTGCGGCCAGCGCTCAGGTAAATTGGTAAGGAGGGGGCGAAGAGGTATTTGCCGATGAAGCTCATGAGCTTACTCGCTTTTTCTGGAGAGCCGACACCGAAAACTGGGTGAGGCGCATATTCCAGCACGTTTTGCTCAATGTGGTGAGCAACGTCTATGCCATAAGTATCGCGGATGGCAGTCAACGCGACTTCGTAAGAGCCCACTGCAGGGCCTGCGCTGTAGAATTTGCCGTCAATAGCAACTTCGGTGCCGCTGGATTTTGCGCCAAGTTTATCCAGCAGCGGGGTGTGCTGATAATTTGAAGTAGCTGTTCTGCCTTGCAAAATGCCTGCTGCAGCATACACCAGTGTGCCTGCGCAAACGGAGATCATGCCTTTCGTTGCAGGCTCCTGACTTCTGATAAAATCAAGCAATGCCTTGTCTTTCAGAAGTTGCGGCAGAGTTGCGCCGATTACCAGAAAATCAACCTGAGGACATTCAGCAAAGTTCGTTGACGGCACCACCTTTGGCCCCAAAATGCATTGGACTGGCGTTGTGTCGTGAGAGGCCACATGAAGTGTTGAGTTGGGGAATGCACTCAACACTTCCACCGCGCCCATATAGTCTGGCAGATAACAACCGGAAGGTAGGGCTATAGCTATGGATGGGGCTTTGTAAGCAGATAAGTCCACTGGTGCTTTGGCCGCATGGTTACTGAACTGAGGATGTGGATCGTATTCCATTGTCAGCTCTGCAAACTTGGCGAACCATGTGCCGCTCAGTTTTTCCAGCACCATGAAGGCCGCTTCAATCATGCCTGTGGAGTGACCTGCGGTGTAAAACTTGCCATCCACCACGGCCTTACGCTCAAACACAGGTCGTACGCCGTAGTCCGTCAAACGTTTGGTGCCTGCATCGTCAGCTGTTGCGGCTTTACCGTGCAATATATCCGTTTTGGCAAGGGCTATGACGCCGCCGCTGGCCGCCAGAACGTAGGATACCAGCGCACATTGTTCTGTCAGAAATGCATGAAGGGCTGGATCATCCTGCGTTGATTGCGGCAAGTCTGGAATAACCAGCACATCTAGCGCAGGACAATCGTGAAACGTGGCATCCGGCAAAAGTGTCAAGCCGTGCTGTCCGGTGACAGGCCTTTTGGTAGCAGAGACGATGGTACTCCGATTGAGCGGATTGGTCCCAATGACCCCCTGTATCTCGCCAAGTTCGGATTCGTTGAACCCTGGCAAGGCAACATAGCCGATACGATAGCGTTTCATGGGTACTCTCCTTTTCCTTCAACCGACGGGCCGACTAAAGAATCTGCTCATTCAATTTTGACAAGTTATATAAAAAATGTAAAAAGAGTCAAATGGCATCGATGATCAACTACAAGCCCGTGGTCGAGCTGCTCAGCCACTACGGCCTTCAAAAAACAACCATGAGTGATCTGGCAGAGGCTGTCGGGGTCACACGGCAGACGCTGTACAATCGCTTCAAGACGAAAGATCATGTGCGTGACTGGGCATTGCTGGAGTTTATGTCCGAGGTGAATGACACAGCTCTCGCCGTGTTGGACAACGCACCTCCCGATGCTGCGCTGGACTCTATTCTGGAGGCGTTCGAGCGGTGGGGTGGTGATCATGTATCGATGGTCTGCCAGTCGCCTCATGGTGCTGACATATTGGAGGGCGGTTTGCAGCTGGTCGCATCCAGAGCAGAAACACCCATCGACCGTTTTGAAAACAGCTTAGAAAAATTCATCGAAAACAGACAGCTCTCGCCTTCTCCTGCAAAGACGACCATGGTCCTCGTGCTGGCTGCCAAAGGGGTCTTTGTTACCTCTGCAAATGCGAAGGATTATTCGGAAAAGATGGAGGCGGTGGTCAAAGCTCTGCTGGGTGCCAGGCAGGCTGCGTAAGAGCGGCTTAATTTACCTTGCAACGCACGCAAAACGTAAAGAACGCAAACGAACGCACAAAGGAACGCAAACTGAACTGGCGGGACTTATGCCCGTCATGGAGCGGACAATAAAAAACCGGCACAGAGCATAACTCCGCACCGGTTTTAAAAACGAGGTGTGTCTGGTGTTAGCCCAAACGCGCCAGAATTGCTTTTGCTGCAGCTTCAGAGGAAGCCGGGTTCTGGCCGGAAATCAGGTTGCCATCTTCCAGAATGAAAGAGCCCCAGTCAGCGCCCTTCTCATAGATTGCGCCTTTTTCCTGCAAGGCATCTTCCACCAGCAACGGCACAACATCGGTCAGCTGCACAGCGTCTTCTTCTGTGTTGGAGAAGCCGGTGACCTTCTTGCCGTTGACCAGCGCAGAGCCATCTGCAGCCTTGGCGTTGACCAGTGCGGCAGAGGCATGACAGACAACACCGACAGGTTTGCCAGCGGAATACAGCTGCTCGATCAGAGAGATAGAGGCTGTGTTGTCTACCAGATCCCACAGCGGACCATGGCCACCCGGGTAAAAGACAGCATCAAATGCATCAGCAGAAACACCGTCTAGTTTCACGGTGTTGGCCAAAGCATCATTTGCGGCTGTATCGGCCTTAAAGCGGTCTGTTGCGGCAGTCTGGAAGTCCGGCAGGTCGCTTTTCGGGTCCAGCGGAGGCTGGCCGCCAGCAGGAGAGGCCAGAGTGATTGTCGCGCCAGCGTCTTTGAAGACGTAGTAAGGGGCCGCGAACTCTTCCAGCCAGAAGCCGGTCTTTTCGCCTGTGTTGCCCAGCTCGTCGTGGGATGTGAGGACCATAAGCACGTTCATTGTGATCTACCTTTCAGCAGGCATAGGGGGAGTAGCCACCAGTGCCGTGGCACTGGTGTTCGTGTTGTTTTTGTTCTTCTCGTTTAGAGATCAGTCGCCGATTTTTACGACGAGTTTGCCGAAGTTCTTACCTTCCAGGAGGCCCATGAAAGCTTCCGGCGCATTTTCCAAACCGTCTACCATTTGCTCGCGGTACTTCACTTTACCCTCTGCAATCCACTGCTGCATATCCGCTGCGAATTTAGGGTAAAGATTTGGGAAACTGTCAAAGATGATGAAGCCCTGCATGCGGATTTTCTTCACCAGCAAAGTGCCCATCAACAGGCCCATACGATCCGGACCATCCGGCAGGCTTGTTGCGTTGTATTGAGAGATCAATCCACACAGCGGAATACGGGCATTTGCGTTGAGAAGCGGCAAAACCGCATCAAACACAGCACCGCCAACGTTCTCAAAATAAACGTCAATTCCGTCCGGACAAGCGGCTTTCAGGTCCTGCGCGAAGGTTGGAGAGTTGCGGTCAAGACAGACGTCAAAACCAAGGTTATCAACGGCGTGCTTGCACTTTTCCGCGCCGCCCGCGATGCCAACAACGCGGCAGCCTTTGATCTTGCCGATCTGGCCAACGGTTGCGCCAACTGGGCCGGAAGCTGCTGCAACAGCAATGGTTTCACCCGGTTTCGGCTCGCCAATTTCCAACAGGCCAGCGTAAGCCGTAAAGCCCGGCATGCCCATAATACCCAGTGCCCAGGATGGCATTGCTGGCTCTTTGCCAAGGTTGAAAACCATCTCGCCATTGGAAATTGAGTAGTCTTGCCAACCACCCAGGCTCACCACCCAGTCGCCTTCGCTGAAGTTCTTCAGGTTGGATTTCACCACGACAGAAACAGTTCCGCCGACCATAGCATCGCCAATTTCAACCGGGTCTGCATAGGATTTGGCATCGCTCATACGACCGCGCATATACGGGTCCAGAGACAGATAAACCGTACGCAGCAGCATCTCGCCTTCACCCGGTGTCGGGATAGCGGCTTCCTCAAGACGGAAGTTTTTGGATGTTGGAGCCCCGACAGGGCGTTCCGCCAGCACAATCTGGCGGTTCACTTCGGTATTCTGCGGCATTTCAGGTTCCTCAATTAATGTCAGTAATGCTTTGTTATTATTAGATTTTATGAATTCAGCTTGGTGTAAACGCGCAGGTCAACATTGCCACAAATCGCGTTGGAGTACGGGCAAAGCGTGTGTGCTGTCTGGATCACGTCATCGGCTTGCTCACGGGTCAAACCGGAGAATTCCAGATGCAGGTCAATGTCCAGCACATATCCACCCTCTGCTTTCTCGATAACATTGCCTTCTGCACGCACCTCAATGGAGTTCAACGGGTATTCCTTGTGTCCGGAAACCATTTTTAGCGAATGCTCAAAGCAAGAAGCATAACCCACTGCGAAGAGTTCTTCCGGTGTAATGCCAGGGCCTTCAACTCCTGGAGGGGTCACTCGAATTTTAGCAGCTTCGTCGCTCAACGTCGGTTTGGCGGAGCGTCCGTTTTCTGCTGTAGTGTCAGTGTCATAGAAGACTTTCATATCTTCACCTTAGATTTTGGACTGGCGTCTGATGGACTAGGGTTCATACGGGTTGATGGCGTTATGCAGCAGGCAGCATTATTTCTGTGACCTCCAGTGCTTTCTGGAGTGGTTTCTTATCTCGTGTAACTTTTCCGATGAGGCTGGCGCCGAGCCACATCTGGTAGAGCACCTGAGCGGCCATTCTGGCTTCTAACTTGGGTGCCATAGAACCGTCTTTGATGCCGGCTTCTATGATGTCGCCTAAACGTTTCTCTACTCTGGTGGTCATCTGGGCCAACAGCTCTCTCATATCTTCAGAAATGTCTGCTATTTCCGCGCTCAGCTTTACGATCAGACAGTGCTTTGATGCATCCTCGGAGTGCTGATAGTTCTCCCAAAGGTGCCAGTACTGGAACAGCTTTTCACGCATGCTCAGAGCCTCTGTCGCAAGCAGGGCATCCAAACTTCTCATATATTCATCTAGGTATTGTTGGACGAGTACGCAACCAAAGTGCTCTTTGGACTCGAAGTAATGATAGAATGAGCCTTTAGGAACGCCGGCGGTTTTTAACAGTACGCTCAGGCCCATGCTGGAAAAACCCTGCTCTGCTATCAACTTACGCCCGGTTTCCAAGATGTGTAGTCTTGTGGCTTCGCTTTTCTTCATCTTCATAAGGTGTGTTTTAATTAAAAATAGACCGGTCGTCTAGCCCACTTCGGAATATCCCTTATGACGTCTATTCACAAGGACTTCAATGCGGGTAATTCCCTGAGTGGACCAGCGGGGATTGTTGATGATTGGGGTGAAGGCCGGGGCTGAGTTATGCCCGCAGACCCTCTTCCATGATCGCCCATGAATTGTCGAAGCGCTGTTCGAAGTCTGTCGATTCTTCAAGACGGGAAATGATCAAAGTCCCTTCGACGAGAGCGATTATAGCTTCCACCACGTCGTGCTCGTCTTTCTCTTTGATGTTACCCTGCTCTATGCCTTCCTTGACCAGATCGGAAAGCCGGGCTTTGATCTGCCCGAAGAAGCGGCGCAGAACCACCTTGGCCACGTTGTGGCGATAGAACTCAAACCAGATCGCGGTGATCACCCTGTGGGTCCGCAGGAAAATCAGCGCTGTTTTGCAGATGAAGTAGATCTGCTGCAGCTGCGTTTCCTCGGCCTTGTCATGGTCATCCAACTGAATGCGCAGGGCATCTTCATAGGTGGTGATGTATTCAGCAAGTACCTGATCTTTTGTAGGAAAGACCTGTGTTACGTCCTTAACCTTCAGGCCAGCGTTAGCGGCAATATCAGCGTAAGTGGTCTCAAAGTAACCAAACTTCTCAAAGCAGGTTATAGCGGCTTCGAGAATGGATGATTTGGAAGCAGGTACAAGGAAGTCCTCTGAATATTCGGAGTGGGACCTGTCTGTATCACTCATAATTCGCCTCTTTCCCAAATCGTCGCCTGCTACACACTCAACTCTGCAAGCAGTCTGATTAGAAACACATGATGGGACAACATTTTGCCAAGATGATGGTAAATCGCCATCTATGATTTCTGATAAATATAGATCGCTTGCTGAATTCCGCCGTTCTAATAGGGGCTTACAGGGTTCTCAAGTCGGTCTTTTACATATTACGCAACGCGCTTGAACACGCTTGTCTGGAAATTCTGCTGGTTTTTCTTTGGCGTAATGTGAGTATGCGTTTGTGCATCCGTCAACGCAAAGACACCCGGCGCAAGCGCCTGAAGTTTCGCGGCAAGAGTGCGCGAAGAGTACCGCTGCACAGGAAGACCGGAGCATTTCTCTGGACCATCCTCAGCAAAGCTGGAGATGATTGCAGTGCCACCAACGGGAACAGCCTTAACTAACACGTTTACATAGGCTTTTTGGTCTTCAACCTCCGTGAGGAAGTGGAAGACAGCCCGGTCATGCCAGACCTGGTAGGTCTTGTCCGGTGTCCATTTGGTGATGTCTGCGTTGATCCACTCTACATCATCAGCAACACCGCCGAGACGCTCTTTGCCTGCTTCCAATACGACAGATGAGATGTCGAGTACAGCAAGCGGGCCGTATCCAGCAGCATGTAAAATGCTTATCAGCTTGGAGGCGCCCCCACCCACATCAATGAAGGTTTGGCCTAGATTGAGATGCTGGGTCACGAGTTGATAAGACAGTGTTGGCTGGGTTTCAAACCAGGTCAGGTATTCTTCTTCGCGGGCATCATAAACCGCATTCCAGTGCGCGACTTTCTCGTTCATCTCAGGCCTCGTTTATGCAACACGGCTTATATGGGAGTAGCCGGCTAAGAAAGCAATATATAATTTAGATAATTCTAAACTACAATCAATGGATTGCGCGAATGACCCAACGTCCGGCTTTGGTCTGCTAGGAGTTTAAGCGATTTTGCAGTGTTCGTGCAGCTACGTTTTTACGATGCAGACAAGCCCATGTTGCCTGTTAAAGGCCTGTTCTGGTCTTTGGTTGATCCTAGTCTTCAACAGTTGCGCAAAGAACCAAGGATCAGCCAATGCCTGAGAGGAAGAAGCTGGGTAATAATCTGGACAAGGTTGAAGTACGGCCCGTGGAGTTTGAGTGTCACGGTGAAGTCTTGCATGGAGATCTCTACCTCCCGAAGAAAAGACCTCCCCACGGCAAGCTTCCTGGAGTTGTGGTCACCGGAGCGTGGACTTCAGTAAAAGAGCAGATGGCAGGCCTCTATGCCTCTGAGCTTGCCATGCGCGGCTTTGTAGCGCTGGCTTTTGATTTTCGTGGCTGGGGCCTTTCTGCGCATGATGGCAAAACCAAGTACTTGGAAGACCCTACCCGCAAAACCGATGATATCCGCGCCGCTATTGATTTCATGGGACGATGCCCGGATGTGGATCCGGACAGGATTTGCGGATTGGGGATTTGTGCCTCAGCAGGGTACATGAGCGCTGCAACAGGTGGAAACCGGCACGTCCACTCACTGGCACTTGTCGCTCCCTGGCTTCATAATTCGGAAATTATCTCAGAGGTTTACGGCGGTGTGGAAGGCGTCAGCAGCTTGATGAAGGTGGGTCGCGATGCGCTGACCCATGAAGAGCCGCGCTACATTGTAGCCGCGAGTAAAGTTGATGACACCGCACTGATGTTTGACGTGGAGTATTACACCGAGGAAGACCGCGGTTTGATCCCGGAGTTTGACAACAAGTTCAATCTGGCTTCGTGGGAAGCGTGGCTAACGTTTGATGGTGTGCACACGGCGGACAAGCAAAATCAACCAACCCTGATTGTACACAGTGAGGCTGCCGCGATCCCCAAAGGTGCGAAGGAGTATGCGCGGCGTATGGGTGACCGGGCGACCACGTTGTGGTTTGAGGATGTCCGCCAGTTTGACTTTTATGACAAGACCCAACCCATTGACCGGGCTTTGGAAGCTGTCGCTGAACACTTCCTTTCCACGCTATAAGCAGGATCTTTGATGAGCGACCCGTCCGACCTTGAAACAGCAAAAGACACCGCCGCCATAATCACCGTGCTGGAAGGCGTTGTGAACTGTTTTGATCGGGGGGATTATGAGAGCCTTGGCCTGCTTTATAGCGACCACGTGGAGATGGATTACAGCTCGCTGCTTGGTGGCACAGCGCATAAGAAGACACGGGAACAACAGTTGATGGACTGGGCAGAGCTGCTGCCGGGGTTCGACCTGATGCGTCATTCTCTCAATGATTTCAATATCCGCATCGAGGAAGGCATTGCCAACGCCTCGTGCTCGGTTGCGGGGCAGTTGTATGTTGGTGACAAGGTTTGGGAGGTCGAGGGCCTCTATCAGTTCCGCCTGCATAAGCGCAGCAATCACTGGCGTATCTTCAAGCATAGTTTTGTGCTGAAGAGTGAGAATGGCAATGGTGATATACTGGAGACAGCCAAGAGCAGAGCCAAGGCCCATCCACCTGCTTTCCTGAAACGACGCAAGGCGCAAGCTGCTGTCGTTAAGTTCCTCAAGGCTTTGGAAAATAAGGATATGGAGGCGCTTGCCGATGTCTGGTCGGAAAAGGCAGTGCAAGATATGCCCTACTCGCCTGATGGCTTTCCGGATGTGGTGGAAGGCAAGGCGAACCTGATCAAGCACTACAGCGCATGGCCGGAAAATGCCGGAGAAGCGGATTTCACCTCCAACCTGAAATTCTACCCGATGATATCGCCTGAATGGGTCTTTGCGGAGTTTACGGGGGAGGTCGAGATTCTGACCACAGGACGGGAATACAACCAGATTTATGGCGGCTTGTTCCACGTGCCTCATGGTAAAATTCAGTATTATCGCGAGTACTTTAACCCAGAGCCCTTCCGCTTTGCCTACGACTTGGATGAGGGAAGAGACCCGGATCACTTTCTCATTGGCGAGCCTTGATGATAATATAAAAATGAATTACTTATTTAATTGCAAGTGAATGTTGGTGTGAACTGAACAGAGGTGCCAGATGGCCAGACGTGCGTTGATTACCGGTGGTAACAGAGGCATTGGGTATGCCATCGCAAAAGGACTGAAAAAAGAAGGCCTTGACGTCATTATCGGCTCGCGCAATGCAGAAGCAGGCGCGGAAGCTGCCAAGCAGCTTGACTGCGGGCATGTGCATCTGGATGTCGCGGACTTGCGCTCCATCGAACAGGCCTTTGATGATATTGGGATTATTGATGTTCTGGTGAACAACGCAGGTGTTCTCTATGAAGAGCCGATGCTGGAAAACCCTGCACAGTTTGAGCAGAGCATGCAAGTGATGGTGCATGGTCCGTATCACCTGATCCGACGTGCAGCTCCAGCTATGATTGACAGGCAATACGGGCGCATTGTGAACATGAGCTCCAACTGGGGGTCTTTCACTGAAGGGCTAGCTGGCCCCGGCGCTTATGGCGTGGCCAAAGCAGCGCTCAATGCCCTAACCCTTGCGCTTTCTCGCGAACTGCCGTCTTGCGTGAAGATCAACTCCATGTGCCCAGGATGGGTCGCAACCCGAATGGGCGGTGAAACTGCACCACGAACACCAGAGCAAGGTGCCGAAACCGGAATATGGCTCGCTACACTGCCAGAAGCTGGACCAAACGGCGGTTTCTTCAGCGACCATCACCCGATGGGGTGGTAGAAAACTGCATTTGCTACAGCGTATCTCCGAAAAGTGGAAACCGGTTTTCGGATAAAGATACGCAAAAACAAAGACTAAAGCAGTTCAGGTGTTTCAACTTAAATGCGAACTGCTTTAAAGAGCTACCCTACTCCGCAGGCATAAGCTTCTTCGCCTCTGTCTCTCCTTGCTTGGACATAAGCTGTTCAAAGTATTGGATTGTTTTGACCAGACCCTCGCGCAACTCTGTGGTTGGGCGCCAGCCCAGATAATCCCGGGCGCGGGTGATGTCAGGTTTGCGCTGGAGCGGATCATCCTGAGGTAGAGGCTCCCTGATGATCCGGGACTTGGACCCGGTTAGCTCCAGCACAAGCTCTGCGAGTTGCTTGATGGTGAATTCCTTGGGGTTGCCGATGTTGACCGGCATGGAAATGTGGTCCGGCGCATTCATCAGTTTGATCATCCCGTCCACCAAATCATCCCGGTAACAAAAAGACCGCGTTTGCATGCCATCGCCATACAGAGTGATCGGCTTGTTCGTCAGCGCTTGCATGATGAAGTTGGAAACTACACGCCCATCATTGGGGTGCATGCGCGGGCCATAGGTGTTGAAAATCCGCATGACCCTGATGTTGATGTTGTTCTGGCGGTAGTAGTCGTAAAACAGCGTCTCTGCGCAGCGTTTTCCCTCATCATAACAAGAGCGTACGCCAATGGGGTTGACGTTGCCCCAATACTCCTCCGGCTGCGGGTGAACCTTCGGATCACCGTAGATTTCAGAGGTGGAGGCCTGCAGGATCTTGGCTTTAACCCGCTTTGCCAGCCCCAGCATGTTGATGGCACCGAGCACGCTGGTCTTGGTGGTCTGCACAGGGTCAAACTGATAGTGAACGGGAGAAGCCGGACAGGCGAGATTGTAGATTTCATCCACCTCAACAAACAGCGGCTGGCACACATCGTGTCGTAACAGCTCAAACCGTTTGTGATCCAGCAAATGTTCCACATTCATGCGGGTGCCGGTGAAGAAGTTATCGAGGCACAGCACTTCATGCCCTGCCTCCAAAAGGGTCTCACTGAGATAGGAGCCCAGAAAGCCTGAACCTCCTGTCACAAGAATTCTGCGCCGATCATCAAGTGAGAACATGAGGCCAATCCGCAATACCGCCAAAGATTGGAAAAGCCTATCAGGCTGCCTTCGGACGTAAATATTGAAAAACCTCTCCCGATAATTGGGTCCTGATAAATTATAGTATTTTCAATGGGATGATGCCCTACACGTGTTTGTTGAGCAAAATTCAAATAAATGTGCTGGTTGAAGGCTTGCTCACAGCACCATGGCTGTTAGCATTACCAGTAGATCTCCTCACGCCTCGCGCGGCTTCTCTGTTCCCCAAATTTGAGAGGTTCACGCCAACAGCTTGTTGCAGGGCCCTAATGTCTTCCTCCCTTTCAGCTAGTGCGACCAGCGCTGGTATTCTTTCTGCTTTTGTTGGGTTCGCCAGTTCATTTGCCATTGTGTTGCATGGATTGAGCGGGGTTGGCGCAAGTGCAGAACAAGCAACCTCTGGCCTTATGGCACTTGCCATCGCCATGGGGATTTGCGGTATCGGCTTCAGCTTGTGGAAGCGTGTGCCCATTTCCGTCGCCTGGTCCACACCCAGTGCCGCGTTGTTGGCGACCTCCGGTCTTCCAGAGGGCGGATTTGCAGCCGCTGTCGGTGCCTTTGTGTTTGCTGGGTTGCTTGTGGTCATAACTGGGCTTTGGAAGCCTCTGGGCCGCATTGTTGGCCTGATCCCGGTTACTCTGGCCCAAGCCATGCTGGCAGGCGTCATCCTGCCACTGTGTCTTGTACCCTTTGAAGCGGTGGCCGAGATCCCTGCCCTCGCTTTGCCTGTTGTGCTGGCATGGTTTGTTGCGGGGCAGATTAACAAGTTACTGGCCGTTCCAGCTGCTTTGTTGGCCTTCCTTGTTGTGCTTTATTTCCATGCAGATACCTCAAGCCTTACCTCGCTGAAGCTGGTGCAAGCTCCCGTGTTTGTCATACCGGAGTTCTCACTCTCTGCTTTGATTGGGATTGGCATACCGATCTATATCGTCACAATGGCGTCCCAGAATATTCCGGGTGTCTCGATCCTTCGTTCCTTTGGGTATCAGCCCGTTCCCGGGCCGCTTTTCAGCTGGACAGGTGTTGGTTCCGTCCTCAGTGCACCATTTGGCGGGCACGGGATCAGCCTTGCTGCCATCACTGCTGCCATATGTGCCAATGAGGATGCTCACAAAGACCCTGCAAAGCGGTATTGGGCCGCAGTGATTGCGGGAGTTGTCTATATCATCTTCGGCATCTTCTCTGCCGGGTTTGTCGGTGTGGTTGAACTGGCACCGCGCATTTTGATTGGCGGTGTTGCCGGACTGGCGTTGATTGGAACACTCACCGTCTCGGTTCAGAGCATGCTGAAAGACGCGCCAAGTCGTGAGCCTGCCATTCTGACCTTCCTGATCACTGCGTCCGGTCTGTCCTTCTTTGGCATTGGGGCAGCATTCTGGGGGCTTCTGGTCGGTATGGGGCTTAAGTTCTGGATGGACTGGAAGCAGAAGGGCTCGCCGAGTGAACAGGTTACAGACAAAGCCTAGGACTACTCAGGGAACTTATCAAACTTCGTGACGTCTTCCAGATGATCATCCCAATTTGCCTTGCTGGCCATGAAGATGTGCGCGGTCGGCTGGGTATCGACAGGTGTGTCCAGTGACCCGGCAGGCACAACGAGGAAGTTGTTTTCGCGATCATGTGTGGGCACTGGAGAGCCGCATTCTTCGCAAAAGCTTCTGCGGTGCTGGGTGGACGGCACATTGTAGGACTTTATGGAATCCTCTCCACTGGTACAGGCGAAATCTGCATCAAAGGAAAAGAGATTGGAGCCGTGAACGGAGCCGGTTCCTTTGCGGCAATAGCTGCAGTGGCAGAAATAGAACTTCTTAAAGGTGGCCTGAATCTGAAATTGAACGGTCCCGCACAGGCAGGAGCCTTTATGAGTTTCGCGCATAATGATGGCCTTGAAGGGCAGATATAACTGGTTGGAGCGGCAATGTGGCAGCGTCGGTCTTCAAATGCAAAACATAAAAAAACGGCGGAGCATTTGCCCCGCCGTCTGTTGTATCCAGGATACAAATTCTTTTAGGCTTTTGCCTCCAACGCACGCCGTTCCGCGATGCGCTTGCGTTCCGCAATAGGATCAGGGATCGGCACCGCATTGATCAGCTCTTTGGTGTAAGGGCTCTGCGGATTGTGGATCACGTCATGGGCTTCGCCGATCTCAGCGATGTCACCAAACTCAAGAACCATGATGCGGTTACTGATGTGCTTCACCACGCTCAGATCGTGCGCAATGAACAGCAGAGACAGACCAAGCTCTTTCTGCAGGTCCATCAGCAAGTTCACCACCTGTGCCTGAACAGATACGTCAAGCGCGGAAACAGGTTCGTCGCAGATGATCAGCTTAGGATTGGTGATCAGCGCACGCGCAATACCGATACGCTGACACTGTCCGCCAGAGAACTCGTGCGGATAGCGGTTGATCATCCGCGCGGACAGACCAACTTTTTCCATGAGTTCACGCACTTGCTTCTTTACTTCATCCTTAGATGTGCTCGGATGATGCGTTTTCAGCGGTTCCGCGATGATCTGACCAGCGGTCAGGCGCGGGTTAAGCGATGCGAGAGGATCCTGAAAGATCATCTGGATTTCCTTACGGATCCCCAGAAGGTCTTTCTCGTTCATCTTCATCAGGTCGCGGCCCTGCCAGAACACTTCGCCGCCCTGAGATGGGATCATGCGAATGATCGCACGGGCAAGGGTGGACTTACCACAGCCGGATTCACCAACGATGCCGAGGGTTTCCCCTTCTGCCAGATCAAAGGATACACCTTTGACCGCCCGCAGAATTTCCGGCTGATGCCAAGGCAAAGCATTTTGCTTTTTGATCTTGAATTCCACCCGCATGTCGCGAACGGATAAGATTGGCTCTTTCGTGCTCAAAATCAGCCCTCCGCCATTTGGGTTTCAAAGCTGCGATCCAGCGTAACCAGACGTTCTTCGTCCTGATCCAGACGTGGAACAGCGCTCAGCAGACCTTGCGTGTATGGATGGCTCGGCTTGCCGAAGATATCGACAGTAGAGCCCTGCTCCATCACTTCACCTTTGTACATCACCATGGTGCGCTCACAGGAGCCAGCCACGATGCCGAGGTTATGGGTGATGAGAACAATCGCCATGTGAAACTCTTCCTGAAGTTCCACCAGCAGATCCATGATACGTGCCTGAACGGTCACATCCAGTGCGGTTGTTGGCTCATCTGCGATCAGCAGTTTTGGACGACACAGCAAAGACATTGCGATCATCACACGCTGACGCATGCCGCCGGAGAACTCATGTGGGTAAAGATGAATGCGGTTTTTTGCATTCGGGATCTTCACCGCTTCGAGCATCCGCACACATTCAGCAATCGCATCTTTCTTCTTCATGCGCTTGCCGTCTGGCGAGTTGTAAATGAGCGTCTCAGCCATCTGGTCCGAGATGCGCAAATACGGGTTCAGGGAGGTCATCGGGTCCTGAAAGATCATCGCGATCTCATTGGAGCGAAGCTTGTTCATTCCCTCATGAGAAAGTCCGATGATCTCCTGACCCTGATACTTAATCGATCCGGAAACCTGCGCATTATGAGGCAGGAGCCCCATAGTTGCGAAGGCCGTCTGGCTTTTACCAGAGCCGGATTCACCCACGATCGCGAGGGTCTCACCCTTGTCGATTTGCAGGTTTACGTTTCTTACGGCTTCTACCACTCCGTCCGGAGTGTTGTAGGTGATCCGTAGATTTTGGATATCCAAGAGTGCCACGATTTCACCTCCTACCGGTCTTTAGGGTCAAGCGCATCGCGCAGACCGTCGCCGATAAAGAAAAAGCTGAACAGAGTGATGATGAAGAAGAACATTGGGAATGCCAGCTGCCACAACGTGCCATACTGCATTGTTCCAGCGCCTTCAGCAATCAACGCACCCCAGCTGGTGTTAGGCTCCTGAACACCCAGACCAAGGAATGAAATAAAGCTCTCGGTCAGGATCATCTGCGGGACCAGAAGGGTTGAGTACACGACCACAACACCCAGAAGGTTCGGCACGATGTGACGAAGGATGATCGTAATCGGCTTTACGCCAGTCGCGATTGCAGCCTCAACAAACTCTTTGTTCTTCAGCGTCAGCGTCTGTCCACGTGCGATACGAGACATATCGAGCCAGGAGATCAAACCGATACCCACGAAGAGCATGAAGATTGAACGCCCGAACACCACCAGCAGCAGGATCAGAACAAACATGTAAGGAATGGACTGCAAAATATCGACGATACGCATCATCACGTTGTCGACTTTACCGCCAGAATAACCAGCGATCGCGCCGTACAATGTGCCAACGATAACAGCGATCAAGGCGCCGACGATGCCGACCATTAGCGAGATCTGAGTTCCCTGAATGACACGAGCGAACAGATCCCGACCAAGTTCATCGGCCCCAAAATAGTGACCGTTCTCGAGGTTTGGTGCGCCGAGCTCTGCGATCTGACCCAGAATACCCCAATCGATCTCTTCGTTGGACCAAACTGCGATCATGTGACCGAGGGTTGAGAACAGGAATACACCGCACAAAAGGATCAGGCTGACTACTGCAGCCTTGTTTTTGAAAAAGCGGCGACGGGCATCTGCGAACAGAGAACGCCCTACGACTTCTTCTTGAGCAGCCAGATTGTCTGCCAACTGCTCCATTTTTTGAACATCTACCATCATGTGCTCAGCCCTCAGTATCTAATCTTCGGGTCGACCCATGCGTACAGGATGTCGACAATGAGATTGAAGAGAATGGTGAGACCACCGATGAGGATCGTGATGCCCATCATCACAGCGTAATCTCGGTTGAGTGCTGAGTTCACATAGAACTGGCCGATACCACCGGTCGAGAAGTACATGTCAATGATAACGGAACCTGTGATCATGGAGACGAATGCAGGGCCGAGATAAGACATGACTGGCAGCAAAGCAGGCTTAAGCGCGTGCTTGAAGATGATAACTCTATACGGCAGGCCTTTAGCCATGGCTGTGCGGATAAAGTTGGTATGCAACACTTCCAGCATGGAGGATCGCGTCAAACGCGCAACGGATGCCATGTAGCTGGTAGAAAGTGCGATCACCGGCAAGATCAGGTGGTTCCACTGCCCGTCGTTCCAGCCGCCACCAGGCAACCAGCCCAGCCACAAAGTGAACACCAGAACAAGGATTGGTGCCATAACAAAGTTAGGCAGCACCTGCGCACCGATAGAAACACCAACGGCAAAGTAATCAAGCCAGCTGTTCTGTTTGAGCGCTGCTGCGATACCTAGCGCGCCTCCAACAATGACTGCGACTGCAAACGACAGGAAGCCGTAGGTCAGTGTGACTGGAAAACCGTGTGCGATGATGTCATTTACGCTTCGGTCCTTGTACTTAAAGGACGGGCCGAAGTCGAATTCTGTAATGATTCCACCAATATAGTTGACGATTTGAACATATATTGGATTATTCAGGCCATACTTGGCCTCAATGTTGGCAAGAACCGCAGGAGGGAGCGGACGCTCGGATGTGAATGGGCCACCGGGTGCCGCATGCATGAGCAAGAATGAGATTATTATGAGCAGCAGCAATGTAGGAATTGCGATAGCCACTCTTCGTAGGATGTAGCTGAGCATTGTTATTAGTGTCTCGTATGAAGAACGGGTGATTCAGCAACAAAAAGATGCAAAAACACCGGCGTCTGGGACACCGGTGCTCTTGATTGCTGGATTACTTCGCAACCTTGTAGAGGTTTTTCGCGTACCAGTTCTGCTCAGCGTTTTTGATTGGCCAGTTTTTCAACTGTGCGTTCATCATGTAAACGCCTGTGTAATGATAGATCGGAATGACTGGCATTTCTGCAGACATGATCTCTTCAATACGTGTGTAGTTTGGCTGAGGGTTTGCAGATACTTTTGCATCAGACAGCAGCTCATCAACTTCAGTATTGTTGAACTTGCCATCATTATAACCGGATTCTGAATCCATCAGGTCAAGGAAGGTGGATGCTTCGTTGTAGTCACCACACCAAGCGCCACGAGCAAGTTCAAAGTTCTGGTTGCCGCGCTCGTTCAGGAACGTCTTCCATTCCATATTGTTCAAGTTAACTTTAACGCCAAGCTTCTGCTTCCACATCTGGGTCATCGCAATAGCGACTTTCTTGTGGGCTTCAGAAGTGTTGTAAACGAGGTCAAACTCAAGCGGGTTGTCTTTGGTGAACCCAGCAGCTTCAAGCAATTCTTTCGCTTTTGCATCGCGCTCTTGCTGGGACCAACCAGCAAAGTCTACTTTCGGAACTTCGAAGCCAGCGGTTACAGCAGGAGTGAAGGTGTAAGCTTGGAACTGGCCGCCTTGAAGAACAGCATCGGTGATGACGCGGCGATCGAGTGCATATGCCAGCGCTTTACGAACGCGAACATCTTTGAACTCTTCTGGACCAGAGTCAGACAGGTTGAAAGTGTAGTAATAAGAGCAAAGGCGTGGGAATACGATGGCCTGATCTGGATGCTCTTTCTTCAAGCGTGGAAACTGACCTGCTGGTACTTCTGTGCGGTCGGTTTCGCCAGCAAGGTAACGAGTCAGAGCAATGTTTTCATCGTTGATTACAAGGGTTTCAACCTTGTCGATGATTGTGCTCTCGTTGTCCCAGTAGTTGGTATTACGCTCCATAATAGCAGTTTCCTGCGGAACGTGCTTCACCAGCTTATAAGCGCCGTTAGAGACGATGTTCTCTGGCTTTGTCCACGCTGCACCGTGTGCCTCGATCGCCCAAGCTGGAGTTGGGAAAGTACTGGAGTGCGTAGTCATAGCTGCGAAGTAAGGCAGTGGCTTCGTCAGCTTTACTTCCAGAGTATGATCGTTGATGGCTTTGATGCCGAGTTCTTCAGGCTTCATGTCGCCTTTAACGATCGCGTCTGCATTCTCAACGGACATCAACTCAGCATACCACTGGTATGGAGATGCGAGTTCCGGGCTAGCCAAACGGCGCCATGCATATACGAAGTCACCTGCTGTTACAGGCTTGCCATCAGACCACTTCGCATTGTCGCGAAGCTTGAATGTGTAAGTCAGGTTGTCGTCAGAAACAGTGTGGCTCAGAGCAACACCTGGTACCAGGTTGCCAAGGTTGTCCTGGCTGTAAAGACCTTCAAACAAGTTACGTGAGATCTCGGAGCCGGATACGTCTTCGTTGACCTGTGGGTCAAAAGAAGAGTGCTCGTCGAGAATACGGTATGTGAAAGTCTGGTCGTCAGCGAGTTTCTCGCCTGTTTCTGGATGAACACCCGCAGCAAATGCAGAGGTAGATAGCAATGCGGTGCCGACTACGCTCGCCAAAAGAGCGCTTTTGCTGAATTTCATCTAGGAATCTCCTCACTACATCGGTCGCCTGTTCCCCAACAACGCCGACTTGAATACATTTCTCAATAGGATCTAGAGTTCACCTCAATTGAAGGGCAAACCCAAAAAATTGCATATTTTCCTGAGAGCAACGCAAAATAGAAATTATTTCGCCATTTAGCAGCTCCCCACGAGTGGCTTTATGCTCAGTTCCCCTCGCTGCTGGCAGATACGCATATCCCGGTACGCACTCTAACGTAGTTTCTCTCTTATTCAATTGTATTCTTCGCAAGAAATGCCCGCTGCATCATATCCTGGGGGAAATGTAGCTAGATCGTTTGGCTAGGAACCTTGCACAATCCTAGGCTTTGTAAGCTTTTTAAGTAGTTTTGCGTCCAATAAAATTTCCAAGGAAAAACATCTGAATCATTCGGAGTCACTATTAACCAAATTTGAGAGTAATTAGTTAGGTATTCATAACCCATACTCTTTGCAGGGCAGAGTCTTCGGGTGGGGCATATGGAAGATATTCAGAGACTTCAGAGGTCGGGGGAACCTGAATTACAACTCCCGCTTATATTAGATCTTGATCACACGCTGATACGGACGGATTGCTTTTTTGAAGCTCTCATTCTGTTCCTCAAACTAAACCCTTTGAACCTATTCGTAGTTTTTTATTGGCTTGTTCGCGGGCGCGCCTATGTAAAACAGCAACTGGCTATCCGTGTAGATTTGAAAATCGATAATTTGCCATTGAACGAAGATGTTGTTGCCTATGCTCGTGCAGAAGCTGGTAAAGGACGTGACGTTCATATGGCGACAGCTGCTGATGAAGTTTTAGCCATCGCAGTTGCCAGTCGGCTCGGTTTTGTTAATGAAGTTCACGCCAGCAACGGCAAGATCAATCTGAAATCAGGCAACAAAGCGAGCTATCTGGAACAAAGGTTTCCGGATGGTTTTGCGTATGCTGGTGATAGTATTTCCGATCTGCCTGTCTTTAAGAGCGCTGTCCGCTCCTTAATCGTCCACCCTTCCGACAGTTTATCTCAAAAAGCGATGCGATGTGGGGAGGTGGAAAAGACCTTTGCAAGACCTGATGGTTTTTTTCGTCCGCTCCTGAAGAGTTTACGCCTCCACCAGTGGGCAAAGAACACGCTGCTCTTTGTGCCTCTTATTCTGGGTGGTCAGGCTTTGAACCCTGAAGCATGGGCAAGTGCGGTGCTGGGCTTTGTGGCTCTCGGCATTCTTGCAAGCTCCACTTATTTGTTGAACGACCTTTGGGATCTTGAAGCAGATCGCCAGCATTGGAGCAAGAAGGCAAGGCCGTTGGCATCGGGCAAGCTGAAGATCGCCCATGCTATGTTGGCTATCCCTTTGGGGTTTGCTCTGAGTTTTGCCATCGTGGCGACGTTAGGACCCTTCGTCGTATTGGGGCTCTTCGCATACTTGGTAACAACGGTTGCTTATTCCTTTTATCTGAAGCGCGTGCCATTGCTTGACACCGCTGTTTTGGCCGTGCTGTTCACAATGCGTCTTGGGGTGGGTGTAACGCTGGTTGATGTGCCGCCCTCCCCCTGGCTCTTTGTCTTCTCTATGTATTTGTTCCTCTCGCTGTCTTTGGCAAAGCGCCATACGGAGCTTGGTCGCCATGTGGAGGCTGGCACAAATGGGGAGATGTCTGGGCGCGGGTATCGAAACAGAGATTTGCCGGTGCTCCTTGCCCTCGGCTCGGCAAGTGGATTGGCAGCAACGCTGGTTATGGTGCTTTACCTGACCAATGAAGCGTTCAACTCCAACTTTTATTCCGCATCTGTGCTTTTGTGGGGCATGCCACCCATTCTGTTTCTTTGGCTTGGTCGCGTCTGGCTGAAATGCCAGAGACTGGAACTGAACGATGACCCCGTGGTCTTCGCATTGAAGGATAAGCAGAGCCTCGTGCTTGGCGGTATGCTGGCCATCCTGTTTGTGTTCGCATGGTTCGGAGGCTATTTGATCTGATGGTTGCTGCTCGCCTTGCCGCGCTCAAGTCTTCTTATGACACCAGTCCTGAATTCAGGCAGATTGTCAGATTTCTGTTTGCTGGTGGCTTTGCTGCCTTTGTAAACTGGCTTCTGCGGATTGCTCTGTCTGTATTCATGCCGTTTTGGCTGGCGGTGTTGCTGGCCTATTTCATTGGAATGAGTGTTGGATACACGCTCTATAAGCATTTTGTGTTTGTAGGGGCGCAGAAACCCGAAAGCATCAAACGACAGGTACTCATCTTTCTTGGAGTGAATCTCTGCTCAGCTCTTATCGTGCTTGGGCTGTCTGTTGGCTTAAACGCAATGCTCATGACTACCCTGCCACTCTTTATCGCACAGGCACTTGCACATGGTGTCGCCATCGCTGTTGGAGCGGTGACGAACTATCTTGGCCACAAGGTGATCACTTTCCGCCAAACCCGATAGAGCGGAACTCAACCGTTTGCCGCAAAAGCAAGCGCTTGCATGGCGACGTTGAGAAACAAAGCTTGCGCCACAAGCATAGCGAAGATCCCCATGTTGTCTTGTCGCACGGTGCGCACAACGAAGAGCATCATGAGCGGGAGCCAGTCCAGCACGTAGCGCTGCACGGAATACTGAGAAAAGCCGTTGGAATGGTAGAAGAGTGTCACTCCGGCGATGAGAGCGATTGTCAGCCCTGCAAAAAGGTATTCCCGGTTCCATTTGGCGAGGAAGAAGTAAAGCAAGAACGGAGCGCCGATGAAGAGCGCTATACCCTTGTCGCCAAAGCCGCTCATCTGCGTCAGGTATTTGCCTGAAAACTCTACATCCGGCCCTTGCACGAAGAAGTGGATCAGGTTGAAGAGCAGATAATCCCGATGGAACAAGCCCAGCTCTTGAACACGATCCTCAATCCATGACGCAGATGGATCACCCAGAGCATCCCATTCTGGCGGGAAGATGTACGCATACCCAGTTTGCATAGGATCGCCGAAGCGGGCGTAATTGTAAGCAAAGTAGATGCCTATTGCGATTGCAGGAAAGACTGCGAGTTTGAGCAGGCGCCCAATACTCTCAGCATTGATTGCAAAGATGGACCTGTCCGGTGGCGTCATCAGAACAAAAAAGAACGGCATGTAAAGAATGCTCATCTGCCGGGTGAGGAATGCGAGACCGATAAACAATCCCACAAGCCAAGCATTTCTCTTGATGAGCGCTGACCAGAGTACCAGTGACGTCAACATCGCAGCGACGGCTTGTGCAAAGAACCAGACACCATCAGCACGGAGCACGGTGTATTGCAGCGGTGTTGCAAAAAGAAAAGCTGCGACAAGCAATAGAGCCAGTCGGTAGTCCGTCTGGTAGTTGCGCGTAATTTGCCACCACACCAAGCCGGTAATGAAAAAGCAAATCAGTCCCAGAGCAATAAAGTGATGAAACTCTACACCAAACAGCGCTACAAATGGCAGAGCGATCAAGGCTGGTACGGGGGGGAATATGACAAAGATCTTGTCTTCGAAAAGCGCACAGTCCAGGTCAAAGCAGCGCGAAGCCTCAAAGCGGCCTTGCAAAAAAGCCTCCGCAAGCAAGGCGTAAGAGTTACTTTCTGGCTGCTCCCCAATCATGCGAAAAACAATGACTGCCAGAAGAATGGAAACCAAACTAGCAAGAATTGTTGTGAGGAGTGCGCCTCTAAAACGGTCAATCGAAATCATAATACCCCCAAATATGGGAGAGTAATAACATCAAGAATCCTAGTGTCTTCTTAATGCGCATAAGAGGACCTAAATTGATGCGAAGTTCTGGCAAAAGGAACCGCGCTAAATACATTCTCAGTGCTAACCCCTCAAGGAACGTCATTGATTACAATTCATCTCATTTCTTGATTTCACGTTTGTTGCCTGATAGGTGAAAGCTGTTGCTCCCACAGACTTTGCCGCAATCGCGGTAGATCCATGGTGTTGGGTTTTAAAAATAAACCCGCAGTTATGCCAGGATTGAAACAGGAATATCCAGATGTCGGACTCTCCGAAAACCGCAGGTGCTAGCCTGGGAACGGTTGAATTTGTTGCCCTCATGGCTACGTTGACCAGCTTGACTGCGCTTTCGATTGACGCCGTGCTGCCAGCGTTTTCAGTCATCGGCAAAGATTTGAATGTCGGAAATTCCAACAACGTCCAGCTCATCATTTCTGCGTTGTTTCTTGGATTAAGCTTGGGGCAGTTTATTTTTGGTCCTGTCTCTGATCGCTTTGGTAGAAAGCCTGCGGTTTATGCGGGATCTGTTGTTTTCGCGATTGGTGCTGTGCTTGCAGCCACAGCGACATCGTTGCCAATGATGATATTCGGGCGTTTGCTTCAAGGTGTCGGAGCCAGTGCTCACCGGACGGTTGTTATGGCGATTGTTCGCGACAAATATGTCGGCGCGGAAATGGCGCGCATCCTATCGTTTGTAACAGCAGTGTTTATTATTGTACCCACATTAGCGCCGTTGATTGGTCAGGGCATCCTATTTGCTGCTGGCTGGCGGGCAATCTTTGTCATCATGTTGGTTATGGCGTCTGTTGGCTGCATCTGGCTGGCAATGCGTCAGCCAGAAACGTTGAAACCGGAAAATCGCCGGGTCATCACGCCCAGAGTGCTTTGGGAAGGTCTTGAAGAAGTCGTAAGCCATAAGGCAACTTTGTATTACACAGCGGCTTCTGGTTTTGTTTTTGGTACGATGATGACATATCTCAGCACGGCTCAGCCGATGTTTGCAGACATTTTCAACGTCCATGAAACATTCCCGCTCTACTTTTCCGGCATTGCCGTGGTGTTTGGCATGGCATCCATCGTCAATGGCCGCATTGTCAGGCGCATTGGCTTGCAGAACATGTGCCGTGCTGCTTTGACCATTCAGATCGTCACCAGCCTTAGCTTTGGGCTGTATCTACTCCTCATTGATACCACGCCTGATCTGTGGCTGTTCATGACCTATCTCTCATTGGCGTTCTTCTGTCAGCCGATGTTGAACGGAAACCTGAACGCCATGTCCATGGAGCCACTCGGACATATCGCTGGTCTGGCAGCCACATTGGTTGGCGCGTCCACCACGTTTATTGCGCTCATCCTCTCAGTGATTGTTGGCCGTTTCTATGATCAGACCTTGCTACCCCTATCCTTTGCGTTTTGTGCTTTTGGCGGAATAGCGCTTGTACTGGTGATTATTGGTGCAAGGGTGCAGAAGGCAGAGAAGATCGCATCGTCAAATACGATCTCAGCTGAGGCCAGCGCATAAGCGCTGCTAAGAAGGTTCAAGAGATAGAAACTACTGTTTCTTTGGAAGTGTCCTGACCCAGGAAACAGCTGGCATTTCTACGTCTGCGCCGGGGTACCAGTCATCGCGGACTTCCTCGTGGCCTTCTTTTGTGCACACGAGTTGTGCGTCCTTGTATTCCTCTGGAATGACGAGCTGTCCGGGGCTTTTTACGTGTAGGTTTTCAGCATACCCATCCAAAATGCATTGCGCGCCAGATGGCTTGGTTTCGATAGAAACAACATATGCATCAGAGGGAGGGTTCGACGGATCGGGGCCAAAAACACTGGATTGACAGCCGACAAGGAGCATTGCAGATGCAATGAGAACTCCGAGGGAAGCCCCTTTAGAACTGAGTGGGCTGAACTGACCGGCATCTGATGCTTTGGCGAACCGCACGCGAATCTCCTGAAGAACTGAATTTCGCTTGGAAGCTACGCCTATTCATAGAGCAGGGTGAATCCCTCAAATCACCCCAACTAATATTGCAGGTAAGCGCCGCATTCGCCTGTTATTTGTCTGACCAGACAGCTAGTTCGTTGTTGTTAGGGTCAAGAAAATGGAAACGACGCCCACCTGGGAAGGTAAAGATCTCACGACAGATTTTTGCGCCGTTTTTCACCAATGTGTCCTGCAATGCTTCCAGATTTTCCGCATAAAGCACAATTAGCGCCGCACCGCTTGCAGTGGAAGATGAGAGGTCTGCCTTGAAGAAACCGCCATCAAACTCACCGTCATTGAAAGCGGCGTATTCTGGGCCGTAGTCCTCGAAAGTCCAACCAAGTGCATTGCTGTAAAACGCCTTTACCGCTTCCAGATCAGCTGCGGGCAACTCGATGTAATTGATTTTTCCAGATTTCATAATTTCAAATCCTTGAGAAAACACGGGGCTCTTTACAAGAGGTCTCCCGCAAATCTCCAATATTGCAACAAAACTAGATTGGTGTGATAGATAACTCAGTCCTATCGTTATAGTTGCAAGCAAGATATTCAAATGAAGATTTTTGGTTTTCCCCTTTGTACAATTGCAGCTCTTGCTCTGGGAGCTGTTGCTTTTCTTGGTGCTACGCCGGGCTTTGCTCAATCAGCCCCCAAAGGCGACGCGGCTGTTGCCAGCAGCCCTAAGGTTACCACGCAGCAACACGGAGATTGGTTGCTGGAGTGCTATGACCCTGCCGTAAACGGCATGAGTTGTCAGATCAAGCAGCGTGTGGTCCATAAGGAAAGCGGCCAGAATATTCTGCTGATGACACTCACCTACAGCCAGAAAGAAAAGAGCGACATGGTGCAATATGTATTGCCGCTCGACTTTCTTTTGGCTCCGGGCGTTGGCGTGAACATTGGTGATTTTCAGGCGGTCGCACGGGTCAATCGCTGTATGGCGCAAGGCTGTGTGATTGAAGGCAAAACTGAAGAGACCTTCATTAAGGCAATGAAAGCTGCAAAAGATCAAGGGCGATTTGTGATGATGTCCAGAGCAGGTAAAAAGGTTGGTATCAACTTTTCTGCCACCGGTTTTACAAAAGCCTACAACGAGATGCGAGCGCAGAACTCAAAGTAAGCTCGTGGTCACTGCGCCGCAATGCAGTTCCATTCACCGCGAGATCCCAGAACAGCAGTTGCTCCAGCTACTGTGCAATGCTTGATTTCAGTTTTGGCAAAATGCAGCTTCGAAGTCGGGTTCGGATTAGCAAGGTAGGCAAAGCCAATTACAGCCGTGAGAGCAAGTGCGGATGCAGTAACGGTGAAAAACACCCAATTGTTTTGCTTTGGATTTACGGAGAGTTGGGTAGAGATCGACATCTGAGGTTTCTGTTCTTTCAAGTCTGGGAAATCACGGCGTCAGTGCGCCACCGGCCTTTTCTGCGATCTGCATATATTGTGAGATTATAAAGGACAACAGTGAAACATCTTAGGTCATATGGTTATGAGTAAGTGATGCGAGATAGATGTTTACCATAAAAGCATTTGTTCTTGATATGTTCTGGCGCTAGGTGATATTCTGCATGTATGGCAGAACTAGAGCAATTTTTCCCACTTGAAATTGGGCGAGCCCACGAAGTTTGCGGAGCTGGTGCGTCGGCTTTTGCTGCTATGGCTTGCGGTACAGACCAGAGCGACAATGCACGTGCTATCCTTTGGCTTCAGCTAGATTGGCAAAGTGATATCGTCAATCCTGTTGGTATGATCCCTTTTTGCGATCCCTCACGGATCATCCTGGCCAGAGCGAAAAATCAACAAATGCTGTTATCTTGTGCAGAAGAGGCCCTGCGTTCTGGCGCGGTATCTCATGTCATTACGGAGCTTTATCGCCCGCTGGATCTTACAGCAGGCCGTCGCTTGCAACTTGCCGCAGAGATGGGGAAGGCGACAGGCATTCTTATAGTTTCAGAAGGAATGGGTAGCAATGCAGCACAAACTCGCTGGCAATGTTCTCCAGAATGTCCAACTTCTGTGAGTGATGAGCATAACTCCAAGACCGCAGGATTGACAGTTCTGCATTGGGAGTTAATTAAGAACAAAAAGGGAACATTAGATAGTTGGAAGGTTTGTTGGGATGCACAGGCGCATCGTATCATTGTGGTTTCCGAGGCTTGCCAGTGATCGCATACTGCGGATCAATCCGGTTGAGGTCCCCTTTGCGGTAATCCATCATGAGAAAAACATGGAACGGCTTTATTGCCTCAACTCTCAGGCGGTTCAGCAAGGGCTGGTGCAAGGCATGGGCCTATCTGATGCTAGAGCCCTTTGCCCCGATCTACGGACTGGGCCTGCTAACCTCCATGCGGATCACCATTTCCTGAGTGCTTTATTACGTTGGGCAAATCGGTATTGTCCTTGGGTGGGGTTTGATAGCAACGATAGCCTCCTCTTAGATGTAACAGGCTCCACTCATTTGCTTGGTGGAGAGGAAGAGATGCTGGAAGATATCCATCAGCGTCTTACCCATTCTCGTTTACATGTGCGTTCAGGTCTGGCTGGTACTCGCGGTGCAGCCTGGGCTATTTCCCGTTATAGCAAAGGTATCGTTCCTCAAGGCAAACTCAAAATTGCTCTCAGCCCTTTGCCTGTAGCTGCTCTTCGGCTGGATGATGCTACCTGTACAGCCTTACAGCGCCTTGGCCTGCGTACCATTGGAGAATTGATGGCTATGCCTCGGGCAACAATCAGTCGTCGTTTCAGTCTTGATGTGGTCCGCCGTATGGATCAGGCTCTAGGGGACCAGTCGGAGCAGATTGAACCTAAAGCTCCAAAAATCTCTTATGCTGCTCGCATTACCTTTCCGGATCCGATCGGTCTTTATGGCGATGTTATAGCAGGCCTTGAACGCCTACTGAATCGTATTTGCAATAAGCTAAAGCGGCAAGAATCTGGTGCCCGGGCCTTACGTTTGACCTGTCAGCGGGTTGATCAGGCAGCTGTTCAGGCAGAGTTGCGCCTTGCCCGTCCAATGCGAGAGGCTGAATGCATCCTGCCTTTGTTTGAACGCAGTGTGAGAGAGTTAGATGCGGGTTATGGTATTGATCAGCTGCGTTTAGAAGCATTCGATGTTGAGCCTCTCCCTCTGGTACAGGTGGACGCAAACACAGCTCACCAGGACTCTGGAGATGCTCTAGATGATCTCATTACACGTCTTGGCAGCCGTATTGGGTTGGACAATATCATCCGCTTTCTGCCAGCAGAAAGTCATGTACCTGAGCGAGCATTTGTAGAGGCTTCTGCGGCCTATACTTCGCCAGAAAGCAAATGGCCGCGGAACCAAGGATCGCAACGTCCTTTGCGATTATTCTCGCCGGAACCTATTAATGCCACGAGCAAAATACCGCCTCGTAAGTTTTGTTGGCGGCGTATGCATTTCTCTCTTGTTAAAGCTACTGGGCCTGAACGTATTGCCCCAGAATGGTGGTTGGATGATCCGAGTTGGCGTTCTGGTGTTCGAGATTACTGGCACATAGAAACTAAACAAGGGCGCAGGCTCTGGATGTTTTACACCCCACGGCACCCGGCGTGGTTTGTGCAAGGAGAGTTTGCATGAGTTATGCCGAGCTATGCGTTACTTCCAATTTCACTTTTCTTAATGGAGCCTCTCATCCAGAGGAGCTGATGGCACGTGCAGCTCACTTGGGCTTGTCAGCTATTGCAATCACAGATCATAATTCATTGGCAGGAGTGGTGAGAGCGTATTCTGCTTTAAAGGAAATCACTCGAAAACGAGATGAAGCACAACTTATTGCTTCCAGCCATCAGATGGATGAACAGGAAGACAAAAATGATTTGCAAACTCCAACATTCCCCCTGCCGCGTTTGGTGATTGGGTGCCGTTTGGTTCTTGAAGATAGCCCAATCCACTGGATTGCCTTAGCGCAAGATCGGGATGCCTATGCCCGCTTGTCTAGTCTGCTGAGTAAAGGAAAGCGTCGTACTGATAAAGGCCAATGTAAGTTATTATATAAAGATTTACTGGAAGAAGGTAGCGGTATGGTACTCATAGCCTTGCCGCAAGTTTTCTTAGATTGCAGTGCTGTTGCAGAACATATCCAGCAGGCGGTGCAAGCCTTTCCCTCCCATGTCTTTCTTGGAGCCGCTCCGCAATATGATGGCAATGATCAAGCTTATTTTAATGCTTGTGCCAAGCTCTCCTTACGCCTTGCTGCTCCTATGGTGGCTCTGGGAGATGTCCTTATGCACCGCGGCAATCGGCGCCAACTTGCTGATGTCCTGACCTGCATCCGTGAAGGTATCACTATCGATCAAATTGGCCGTCGGGCCTTGCCCAATAGCGAGCGGCGTTTGAAACCCTTCTCTGATATGGCGTCTCTGTTTCGTGCTCATCCTGCAGCCATCAAGCGTACGCTAGAAATTGCCAATAGGTGCTCTTTTTGCCTGAGTGAACTTTCCTATGACTATCCAGAGGAAGGCAACGCAATAGAAACAGCTCAGGGGCGTTTGAAGCGATTGACACTCGCAGGTATCAAGCGTCGTTATCCCAAAGGTGAAAGCCCAAAAGTACAAGGCCTTGTTAAAAAGGAGTTGGCACTGGTCGATAAGCTAGGCTTCGCCGCCTATTTCCTCACAGTGCATGATATTATATCTTTTGCCCGTTCCAGAGATATTTTGTGTCAGGGACGGGGGTCAGCAGCCAACTCAATTATCTGTTTCGCTTTGGGTATAACAGATGTTGCCCCGGAAACCATCTCTATGGTGTTTGAACGATTTATCTCAGAACATCGTGGTGAGCCGCCAGACATTGATGTTGATTTTGAGCATGAGCGCCGTGAAGAGGTTATTCAGCATATCTATAAAAAGTATGGTCGGCACCGAGCGGGCCTGTGCGCTACTGTTATTCACTTCCGTTCCCGGGCAGCCATTCGAGAAGTAGGGAAAGTAATGGGATTGTCGCAAGATTTACTTGCGAACCTTTCCGGGCAGATGTGGGGATCTTCCAGTCAAGGAGTACCAGAAGAACGTTTGAAGGCACTGGGGTTAAATGGCTCAAATCAACGCCTGGCACTTACCATCCACTTGATTAAAGAAATCATTGGCTTTCCTCGCCATTTATCCCAGCATGTGGGCGGTTTCATTATAACTAAAGGCCGTCTGGATGAGTTGTGCCCCATTGAAAATGCAGCGATGGAAGATCGGACCATCATTGAATGGGACAAGGATGATATCGATGCTCTTGGTATCCTCAAGATCGACGTTCTGAGTCTCGGCATGCTCACTTGCATTCGTAAGTGCTTCGCATTGATTGAGGAAAAACACGGTAATCAGCTTACAATTGATACCGTGCCTCAGGATGATGGCAGAACTTACGATATGTTGTGCGCAGCAGATGCCATTGGTGTGTTTCAGGTAGAAAGTCGTGCCCAGATGAATTTTCTACCGCGTATGCGCCCGCGTAATTTATATGACCTCGTGATCGAAGTGGCCATTGTCCGCCCTGGTCCCATTCAGGGAGGGATGGTGCATCCTTACATCAAACGTCGTCAGGGCAAAGAGAAGGTCACATATCCCTCTCAAGATCTGGAAGAGGTTTTAGGCAAAACCCTTGGTGTGCCTTTGTTTCAGGAACAAGCCATGCGTATTGCCGAAGTTGCAGCTGGTTTTACGCCAGCTGAAGCTGACCGTTTACGCCGATCTCTAGCCACTTTCAAGCGTATGGGCACCATAAGTTCGTTTAAGGAACGTTTTGTAAAGGGTATGCTGAAGCGTGGTTATGAGTTGGAATTTGCAGAACGCTGCTTCTCTCAAATTGAGGGTTTTGGTAACTATGGTTTTCCCGAAAGTCATGCCGCGGCTTTCGCACTCCTTGCCTATGTTTCTGCATGGCTTAAATGCCATCATCCGGCAGCTTTTGCCTGCGCTTTGTTGAATTCTCAGCCGATGGGGTTTTATGCTCCAGCACAAATTATACGTGATGCAAGAGAGCATGATGTGGAAATACGTCCTATTTGTGCGAATCGCAGTCATTGGAACAATAAGTTAGAATGGCGCACGGACGGTAAGCTCGCTATTCAACTTGGTTTTCGACAGATTAAAGGATTTAAAGAGGACGAAGCTCTCTGGATTGTCGCTGCACGGGGCAATGGCTACCCGGACCCACAAAGCATCTGGCATCGAGCTGGTGTTGGTCCTGCAACTCTAGAAAGACTGGCTGAAGCTGATGCTTTCGTCAGTATGGGGCTCAATCGCCGAGAGGCCTTATGGCAGGTGAAGGCAATTAAGGGGACTGAACCCTTGCCTCTATTCAACGACCCTCTGGACGGTGAAGTTATTTTCGAGCCAAAAGTCCACCTGCCAAGTATGCATCTGGGCGAAGAGGTGGTTGAAGACTACCTCTCTACCCGCTTTTCTCTCCGCGCTCATCCCATGGAGTTGCTGCGTCCGGATATACTTGAACTTACAACTCATGCCGCCCTTCAGGATGCACCACTTGGCCACACAATAGTCTGTGGTCTTGTTATTACACGCCAACGCCCGGGTACGGCCTCTGGGGTGATTTTTCTTACATTGGAAGATGAAACCGGGGTCTGTAACGTGGTTGTCTGGCCTAAAGTTTACGAAAAATTCCGGCGTGAAGTTATCTCAGGTCGCCTGCTATATGTCGCCGGCTATTTGCAACGAGAGGGCACAGTCGTGCATTTGATCGCACAGGAAATAAAAGATTATTCGGAACGCTTATCTATACTTGGTCATCCAATGGATGACGAGATTGGCAAAATGCTTCCAGTGGCAGATGATGCTCCCCGCAATCAGAGAATCTTACCTGCAATTACTCGTGCTTGGCACCCAAGAGAGCAGGCCAAAAAATTGTTCCCAAGTCGCGACTTCCACTAGTGCGGATCGTCTATCACGGCAATCGTATAAACTGTGCGAAAACAGTAAATTAAGGCAGATTAAAATAAGGAGTGACGAATGAAAGCTCTAGACAAACTGTGATTCGCTAAAGTGTTCGACAGACACTGAATTTTGGTTTTCTTGTCGATTGAAACCATTCAAACTATATTCTTTTTGTGAGGTATATTCCTAGTTTTCTGCGAATATGTGTGACGCGAAATCCTCTGTTCTCCCTTAAGTTGAAGTGCCCTTGCTGCATTACACCTCTCGCCCTCTTGGAAGTTTCGCAATTTTTCTCTAATCCGTTTTCTTAATGTTTTATGTGTTGAGAGGCACGGTCCCGTGGCGAAGTCCAGTAGCAATCCATTGATAACCGGCAGTGGTCTGTGGCAGCAGTCGCCTGAGCGTGTGTTGTTCGAAAACCTCTCCCTCGGGCTCAATGCAGGCGACCGGATTGGGCTCGTGGGCCACAACGGGTGCGGTAAGTCGACGTTTCTCAACATCCTTGCTGGTCGTAATGAATCAAGTGAGGGCAGCATCTCGGTTTCTCGTGCTGCTGTCGTTTCCTGCGTTGAGCAGCATCTTCCCAAGCAGTTGATGGAACTGACGCTGGCTGAGGCTGTTCGTGATGCGCTGCCGAAGGACAAGCGTGACTGGATGGACTGGAAGGTGGATGTGATGCTGCCGGAAATGGGGTTTGCACCTCACCAGTCCGCTGTGCTTTGTAAAGACCTCAGCGGTGGCCAGATGACACGGCTCATGCTGGCACGTGCTTTGATGACAGAGCCGAACCTGTTGTTGCTGGATGAGCCAAGCAACCATTTGGATCTGCCAACAATCATGTGGCTCGAAAGCTTCCTGAAATCATGGAAGGGCAGCTTTCTGATGATCTCTCATGACGTGACCCTGCTCGATTCCGTCACCAACCGCACTTGGATCCTTCAGGATCGCAAACTGCATGCCTTCGATCTGCCCTGCACGAAGGCCTTGGCAGAGCATGAAGTTTTGACGCAAGCACGTATTGCCCGGCGTGACTCCGAGGAAAAAGAGATCAAGCGCGTTGAGGCAAGTGCCAAACGTCTCGCGGATTGGGGACGTACGTACGACAACGAGGACCTATCTCGCAAAGCCAAATCCATGGAAAAAATGGTTGACCGAATGAAGGACGACCAGACTGACGCCGTCGAGGCTTATCCGTGGAACCTGTCTATTGCCGGAGAGCAAATTCAGGCTGACCGGCTGGTTCAACTGAAAGACCTGAACGTTACACCGCCTGTGGCGGATGTGTTCCTATACAATGTCGATGATATTGCTGTGCGGCCCGGTGACCGGATTGCGGTGATGGGGGCGAACGGGACGGGTAAGTCCAGCTTGTTGCGCTGCTGTTGGGAGAAACGGACGAGTGAAGCGGGCGATGTTCGGGTTCATCCTCGATGCCGAATTGCGTTTTATGATCAGACGCTTCAACAGCTTCCGGGGGAAGCTAACCTGGTTGAGGGTATGGTGTCTGTTGGTGAAGCTCTTGGTGTCGATCTGCGGGTGCCTGACTGCGAAAAGACCATTATTGCGGCTGGCTTCAAGTACAATCAGCTGTCACAGAAAGTCTCTCAATTGAGCGGCGGTGAGCGTGCGCGTCTGTTGCTTGTCTCTCTGTCTCAGGTGCAAGCCAACCTGATGATGCTTGATGAGCCGACCAACCATCTGGATCTTTACGGGCGTAACGAGCTTTCAAACCAACTTCAGTCGTTCAACGGTTCATTCTTGTTGGTCTCGCATGATAGGCATCTGGTGGAAGCGACGTGCAACCGGTTCTGGGTCGTGCAAAATGGACGTCTGCAGGAAGTTAATGACGCGGATGCGGCTTATGCGTTGATCGCTGAAGTTCAGGTGAAAGCTGTCAAAGTGGATGCTGCTTCACAATCAGTTGTCGAGACTACGGTTGGGGAAAGTGCTCCTGAACCGGATCACTCGGGTGAAGATGAATTGCTTGAACGGTTGATTGAGTTGGAAACGCTGATGGAAGCGGATCTGGCGCGGCGACCTAACAGACAGTCCCCTCACCTGCAGGTGCAATGGAAAGACGAGATTACTCAGATCCACGAGCGGCTTGAGTTGAACGGCTAGACCGGGTCGTTCTCCAGATCTGCAAGAGCCGCGCGGAGCTGTGCTTGGTGCGTCTCCTTCAGCACGTCGAAAGCTTCTGCTCCATACATGCCTCGGAGTGTGGTCTGCGAAATAGCGAAGTGCTGGATTGAGCCGATATGCTGGTAAATCCAACAAAATAACTCAGCATCCGAGGCTTTTGACCAGCGTTTCGTCTTGTGGGCCAGTGCGCCCAGTGCATCCAGAAAGGGCTTCATCGGCCAGTTTTCAGAGGTTGTCTGGGCATCCAGCAGGGCTCGGGCGACCAACTGCGTGTCCTCCACATTGCAAAGTGCATCCTGTGAGAGGTGAAGAAAGAACGTGCGCAGTTTGGCTTCTGGCGTCGTCCCCTCGACGTTTTCGATTGAAGACAACAACCGATCAGAAAGCGCGCTGAGCACCTCCTCATAAAGCACGACCTTTGAACCGAAGAAATGAAGCAGTGCCTGTTTGGTCACCCCAAGTTGGTCTGCAATGCCTGCGAGGCTTGCTGCGTGATATCCCTTGTGTGCAAAGACCGCGCTCGCCGCTGTGATGTAACGCGTTCTGGGGCTGTCTGTGTGCTGATCCAAATCGTGCTCCCTTTGCGTTCTGTATAGGATAAACTTGACAGCTTACCAAGTGGTAAGTTTATACTTACCAATCGGTAAGTGGAGGGTTTGCCATGACACGGGATGAAGAAATTGGTTTGATTGCTGAATTACTTGGGTTGGATGCGAAGAACGAGAAGTTCTTGGATGAGAAAGTCACGCTTTCCCCAGTGGAACGGTACAGTTGCCCTGATCGCTTTGCTCAGGAAATGGCGGCTTTGTTTCGCGGCAAGCCTGTTGTTGCTGCGCAATCTACAGAACTGCCCAAGGCAAATGCTTTCCTAAGCCGATCGGTTTCCGGACTTCCTGTGCTGTTGACCAGAAATACTGAGGGAGAAGCTCATGCGTTCCTCAATGTGTGTCGCCACCGTGGTGCTAAGCTGGTGAGAGAGGAAACTGGCTGTAAACAAAGGTTTTCCTGCCCGTATCATGCATGGACATGGTCCAACCAAGGCGACTTGGTAGCGGTGCCACAGGAGCAACAAGGCTTTCCGGATCTGGATCGCTCTCAATATGGCTTGAGGGAACTTCCAGTTATGGAAGCCCACGGCTTTATTTGGGTCATTGCTGATCCAGAGATTCGGAATGCAGAGGAAATCCTGCAATGCCTTGCTCCACTTTCCGATGACTTGTCATGGCTGGAGCTCGCTGATCATCGGATCGCGGTGGAAGAAACCTTTGAAATTGCGGCTAATTGGAAGACACTGCTTGAAGGCGGGATCGAGGCCTATCATTTCCGCGTGGCCCACCGCAAAACGATTGGCCCCTACTTTCCGGATAACCTCTCCAGTTATCAGATGCTGGGAGAGAACATGCGGTCCGTGTTGCCGCGCATCACTCTGTTTGAACTGAGAGACAAACCTCAGGACGAATGGAGTATTCGTGAACATGCCAATATCATCTATTCAGTTTTGCCTGGAACGCAGCTGCTTGTTCAGCAAGATCATGTTGTCTGGGTGCATTGTGAGCCGCTTGCCGTTAACCGCACACGGGTCCGATTGGCTACGCTGGTCCCGAACTCCATGCCACAAACTGACGAAATGCAGAAGCACTGGGTCCGCAATCAAGCGATCACCTCAACGACCTTGAAGGAAGACTTTGAGTTGGGCGAAGAGATTCAGCAAGGGTTTGCATCCGGCGCCAACACGCATCTGACTTACGGTCGCTTTGAAGGGGCGCTTGATCGGTTTAACCAAGTCCTTGAAGATGCAATGAAAGTGACGGAAGAGGCGTGAGCTGAGATGGGCAGGCAAAAGAAAAGCCCGCTGAATGCTCAGCGGGCTTCTCGCAAAATTTTGAAGCAAAAGGCTTAGCCAACGAATGCGCGCTCAACCACGAATGTAGATGGGGCAGCGTTGGAGCCTTCTTCAAGGCCATGCTTTTCAAGGATCGCCTTGGTGTCGTTGATCATCTCCATGGAGCCACAGATCATGCCGCGGTCAATGGCAGGATCAAGCTTCGGCACGCCAAGGTCTTCAAAAAGCTTGCCGTTTTCGATCAGATTGGTGATGCGTTCCTGACAAGGATATGGCTCGCGGGTTGCTGCTGTGTGCAGGCGCAGTTTTCCAGCTGCGAATTCACCAACGAGTGGATCGTTCTTCACTTCCTCAACCAGTTCCTTCGCGTAGGTGAGTTCATTCACTTCGCGGCAAGTCTGGGTCAGAATAACTTCCTCAAACTTCTCATAGGTTTCTGGATCACGGATCAGGGATGCGAACGGAGCAACACCAGTACCGGTAGAGAACATATAAAGACGTCGACCTGGGATCAGGGCGTCGTTTACGAGCGTGCCAGTCGGCTTCTTACGCATAAGAACGGTATCGCCTGGCTGGATCTTCTGCAGGTGCTCGGTAAGCGGACCGTCCTGAACTTTAATGGAGAAGAACTCCAGCTCTTCGTCCCAGGATGGGCTTGCGATGGAGTAAGCACGGAAAACCGGCTTCTCAGCATTTGGTAGGCCGATCATGACAAACTCACCAGAGCGGAAACGGAAAGAGCTTGGGCGCGTAATGCGGAATTTAAACAGGCGGTCAGTGTAGTGCTTTACGGACACTACTTTTTCGGCAAATACGTTTGCCGGAATAGGAAATTCGGTCTTGGCTTCCTGATCAAGCACAGGAGCTGGGGCCAACGCTGCGTCGGTCATTTGCAATCCTTAGATTGTTTTGATTAGGCCATAGCCCGATACTTGGCCAATTGTTGCCTCCGCTTTATCCGAGCCAAGGCCCGAAAAGCAACCGTTTTATAAGTAAAATTTCAGAAATTTACTCGTGAAAGTGACTAAGTCACCGTCGGAGCTCAAAGAACTGTCAGTTTCTGAAAGAAAGCGTGTAAGATGAGCTGACATGAGAATTCAGCGATAGGTGGAACTACTCAAAACAAGTCGCTAGTAAAAATGACTTCAGTTCCCTCATGAATCAGCTTGGCATGCCTGCTCTAAGGTCAAGATAGCAAGATATGTTCAGTCCCTCTGTGTTGTAAGGGTAGAAATGATGACAGGCAGAGGGAACGGGACGTGAAAGCGGAGCAGAACAAGGCAGCCTATGAAAAACGAATGCTGCGTGTTCTTGAGTACATCTATGAGAATCTGGATGGAGATCTAAGCCTTGATGCTTTGGCTGACGTCGCCTGCATGTCGCGCTTTCACTGGCATCGGGTTTTCCAGAGCATGCGCGGTGAAACGCTTGCGAGCTCAATCCGTCGTATTCGTTTAAACAGAGCTGCGTTGGATCTTATTCAAACAAAACAAGCTGTTACCGAGATTGCTGAGAGATATGGCTACCCGAGCGCGCAGAGCTTTTCTCGCGCGTTTAAGGGAGAATATGGTGTTGCTCCGGGGCAGTTTCGTGAAAATAAAAGCGCGGCTCCAGAGATTGCCTCCGAGAAAAGCAGCATCTTTTCAATGCATCCAGTCGAAATTAGAGATGTGCCTGAAAAGACCTTGCAGGTTCTTTGCCATCGCGGTTCCTATTCTGACATGGGAGTTGTTTATAGCAAATTGGCGGCAATGTTGTCTTCTCGCGGGGTAATTCGAAAATGTGGGCCGTTTGTTGGTATCTATTATGATGATCCTTCACTCGTGCCACCGGCGGAGTTGCGGTCTCGTGTGGGGGCGGTTGTTCCGCCGATGTTTGAAAATACTGAGGGACTTGAAGCACATAGCATTCCAGCTGGGCGTTGTGCTGTGCTGCGGCATCAGGGGCCGTATGCAGGTTTGCAGGCGGCTTTCTGTTATCTTTATGGCGTGTGGCTGCCGAACTCAGGTGAAGAGGTCGCGGACCACCCGTGTTATGAGATGTTTTGGAATAGCCCGACCAACACCGCTCCTGAAGACCTCGTTGTCGAGATCTATTTACCATTGCAATAACAATCTCTTAGAGAAGCACAAGCTCGCCCTCAATTCTGCAGGATGTTGTTCTCTTCCTGGGTTTCCTGCTTCTCATTTATGTTGCCATCCTTGTTGATTTCCTTGATGCAAGCCTCCTGATCGGCAGCAGACATGTTGGTGAAACCAAAATTCGGCGGATACCCCAGTGGATCGGAGCCAGCGCCGCCTGTGCGGTATTTTTCTGCAATATCGGGACAATCAGAAACCGGGCTCACGATGTCGGGGTATTCGGACTTCAGCGGATTGGCGTTTTCGTTTGCGACCGGGTCGTCAGCAAAGTTGTTGATTTGCGCGGCGCCATAACCCGTTGAAAATGCGAAGAAACTCAATGCTATAAGTGTTGTTATTGCTTTTGCTTGCATGTCAGTTGCACCCACCACTTGGAGAAAAGAAGGTCGGCTGCATTAAACAGGAAACCCGCAAAGGTTGTGTGAGCGCTTATGTTTTAATTGCGTTTATTTGGGTAATACACCGCTCTTAAGTTGCCAGCGGCTCGCTTTACAAGCGCTTAACCTATGCGTAAGGTTTGGGTTCGCTCTGGAGGTTTTGACCTTTCACCGCGAATGGGGGGACGTCATGTTGAAGAAGATTGGCTGGGGTGTTCTGGCCGTTGTGCTGTTGCTTGCTGTGGGTGCTTTTTACTTCCGGCAAGACATTGCCGAGATCCGTGCCGTGATGGCTTATGCGGATGCATTCAAACCTGAGAACATCGATCAGAAATTCAGGTCGCTTTACAAAGAGTATTCCAGTACCTCGGTGAAAGCGCCAGATGAGACCTATGAGTTGCCGCGGGCGCATCAGGCATCACCAATGCCAGCGACCTTTATGTATAAGGGCGAGGCAGCCTCTACTGCAGATTACATTCTGGATTCTCACACCACCGGCCTTGCCATCATGCACAATGGTAAGCTGATTCATGAGTATTATGATCGCGGGAACACCGCTGAGACTCATGCCATTCAGATGTCCGTCTCCAAATCCATGGCTTCCATCCTTGTTGGGGTGGCACTGGATGAAGGGCATATCGAGAGTGTGGAAGATCAGGTCGTCAAGTATGTGCCGGAGCTGAAGGGTACGGCTTATGACGGTGTTCGTCTGAAGGACGTGCTGGAAATGTCGTCGGGTGTCCGCTGGAACGAGAACTACGCTGATCTGAATTCAGACATCGTCCAGTCTGTCGTCGCAATCCTGCTGGGTTCTCAGGATGAGTTCACCAAGGATGTGCCGCGTGAGCTGGAGCCAGGCACCTACAATCGCTATTCCTCTATTGATACGCATGTTGTGGGCTGGGTGCTGCGTGGGGCGACCGGCAAACCCTATAAAGAATGGTTCAACGAGAAGCTCTGGTCCAAGATTGGCGCTGAATCCTCTGCTGAAATCATGGTGGATCAGGAAGGTGAACCGGTTGTCTTTGGCGGGGTGAACATCCGCCTGCGTGATATGCTGCGGGTTGGGATGGTGCTGGAGCGTGGTGGTTTGAACCACAAAGGCGAGCGTATCGTGTCGGAAGAGTGGATCAACACATCGGTCACGCCAGATGAGCCGCGCTTGATGCCCGGCTACAACAATCCGCAGAGCCCCTCACCGCTTGGCTACAAATACCAGTGGTGGCTGCCGCTGGAATCCGATCAGGGTGACTTCACCGCAATCGGCATTCACGGCCAGTTCCTCTATATCAACCCGGCTCGAAATGTGGTGATCGCCAAAACCTCGACCTATCCGTCCTATCAACGCGATAAGGAGATGGTGAAGATGAAGTCGATCGCGCTGTTTCAGGCCATTGCCCGCCATTTGAGCGACGTGCCGAACTCTTAAAACGCGTTCTGATTGATAAGAACTCGCTTCATAGAAAAAGCCGGCTCAGGGAGAGAACCGGCTTTTATAAAATCGTGGATGCTCTGCGTTATGCAGGCTGGCCTGTTGCTGCAAGCAGAACTTCGCGGATGTTGACGTTCTGTGGCTGCTGGTAAACGAACAGCACAGTGTCAGCTACGTTCTGTGGGTCCAGTACGCCGCCCATTTCTTTCTTCCACTGCTCGTAACCATCAATGATGTCCTGAGAGGTGGTGTGAGACAGCAATTCAGTCTGCACAGCGCCCGGAGCAATGGTCATGACGCGCACGTTGTCTGCTGCCACTTCTTCACGCAGGTTTTCGCTGATGGCGTGAACGGCAAACTTGGTGCCGCAGTAAGCTGCGTGTGCCGGGAATGTTTTGCGGCCTGCAATGGAGCTGACGTTGATGATCGAGCCGCCCTTGCGCGCTTTCATGCCTGGCAGAACTGCGTGGATGCCATTGAGGACACCCTTCACATTCAGGTCGATCATGCGGTCCCATTCAGTTGGATCCTGAACGGACAGATCACCCAGCAGCATGCAGCCAGCGTTGTTGACGAGTGCGTCTGCAGGGCCGAATTTCTCTTCCGCTTCCTTAACAGCTGCAATCAGCTGCTCACGGCTGGTGACGTCTACGCCGCGGCACAGTGTGTTTGGAAGACCCAGAGCTTCCATCTGCTCAACCCGGCGTGCAAGCAGAAGAAGTGGATGGCCAGCCGCGCTGAAAGACTTCGCAATGGCTGCACCAATGCCGGAACTTGCTCCAGTGATAATGATAAGTGGCTTTGTCATTTTGTTTTCCTGCCTAGTTAGCTTTTTCTTGAGCAAGATGAACTTGCGTTGTGTTGAGGCGATTGTACAAAAATGATCACGCTGATAAATATGGGTAATCCGAAATGATTGTTAGGCTGAAATGAACAATATCTACTGGAATGGCCTTCGCTCGTTTCTGGCTGTGGCAGAACATGGCAGTTTTACCTTAGCCTCTGATGAAACGGGTCTTTCAAAAGCAAGCTTAAGCCAACAGGTGAGCCAGTTGGAGGAGCAGCTGGATGTGCAGCTGTTGTTTAGAACCACCCGCAAACTGCGCCTGACTGAAATTGGTGAGCGTTACTATGAAATGTGCCGCACCGGCGTGAAGCAGATTGAAGATGCATCTGATTTGGCATCGCAGGCGACGGACAGCCTGACTGGCCCCATTCGTATGAACGCTGTGGGCGGATTGATTGGGGAGGAGTTGATTGCACCGCTGGTGATTGAGTATCAGCACGCCAATCCGGGGATTGAGGTGAAACTGGATTTTTCCAGCATCCGGGAAGACTTGCTGGAGACGGACTACGATCTTGTGTTGCGGATGGGAGATTTAGAAGACAGCACCCTGATTGCCCGCAAGCTGCACACCATCACAACACGCTATGTGGCGTCCCCGTCCTTTGTGGCGGCTCATTCTAAAATCCGCCACCCTTCTGATCTCAAAGGTCTACCTTTCATTTCCGGCAGTGTGCAGGAATGGATTTTCACGCGCGGACAAGAGCGCATTGTGGTGCAGGCGGAAAAGGGATTTCAAATCTCCAATGGCCGTGTCATGTGTCAGGCAGCGGCAGCGGGCTTGGGTGTTGCACGTCTTGCCGATGTTTACACCGATGCACTCATCAAACGCGGCGAGTTGACGGAAATGCTTTCCGGATGGAAGCAGACAACACCGCTTTGGCTGGTGAGCCCGCCAACACGGCACCAACTGCACCGGGTGCGGGAATTGATGAATTACCTCACAGCCAACTTCAAAACCCGCTATGAGGCGGTGCTGGGTTAGCGGCGGTAGGTGCCAACAAAGCCATCTGGCACAACCGCGCCTGCGGGGCTGGAGTTGGGGACATTCACGCCAACCGGAATGAAGACGCGCTGGATGATGATCTTGTCACCATCTGGCGGCGGTGGGCCGGGGAGCACGGCGCCTTGTGTGGTTTTGTAGCCTTTCAACTCGCAAATGAGATTTCTGCTCTCAAAGCCGGCGGGCACAACCATCGGGCCGGGCGTGTGCTTTACAAAGATGGATGACCGATACCCTTCCAGAAAACAGAAGGCACCATCAGGCGTGGTGTTGACCGTAATCAGCGTTGCCCCCGGTGGAATCTCGATGGAGGGCGAATAGGCCTGTGGCAGGCGTTCTTCATCAGAAACGCACCCTGCCAATAGGGGAAGAGTGATTGCGAGAGTGCTTAAAGGGAGCTTGATTTGCAAGTCGTGGGCCTCTTCAGGACGATCTGCAAAAGGTAACGGGCGCATGAAAAGGATGACACCCATAAGAATTGCTGAGGTTGTTTTACTGATAGCCTCAAAAATGGTGAGGAGTGGTGGTGACCTCACCGAAAGACAAGGAGTTATCCAACACTGGATCCACTGAAGATTTTGCAAGCAGACCTGCCGTAACTCTCGATAATACTCGCAAGGACCAGACTGTTTTACGCGAGATGAGCGACTGTGACTTTCCTGAGAGAACTTCAGCTTAAAGCAAGCAAAGTTTAGATGCCGAGTAAGGTTTGAATGGAAGTTTCTGGCTATGCAGCATGATGCACGGCGTTCGAAATATCAGATAGAGTGTTCAAAATGCACACGAACTTTGTAAGGCGGTTTAGGAATGCTCGGTTTTTTTATGAATCAGAGGATTGTATTTCGGTGCATGCAAGTGTGCTGTTTCCTGTTTTATGTCTTTGCTAGTGAAGATAATCGGGAGCTTTCATGGTGAAATCAGCAGTTTAGGTCGTGGATAGGCGGTGCTTTGCCGAAGTATATTTTTTTTGATTATTGAAGCGGGTTAAGGAATACATCTTGTTGGCATGTTGATAGTCAGACGGGTAATTTCTTCATTTTCTCAGTTTAATTTTATTCTCGAATTGAACTTGGTTCACGCATTAATGATGGAAGTTGCGCATAAAACACTAAGGAAAATTCGACAGGTTTTGTACTCTTGCATCCACGAAATTAGGAAGTATCTATGAGAGAGTGAACCGAAAGGTGCACAAGGATACTTTGAGCCCATATAGCCGTTTTGCGCAGATTAACGGAACGAGAATGACAAAATTAGGTGAAGCCACGCTGAAGCTGTTGGAAAATAGCACAGTACGAAAAGGTCTTGCTGAACTCCGCGTGGGGATCGAAAAAGAAGCTCTGCGTGTTGGCAGAGATGGCTTTATGTCATTGCGTGATCACCCGGAATCTCTGGGTAAAACGCTAACGCACAAGTTTATCACGACAGATTTCTCTGAGGCTCAGGTGGAGTTCATCACACCTGCTGTGCATTCTGTTGCAGAGAGCCTGGATTTTCTGAAAGAACTGCAGGCTTTTGCAGCGCGTAAGACGGATGATGGCGAGTATTTGTGGAATGCGTCCATGCCGCCTGAAATTGCCGGCGATGAGACGATCCGCATCGCGGAGTATGGAAACTCGAATGCGGCGCAGATCAAAACGCTGTACCGCAAGGGACTGGCGCATCGCTATGGCAAGCGTATGCAGACGATCTCCGGGATCCACTACAACTTCTCCATCTCCGATGGCCTTTGGCACGAGTTTCATGAACAGTGTACCTCCGGCGGAAGCCTACAGGACTTCCGCAGTGCCGGGTATCTCGGCCTGATCCGTAACCTGCAGCGTCATGGCTGGCTGGTGCTTTACCTGTTTGGGGCTTCTCCTGCCGTAGATAAAAGCTATCTGGCATCCCCGCATCCAACCCTGTCCATGCTGGGTGATGACACTTATTTTGGCGAATATGCAACGTCTCTGCGCATGAGCGATCTGGGTTACACCAGCGTCGTGCAGAGTGAGCTGGACATTCACTACAACTCTCTTTGCGATTACATTGAAGGCTTGCGCGGCGCTCTTGCAACGTCTGTGCGCCAGTACGAGCAAATTGGTGTGGCGGAAGAAGGCGATTACAAGCAGATCAACACACACCAGCTGCAGCTTGAAAACGAGCTGTATGGCTCTGCACGGCCTAAGCGAAACACCAAGGAAGGCGAGCGCCCGATTGCTGCGCTGTGTCGCCGTGGTGTTGAATACATCGAATTGCGCTCTCTCGACATCAATCCGCTCAATCCGATCGGGATTTGTGAGCAGCAGGCTCACTTCCTCAATGCCTTCCTGACCCACATGACCCTTGCTCCATCCCCATGTATCTCCTCTGGAGAGCAGCAGGCGCTCAACGATCAGCAGCGCATGGTTGCCTGGCAGGGTCGCCTGCCAAACCTGATGCTACCAGCCTACGGAGATGGTGGTATGGAACTGCGTGAAGCAGGCCATCAGGTGCTTGATGATATGCGTCTGACAGCTCAGATCATGGATGAAGTGTACGGTGGTACAGGCCATACAGACGCTGTGAACGCGCAGGCGGCTAAGCTGGACAATCCTGAGCTCACACCATCCGCTCAAATTTTGAAAGGCGTGAAGCAGAAGGGCTCTTACACCGGCTTTATCGCTGATCTTTCCAAGAACCAATCTGATCACCTGAAAGCCATGCCGCTGTCTGGTGAGCGTCTGAAGTTCCAGGAAGCGATGGTTTCTCAGTCCCGCGCCGCTTATGAGCAGGTTGAAACGCAAGCGGGTAGCCACAGTTTCGATCATTTCCTGGATTCGCAAAACACAACAGAAGTTTTGCCACCAGAATGTCTGGACGGCCAGTAAAGCCTGCCCCTGAACACGGAAGGCAAGGCTTGCTCCAAATCCTGCCCTACACATCTGATGACCACGACGTGCTCGCTGCGCTCTATGAGAGCGTGGCGAGCCGTACGTTTGCCTATGATTACACCAGCCTCGTAGATGCCAGCCAGTTTCAAAGCCTTGTTGAGGGGGAGGATGTCTGGGTCTTGAAGTATGCAGGAGAGCGTATCGGCTTCATTGGGTATTTCACGCCAGAGCACTTCCTGCATTCGCTGTACATAGACTACGCCCACCACAAACGCGGGTTCGGGCGACAGGCACTTCAGTTTTTGCTGGAAAATTATGGCTGCAGGCACGAGTTGAAAGTGCACCGCATTAATCAGCCTGCGTTGAAGTTTTACAGCGCGCTTGGATACGAGGATATCACTGCACAGGCCGATGCTCATCAAACCTGGCAGCGTTTGCGCTCTCCAGAGGCAATTCTGGATCACTCACCGGCTATTGCGGTGGGAGAGCAAGCCTCTCACCGACAATAAATTCAATATATCAAACTATTAGAGCACGCCGCGTTCATTAACATTCACGCATCGCGCTCTAATATCTTTGGTGGAGCGAATTCTTGTCGTTTGATTGAAACCAACCAAACGGAACGCGCTCTAAGATGGCATGCAAAGAGCAGGTAGACGATCAACATGTGCTTTGATCGTTTGCTCGGCCAGTTCACCGTCCCCAGTGCGCACAGCATTGATCAGTTGAGTGTGATCATCCTGAACGCCTTCTGAAATAAACCCGGCACGGCGCATCGCAGCGCGGTAGCGGGTGCACTGGTCATGAAGCATATGCAGGAACCGGCTTGCCCAACTGGAGCCTGCTCCCTCAACCAACGTCATATGAAATACGCGGTTGGCTTCTTCCCATTCATTCCAGAAATCACGCCGTGAAGCTTGCCATGTCCGCTCAATTTCCTGCAGTGCATGGTAGGCATCCAGCACGCTTTCGCGCCACTGAGCGTCGCCCTTTTCAACGGCGGTTCTTACCGTTGCGCTTTCAAGAAGGCGGCGCTGATCAATAATATCCTGAAACTCTTTTTGCGTAAGTTCTGGAATATAAAATCCCTTATGAGATTGCGTGGCAACCAGTCCTTGAGACACGAGACGGGAAAGTGCTTCGCGTACAGGTGTAGGCCCAACATCAAATGTGCTGCACATCTCGCGAATGCGCAATTTACTGCCCGGCTCAAGCTGGCCAGACAAAATTGCCGCCCGCAGGTGCGCGTAGGCCCTGTCAATGAGAGAGGCGGATGACGGGACGTTTTGTGCAATGACCGATGTTACGGCTCTTTCTAAGGTATCCTCTATTTTCAAAGTTATCTGCCTTACAATTATTATCTATGCAATTTGGCGTTTCTTTTCGTAGCTATGGAAACTATGTCATTTGTTTTCTTGTCCGACCAAGTTAAATTGCAAATATGAATTGGCCTTCTTATTACATCAATTGTAAAACAATATCTGAACTATAAAAGCAATGAAATTGCGTAGGAATGACATAACTTTCCAATAAAACGAGAGTGTTTTATGGAAAATAATGTCGAATTATCGATTATTTTTAAAAAAATGTGTAAGTGCGCTCTTATTCATTGAGCATATGAATCAGACTTACTTAGAGTTCGATGAACAGAAATAGAGTTTATTCGCTATTTTAATAAAATATTCTCAACTATACTCTGTAGGCTTATTTCTTCGCGTATAAACGGCAGAAACTATTAGCAACGCTCTAAGTGGAAACCACGTCTAATCCGCGAAAAATCTCCCCCCGTTATACGATGAAATACTCAGCTTCTCTCTGGTGTTTCAGAAAACTTATCCCCCCTGTCTCAGGCAGTGTTATTGCTCACTGGAGAGGGGAGAGAATCAATAGCCGGATGGTTGAGTCGGGCCGACCTGACGCAGGAATATGTTTCTGGAGAAATGGATCGGTTGTTTTGTCGATTTTATGCACGCCTCGTTTTTAAGTTTTTGAGATAACCTAACTATCTGAAATTAATAGTAATTATGCCTCTTTATGAGGCGATGATCATAAGTGTTAATGAGGATTAACCAAAAAGGGATTGAACTGAACTACAGGTTGGTTACCCTTTCGACGCAAACACGGGCCATATGGGCGCACTTTCCGTTTGTGGATGACTAGAACCGTTTGAGGGCTAAGCGAAGTGGAATACGGCAACAACACTCTTTTGCGTGAGGAAACTCCGTCTGAGAAGATCTCCCGTTATTCGCAGCTCCTTTCTGGCCAGCTGCACCGGTTAAGACAAGAACTTTATCCGCCTGAAGCGCATAAATTGCTGCGCTCGTTCTCTTCTGTCGATGTTGCCCGTCTTATCGGCGTTTCTGAAAGCACCATTCGCCAGCTGGATCTGGACGGAGAAGGTCCTACACCAACCCGTCTCGCCAATGGCCGTCGCAGCTATACGTTGCAGCAGATCAATGCGATCCGTGAAGTGCTTGCCGCCCGCAAAAAAGGCGATGAAGCCGTCAATATCCTGCCGCATCGTCGCGACGGTGAAAAGCTGCAGGTGATCGCGTGTGCCAACTTTAAAGGCGGCTCCGCAAAGACCACCACCAGCACGCATCTGGCGCATTATCTGGCGCTGCGCGGCTACCGCGTTCTCGCGATTGATCTGGATCCGCAAGCCTCGCTTTCTGCCATGTTTGGTGTGCAGCCTGAGTTTGACGTTGAACCAAACTGCACCTTGTTTGGTGCCCTGCGCTATGATGAAGGCCGCCGGACGCTGGGTGACGTGATCCGCCCGACCTATTTTGACAATCTGGATCTGGTCCCGGCCAACCTTGAGCTGGCTGAGTTTGAGCACATCGTGCCAACGGCGATCGCGTCTGGTGCGTCTACCGGCGAAAACATCTTCTTCCGCCGTATTCGCAACGTGCTGAGCGAAGTTGATGACCGCTATGATGTCGTTGTGATCGATTGCCCGCCGCAGTTGGGCTTCCTCACTTTGGGCGCGCTGTTTGCATCCACCGGATTGCTCATCACGCTGCACCCTCAGATGTTGGACCTTGCAAGCTGTAACCAGTTCCTCGGCATGAGCTCTGACCTGATGGCTGTGATTGAGAACAATGGCGGCGAAATGAATCTGGATTGGATGCGGTTCCTCGTGACCCGTCACAATCCGAATGACAGCCCGCAAACCCGTGTGGTTGGCTTGTTGCGTGCCCTCTTTGGTGAGGATGTGCTGACATCGCCAGCTTTGGAATCCACTGCGGTTGCCAATGCGGGCCTTGAAAAGAAGTCGCTTTATGAGTTGGAACCGGGAGCCATTGGCCGCGAAACGCTCAAGCGTGCGCTTGAATCCATGGATTCGGTAAACCGTGAAATTGAAGATCTTCTCCGCAGCTCTTGGGGTCGAACACTATGAACAAAGCTAAGGACCGGAAAAACGCATTAGATACGCTGTTTTCAGGCGGCGGTATGGCAGGCATGGTTGCGGACGCAACGGCGCCGCGCCCCCGTTTGTCATCCGGTGCTATTGGCGCGGCCGAGATCAACCTGATCAAGGACGAACGCGACAAGCTGCGTGAAGAGTTGAAAACACTGAACACGCAAATGGCGACCTCCGTGAACGTGGTGGAATTGAACCCGGAACAGGTTCAACCATCTTTTGTTGCAGACCGTATGGAAGTTGCGTTTGATCCGGCATTTGAGGCGCTCAAAGAGTCCATTGCTGAGACCGGGCAACAGGTCCCCATTCTGGTGCGCCCTGCGCCAGATGAAGACGGCATTTATCAGATTGCTTATGGCCACCGTCGTTGGAAAGCCTGCCGCGCCTTGGGCAAGCCTGTCCGCGGTGTGATCAAAGCGCTCTCTGATGAAGAATTGCTTGTGGCTCAAGGCCAGGAAAACCATGAACGGAAAGACCTGAGTTTCATTGAAACCTGTCTGTTTGTTTTCCGCCTTGCTCAAGATTACCCGCAGACACTCATTGTCAAAGCCATTGGCAAGGACAAGTCTCTCGTTTCCAAACTCCGCAAGCTGGCGGCAACCATGCCTGAGGAGTTTTTGCGTGTGATTGGGCCTGCCCCAAAAATCGGGCGGCCACGTTGGGAGGAGATGGCAAGCTTCTTCCACGAAGGTCAGCTGGCGCCAAACCACGAAAAAGCGATTACCTCGCTGTTTGCACTGGACTCGTTCACTGAACTGCACAGTGATGAGCGGTTTAGTGAAGTGTTGCAGTTGCTGCAGGAAACGCCGAGCGAGTTGGAGGCCAGCACGACAGCCTCTTCAGGTGAGATTGCTGTTGCAGCTCATACTCGCGCTGCCAAATCCTCTGAATGGCTTGGAAACAAGCACGTGCTCGTCAAGCACACAGGCAAAGCGACCGTATTCTCCGTTGATAGCAAGACGCAGAGTGACTTTAGCTCCTTCTTGCTGAAAGAGCTGCCGGGCTTGATTGCCAAATTTGAAGACACGAAGGGGGAGGATGCCTGATGGTGTAACCCCTGAATGACGAAAGGCCCTGCTGACGGCAATCAGCAAGGCCCTAAAATCGTCGCCCAAGAGAGTGAAAAGCACTCGTCGAGGACCATCTTTAGCACGATCATCCTACGACGAACGCGCGGTGCGAATCAAGTCAGCAATGCTTTCTTGAAACCCTTTGTGGCGCATTTTTGCTTTTTCGGGCGCTCAATCCCCAATCTTACTTGGATAACACCTTGGGTCTTCCCTCGGTGAATGGGTTAGCTATGCAAAGCACCGGTGTTGCGTCCTTTCGCAAAATGACACCCGGCATGTTGGAAAGCCAGCGACTGGCAATGGCGAATGACATCGTCAAAACAACAAAAGCCGAGGTGGCGATCACGTTAAAAAAGGCGGCCCCTGCTCTGGGGATCGATGGTACCGCCTACCATATTCTCGATATTCTGATCGGCCTGACACGGGCAGATGACTGGAAACAGGACCGCCGTCCGCTGGTCGCGATCTCCAATGACAAGTTGGCTGAATACGTGTGCCGCTCCACGCGCACCGTGATCCGTGCACTTAAGCGGCTGGTTGAGGTGGGCATACTGGCATACCGCGACAGTTCAACAGGCCGTCGTTTTATCTACCGCAATGGTGCAAGCGGTGAGATTGACCGTGGATATGGTTTTGACTTTTCGCCAGCACGCCAGCGGATTGATGAGATCAAACGGATTGGGGAAGAGTTTCAGGCACGGGTGCGGGCAGAGCAGGAAGCAAAGCGGACTGTTAACCGGCTGTCTCGCGCAATCGTTGACGCTTGCCGGACCGGGCAAAGCGAAGGCGTGGATTGTACAGTGTTCCTGGAAGAACTCTCTGCCATTACGGAAACGCCAATGCTGCTTCTTGAGCGGGCAGACAAGGTCTCAAAACTCTATGAACTGGTTGTGGAAGAGCTTGCAAAAGACAACGCGAGGGATGAGCAAACAGCCTCTGACTTCAATGAATATGCCCAAGTGTCAGGCGACCATGACATTGATGTCACCCCTTATAATATTACAACCCATCAAACTCATATAAATAGTAAAACACGGCAGCCATCTAACGATGGCTACTTAAATACTAACTCTGCTTCTAACGAAGCTTCGAAGATTGCTCTTGAAAAAGATCAATCAAGCAAATTCTCTGCCAAATCCAATGCTCCAGCTCAATTGCAATCTCGGCAATCTAGTCAGTTAGATAACGGTTTAAGTGAGCATTTATCTGCTATTTCCATTGGTTTGATTGATAGTGCAACAACGGAAACCCAGGAAATGCTGGGCATGCAGTTTTCAAGCTGGTTCGAGCTTGCGCAGTCTGGCGAGCAGCTTCGTTTGGCGATTGGCCTTTCCGAAGATGGCTGGAAACAAGCGGTTGTGACACTGGGCGAAAAAATGGCTGCGGCGGTTCTGGTGGTGACGGTTGAAAAAACCCTGCGCGATCCTGAAGGCATTTCGCGACCGGCGGGTTACTTCCGCGCCTGTGTTGACCGCGCCAAGGACGGAAAACTCGCCCTGCACAAGTCGCTTTATGGACTGGCTCTCGGATAAAGGGCTGCAATTTAGGTTTCTTGCGGATGGGGTAGATGAATCCGCAAGTGTGGTGTTAGCGAGTCGCTTAGTAGCTGGGAGAGAAGTAGTAGGTTACTGCGAGTTCACTTCGACCCGAGCCATTTCAGTGCTTCTTGCTCGGTGACGAGAATGAAGGGTTCCTTCCCATCCAAATATGAATCCCATGTAACGTTATCTGCGGATGTCAGCTTTGCTTTTAAATTGGAGTATTCAGTCGCCTTGTTTGGATGAGCGATCAGGTAGTCACGAAAGGCAAGGTGCCGCTCAACGTGAGGCGACCCTGTTTCATAAACATGAAGATGATGTGTTCGTTTCCCCAGGCCGTTTATCTTTCGATAATAGCGTCTTCCATTAATGCCATACGCGCCCATAATCTCATATCCGAGGCCTTCGAACGCATCGCTCTTTTTATCGAGCGCACTCACATCAGACACAACGCCTAATAAGTCAATGATTGGTTTGGCAAGGATACCCTCGACTGAGGTGCTACCGATATGATGAAGTTCAATGTCAGTACTGCCTAGCCTCTTCTTGATCAAAGAAGCCTCATGGCAGAAGTCGTTTTTCCATTTGAGGTCATGGGGAACTACGTAATCAACCATGTCTCTGAGCCTCTGTTATTGAGCAAATCCTTTGCCACGCCGTTGTTCAACTCACGCAACTGGGGGCCTTGACGAACGTCTTTCCGGTTTTTGCAATTATCCATTGCGCGGTTTGCACTGCACGCGTTAGATCACTGATGAAAATTTGGAAGACATGAGCTGGAACAAAAGCCGCCAAGTGGTCAGCAGTTTGCTTCGCTTGATTGACACCGCGAGGTGTAAGAGCGGAATCTGTCCAGCCTCCCACAACACCATCCAGCATATGCTGGCTTTCGCCATGCCGCAAAAGGATGAGCTCATTTATCATTTTCGACCGTTAGCTTTTTGTTCTTTGGAAACCATCCCTACGCATAGGTAGACGTCAGGAAGTCAGAGCTTCGCTGGCCTCTTCGTCTTGCGGTGTCGGTATCTCGATCCGAAGGTGCGGGCTTGCTTTGCGTGTCACGAACTCGGCTTGGAGATATTCAAGAACGCGTCGTTGGCCGGGAAAGCTGAACAGCTCCATGGCATCATCAAATGAGAACCATTGATAAGCGTCGTGCTCTTCGTTGATGGTGATTGGCGTATCGCTGGAGACAAAGCTCACAAACACAGGCAGTTTTTGGATGATGTTCTTTTCCGGAACATAGAACTCTTCGCAAAGATCTGCGGACCAGAGTTCGGTGAGAACCAAACCGGTTTCCTCTTTCACCTCTCGCAATGCTGCTTCCCAACCAGTCTCATTTGGTTCCACCTTGCCAGCGACCTGACACCAGGCTCCAAGCAGAGTATGAGCGCGGCGCATGAGCAAGACCTGTGGCTCTACTGCATTCAAGTCGAGAAGAAAAACAGAAACAGCATTGCTAAGAATGGGAATATTGTTGGGGCGCATGAGTAACTCATAAAATATAGATCCAATAGACCATGAGCATACTCAGAGAAAATTCAAAAACCAAGAGGGACGAAGGGCAGGAGATGACTCCCCTGCCCTCATTATTAGGTTTTGGAATGGGCCGTTGGGCTCGGAACTTGGCTGTCTTCAGAAAACTGGCCTCGCGTGCGGTTGGCATAAGAAACCAGGGCCAACATCACGGGCACTTCAACCAGGACACCAACGACTGTTGCTAGGGCTGCACCAGAGGTGACACCGAACAAGCTGATTGCGACAGCAACGGCCAGTTCAAAGAAGTTCGAGGCGCCGATCATCGCACCGGGTGCTGCCACGTTGTGTGGCTGACGCCATTTTCTCATCCAGAAGTACGTCACGAAGAAAATCAGGATAGTTTGAATGAGCAGCGGAACTGCAATCAAAACGATGTCCGCTGGTGATGAGATGATGTTGTTGGCCTGAAGACCGAACAGCAAGAACACTGTACCCACCAGGCCTGCGATCGAAAACGGTTTCATTCCGGAGCTGAAGGAGGAAAGATGCTCTTCGTCTTTAAGTGCGATGCGGGTTAACCACCCTGCCCCCAAAGGCAGCGCAACAAACAGCGCGGTTGAAACCAACAAGACATCCCATGGGACGATGATGTTAGAGACATCCATAAGAAACGCTGCGATTGGCGCGAACGCGAAAATCATGATCAAGTCATTGGTGGCAACCTGCGCAACGGTGTAACTTGCATTGCCCTTTGTCAGATAGGACCAAACAAACACCATTGCGGTACATGGGGCAACGCCAAGCAAAATCATGCCCGCGATGTATTGATCGGCCAGATCAGCAGGAATGAATGGCGCGAACAGATGGCGCATGAACAGCACAGCAAGTGCAGCCATGGTGAACGGTTTGACCAGCCAGTTCATGGCAAGTGTTACGATCAGGCCCTTTGGCTTGACGAAGCAATTGCGAACTTCGGTAAACTCGACCTGCACCATCATTGGGTAGATCATCAACCAGATGAGGACTGCAATAATCAGGTTGATGCCGCCAACTTGTAGGTCTCCGATAAACTGAAAGAGGCCAGGTTGAAGGAACCCTGCTCCCACTCCCAGTGCCATTGCCAGACCTACCCAAACTGAGAGGTAGCGCTCAAAATTACCCATGATTTCTCCTGCCCATCGTCGATAGACGATTTATTTCGACAAATTTTTAGAGCTTGAAGCTGCTCTCAAAGAGGAAGTTGAAGTTCTTCAATTCGGATCGATTGACTGAGTAACATATGCGCGGACGCTGAACTTCTGTCAGTATGAAGCCTGCATCCTTCAAGATACGAAGATGCTCGGACACGGTCGACTGTGCCAAACCGATGGAGTTCACCAGATCACCGCCGACGCAACCGGGTTGAGCTGCCATGATCTTAAGCAGGCGGACTCGTGCGGGATGAGCCAGGGCTTTCGCCTGGACGGCCAGCTTTTCTTCTTCCTCTTCATTGAGAGAGGCAGGTATGAATTCTGTTACGCAGATGTTTTCAGTCATCGTTGATTCCGTATATCGTCGATAAACGATATAATCCTACCCCTTCAGATTGGCAAGATCTTTCTATGTTGACAGCTGTCAACTTTTTTGAAGTCAAGTTGACAGCTGAAAGACCCCTCCCCTGCTCTGTTTATCTGGCAGCAGAGTGATACTCCGGGTTGGGCTGCATACCTGTCGCGGACGCCATTCGGTTGGACATGGAGAAAAAGGCAGCGACTTCGCAAATATCCCAGATGTCCTCTTCCGAGAAGCCAACATCTCGGAGTCCTTGCCGGTCACTCTCCACGATTTCTGAGGATGCCCTCGCAATCTTCGTGGAAAAATCTAGCATTACCCGCTGCTTGTCAGTCAGATCAGCATAGCGATAGTTCATCACCATAGCTTCACCCAGTTCCGGCGTGTTGGAATACTCCCGAACAGCTGCACCATGCGCGACCTGGCAATACCAGCAGGAATTGATCGACGAGACTGTGACTGCGATCATCTCTCTTTCCAACTTGGAAATACCAGAGTCTCCAAGCATCAGCTCATTGTACATATGAGAAAACGCCCTGAGCTTCTCTGGTCTATGCGCAAATGCGATTAACACGTTGGGGATCAACCCGAGCTTGCTCTGACATTTACCAAAAAGCTCCTGAATATCATCCGGTAGCGGATCTGGCAGGCTGAGCTTCAAAGCCGTTGGGTGCGTAAGGCTTGCGCTCTCTATCTTCTGAAAATTGGTTGTCGTCATTATATGGTCCCTCCTCCATTTCAACAGCTTAACCGTGATTGAAGGGACTGTCCTCACTACAAAAGGAGAGCAAAGAAAAGCCCGCCTTTGGGAAGAGGCGGGCTTAGTTGGAGGCTTGCTTGGGATTTTAGGCGTGGGCGGTGAGTTTACGCTCTTTTCGTTTATTGGAGACGTGCACATATCGGTAGATCTGCAAGAGCAGAAGCGGTGTGAAATGAACCAGAGCAGGCCCAAATTTGAAGTCTACAAGGACCCAGTGCGCAAACACGAGAAGCGCTGCAGCATAGGCTAGTATTTGAAGACCTTTCCAGTTGGAACCAAGCCGAGCAATGGACCAGTCGTTGCTGGTAACTGTGAGCGGAATGAAAATGAGGGAGGCCAGCCAACCGGTCCAGATTCCGATCTTGACCAGATCTTCCAAGATGGGGCCAAGAGATCGTTTATCCAGCAGATAGATAGCAATGTGTAGGGCTGTATAGCAGGCGGCGGCTACACCGATATACCGTCGCCGTGCCAGTAGCCAACGGACCCAGCGTTGGCCGTTGGTTAAGAGCATAAGCGGCGTGATCATCAAACTGATGACTAGAAAACGAGCGGCAAATTCACCAGTTGGGTGGAGCAGATGCTCTAGTTTATCAACTTCGCGGAGAAGCTCTCCAATGATGAGAAGCCCCGGGAGCGCAAGGATGAACCAGAAGGTAAATGGTGAGTTCCAGAATGCTCGAAGGTAAGACATGATGGCCCGGATGAGTTTGTAGAGAGTTGTAAGGCGCACACTGCTGATTTCGCGGTGTTGGGGTACGTGGGAAGCCAGCAGTGTGCGGTCGATTGCGACTGCGGTGTTCGCGTTCAACCTTGTCCAAACACTGGATCAGCTCTGACTTTTCCGCAAGAAATCAGATGTAACAAAATGTCTTGAGACTTGGCTGATTTTGAGGTCTAGCCGGTTTGTGGTGTCGGTTAAGTTATGATGCAAGTTATTGAAGGAACGAGATAATTTATGAAGCGTATATAAAGGCGCTAATTTCATCATTTCTGCGGGTGATTGGCAGAGGACCTCCTTGATTACACTTTAACAAGAGTTGCGTTGTTCTTGATGCAAACATTGTTGCAAACGCAAGCGGCGACAGCTGTTTCGTTGCAAACTGACTAGGAAAAATTGCAGTTAGCTGGCCTAAAGGTGGTCTCTAGTTATGTTGGCTTCGAGGGTAATTATGGGAAAGCAGTTACCCGAAACATCAGTTCTATGATTCGCGGTTCGGCCATGAGTGTTAGGGCGCGGGGCTCAACTAAACCAAACTGATGAGGTGAGTATGCTTGAGTTGCCAGCTGACAACATTGGTCTTGCTGGATGAAATCGGCACTCGTGTTGCCCGAACTGAGTGCCGATGCTTGGTGATGTTACAGGTTCAAACGCAGCACTTGAGTGCGTTTCTGGAACTCTTCCTCGTCGATTTCACCAGTTGCAAAACGTCTGTTTAGAATGTCCAGAGCTTCTGAGTTTTGTGACTTCGGCGCTTCCGGGGCGGCCTTGCTAGCGTTGCTTGAACCTCCGAAATAGCCATATGAGCGTGCGATCAAAAAGCCGATTATGAGCAAAAGAATAAGAGTGATCGGGAATGGGAAGAAGTGGAACCCGTGCATTCCGGCTTGGTGAAACATAGTGATCTCCTTGGGATGTTTGTTAGACATCTCTAGAATGGAGAGTGCCGTATTAGCTTTCAAATTAGATTTGTAATCAACTGTCCCAACTGCGTTGCATGCGTATAACGGTTACACTTTTATAAAAGTGGACAGCTGTCAACTTTTCAAATTGGTGAGTGATTTCCAATTTACGTCGAAACTAACTGTCGATTGCAATAGGATGGAAGGCGTAGATCAGGTAGCATACAGACAGGAAAAGAGGTGTCAGCATGATCAAAAAACTCGCAGAAAGTTCGGAAAATGTCCTTGGCTTCGAGGTGGATGGAAAGGTCGATCTTAGCGAAGAAATGGAGCTGATTTCGCAGGTTGAGAATGTCCTTGATAAGCATGCCAAGGTTAGTGTGTTGGTGATTTTGAACGACCAAGCGAAGTGGGGCATTGAGGCTGGCTACGAAGATTTGAAGTGGGCGATGACTCACATCAAGAGCTTTCACCGCATCGCAATTGTGTCTGATACAAAGATCTGGGAATGGCTCGTCGCGATGGATAGCCCGTTCGCTGCCATGCTTGGCATAGGCGAAAAGCACTTTGATATGGCTAATCTCGACAAGGCCTGGGAGTGGGTTAAAGAGTAGAGCGAAGCCTTATCGAGGCCAGGATCGAATGATGATCGAGACCTATCGTGGTGTTGTTTACCCATACCAATTGGACCATATGGGACACATGAATGTTCAGTGGTACACCGAAAAATTCGACGAAGCCAACTGGCATTTATTCTCCCGAGCCGGGCTCGGCGCTGCCTATTTTCGAGAACACAACAAGGGTATGGCTGCCGTTCAGCAGACGACGAAATATCATGCTGAGGCGCTAGCGGGAGACTTGCTCCAGTGCCGATCTGGGGTGATGGATATTCATGAAAAGACGCTCTTTATCCTGCACGAGATGTATAATACTGAGACGCAAAAGTTGATTGCGACCACTGAACTGATATGCGCGCATCTGGATAGAGAAGCCCGCCATGCGTGCCCGTTTCCGCCAGATGTGCGGGCGGCGGCTTCAGCGCTTCTCATCGAGGGTTAGTAAGTCCTCCATCGCGTTTCAGGAAGGCTACTCTGGTCCTAAATCGCGTTCTAGGTCGCAGGCAATTCGCCAAACTCCCATGGTCAAACAGACAAACCATGGAGTTATCAAATGGCAACAAAGCACAGCACCAAAGCCCTTATTGCGATTGGCGTAATAGCGATTGCGGCTTACGCGACATTCTCATCAGGCATGGAAACCTCTGAGACACTCAGCCCTGAAGGGGTGCATTCAATCGAGATCTCAGGAAGCAATCTGGGTCTGCGCATCGTCGGAGGCAATAGCATTTCAAGCGACATCAAGCTTGATACAAGCGATGCAAGAGGTTGCTCTCTAACCGCTACAACATCCAAGAATGAAGACGGTCTTATGACCATTAAGTTTGAAAGACGCGGGTCCTGGAGGCTTGGTTGGTGCGATCCGGCGGCGACACTCAGGCTGCCGAGTTCGATGAACATCAGCGTTAAGATGGACAGATTGGCAGGTGACTTTGTGGGGCGGTTTAAGGACTTCGCGATCACCTCAGAGAAGTCTGTCATCTATTTCGACGGGAGTGTTTCGCGCTTCGATTTGGTTGGAGAGATGGCTGCGGTCTATCTGAAATTTGATGCAGATGTTCCAAAGGAAAACATCCGCATCAATGTTGAGAAGCTCGTGTCCAGCATCAATTTGGCGAAGGGGTGGAAGCACGCCACGAGCATCCTGCTAGAGATCTTTTAGGCCGTCTCCACACTCTGCGCGGTCCGGCTCTCCTTCCGCCATACACTCGGGCTCTTGCCTGTGACACGTTGGAATTCGCGATTGAAGTTGGACTTCGTTGTAAAGCCAACATCGTAAATGATTGTGGTTATGGGCTTGTCTGTTGTCTCTAACAGAAGACAGGCTTCAGCCACTCGGAAACCATTGGTGTATTGCGGCAGGTTGATCTCACGCACTGTGTTGACAGCTGTCGAAATCTGGCGCGCCGGCACACGGAGCTTGCGAGCTAACCTGTCGAGGGAGAGGTTTTCATCCCGGTACAGATGCTCGTCCTGCATGAGTTGATCGAGCGCTTCGACCAGCACAATCTGTTCCTCGGAGGCTGATGCGGTCGTTGTTTCAGGTTCTGGCAACTGCGGTGTAGCCGCAGGTTTGCGAGTAAACAAAACAGCGATTGTGACCAGTGCAAGCAGCATGAAGAGGTTTGCAGTGCCAACGATGGTTGCTGCATTGGTCCCCTTGTTCACGGCAAAGTCCGCTGCTACGACGAGGTCAACAAGTGCGGAGGTTGAGAAAATTGCGCCTGCGATCAGCTGTGTCTGGCGTGCCGGGAGCATTTGATCGATAGGCAGATGGCTGGCCCATTCCCACTGCCTGGTCGTTGCAGACCGGAAGAACAACAGTCCGTAACCGAGGTAGACAACAACACTTGTAAGATCAATCAGCACCGGAGCGTTGAAGCCGGGTGCCAGAGTGAGAGAGCTAAGAGTTGCAGCTGTCGCGCCAAACGTCCAGCCGACAGCCTTCTTCGTAAGGCGATCAGTGAGTTGAAGGAATGAGAGCCAGGTTGCGGGCGGCAATAACAACGCCAGTCCTATGAGCGACCAGAGGGGGAGCCCACCCATCCCCCATTTGATACCGAGTAGGACAGATTGAATTGCATAAAGGCTGATAGTCGCCACGAGCAGCGACGGTATTTTTCGTCCATACCCGACCATGAGGCGTAACAGGATGAAACACAAAAACAGGGCAGTAAAAAAGGGAAGGGGTAAGCTCGGCAACGCGCCAACTCCAATTGCAGACAATGCTCTATATCTAGTCTGTCTGCGTGGCGAGTAAAAGAGTGTGTTGCACTTCTTTTAGCGGCAGAGCTTTCTGGCAAAATTCAGCACGAACATCCAGAGGATAGCTTGAGCCCAGACGATGCCGATCAAGTCCCAGCTGATAGCGGGAACAAGGAAGCCGGATCGACAGATGACAACCGCGAGTAATTGCGTGGTGATAATTGCCATCAGCAATTTAGCCGAAGGGCGTGGCGCCTGCCAGAACCAGTGATCATGCCGGCAGACAAACAACAGCAAATGCCCGGCGACAACCAGCTGCAGGAACATGACACTCTGCAACTCCGCAGCAGGTACATCCAGCCAATGCCGCGCTGCCATCATCAGGGCGAAGTTCTCGACAACTGAAATGAGCCCAAGCACCGTTGCTGTGCGCAGCATGTTTCCAAGCTGCCATTCCATTGGGGCTGGTGCAGCCTCTGTGTTGTCGTAGGCGATGGTGATGATTGGGATGTCGTCCAGCAATGCCAGCATCACAATCATGATGGCGGTCAGAGGCACCTCTTCCAACAGCAACACACTGGCTGAGACGAACACCATCAGGTTGATTGTCATAGCCACACGATAATCAACATAGCTGATCATCCGTGCGAAGATTTTCCGTGCCTCTATAACTGCATCGGTGATGACAGACAGACCTGGCAGTGTGAGGATCAGATCAGCGGCAGATCGGGCTGCATCTGTTGCACCTGAAACGGCAATGCCCACATCAGCTTGTTTCAATGCTGGAGCATCATTCACGCCGTCACCCGTCATGGCAACGTAATCTCCGGATTGTTGAAGTGCTTTGACGATGCCGTATTTGTGCTCGGGAAAGACACGGGCGAAGCCATCTGCGTTGACGATCTCCTCGCGGATGTTGGCTGGCAAGTTGTCCATGTCCTTTGTCTCTGAGAACACCTGGCTGGCGCTTTTAAGCGAGGTGCCAAGGCCGAGCTGCCCGGCGATCTCTCGGCCAATTGCAACATCGTCGCCTGTCACCATCTTTACCGCGATGCCAGCATTCTGTGTTTCTTCAATCACCGCTTTGGAATCCTCGCGGGGCGGATCAAAAAGAGAGAGGATACCGTGCAAGCGTAACTCGTGGTTCTCGTTGGTCTTGGCAATGCCAAGCGCGCGTAGGCCTTTGACTGCAAACTCGTGCACGGCTTTGCTGGCGACGGCTTTCTCCTCTGGTGTATTTGTGCTGAGATCGATAACGACTTGCGGTGCACCTTTGATGACCTTGAACGCCCCGCTTGGGCCGGAGATGCCCGCTTCCGTTCTTTTACTCACAGGATCAAACGGTGTGAATGTGTTTTGCTTGTAAAGTTCGAGCACACCCCGTTCGGCTTTGCTGACAATCAGTTGGTCGATGACGTCCTTTTCAATGCTACTCGAGGCAAGAGCTGCCATGACGACCAGTTCTTTCTCGCTCTTCGCATCAAACAACACGGGCTCGCCAAGTGTGAGTTCGTTTTTGGTAAGCGTCCCGGTTTTGTCAGAGCACAGCACATTCACCCCTGCCAGCTCTTCAATCGCCTGAAGGTGTGAAACGATGGCTTTCTTTCTGGAAAGTGTGAGTGCACCCAAAGCCATGGTGACTGAAAGAACAGCGGGCATCGCAACTGGGATTGAGGCGATCACCAATACAAGCACCAGTTCAATTATGCCCAGAATGCTTTGTTGCAGATAAAGCTGTTTGACGATGATGAGCGCCGCAAGCAAGGCCGTGCCCAGAATGAGAAACTTGCCGATGCCCAGAACGCTTTTTTGGAAATGAGAAATGTTGCCGGCGGACTGAACCAGCTTGGCTGTGTTGCCAAAGAATGTATTCCCGCCCGTCGCTGTAACAAGTGCCTGCATGGTGCCCTGTTTGATGATAGATCCGGAATACGCCAAATCGCCGATTTTCTTGTCGACCGGGAGCGACTCTCCCGTTAGTGCAGCCTGGTCGACGGCAAGGTATGGCCCGCGTTCCAAAATGCAGTCTGCCGGGATGATATCTCCGTTTTCCAGGTTGATGATGTCGCCGGGTACGATTTCCTCGGCTGGAATGTCAGTCCACTTCCCATCTCGTTTCACGCGTGCTTTGAGAGCCATGGATGATTTCAGTGCTGCAAGCGCGTCGGCTGCTTTGCTGCTTTGAACAAACTCGATGCCAGAGTTGAGGACCAGCATAAACAGGATGATCGCAAAGTCGGCCCAGTGCTCAATGATGGCAGACAGGATGGCTGCGATTTCGATGAGCCACGGAATTGGGCCCCAGAACGTCAAAAGCAACTCAACCAGTTTGCTGGTCTTCTTTTCCTCCAGCGCATTGGGGCCATACTGCTTTAGCCGATTGGATGCGGTAGAACCAGCCAGCCCTTCCGGTGAGCTTTCAAGGCGTTTAAACTCATCAGCTAAATTAGGCTTTTCCTGTTCTGCCATCCGGTCTTTCCATGGATTGCGTACACATCATGGAATTATCTTCACCGCAGCATGTAAACGGATGATGAGAACAAGCTGAGCTTCCATGAACCGTGGTTTCCTGATTGCGAAGCCGCTTGCTCAAATTATTCAGGTTTGCCAAGAGGGAAGGGGCTTTGCACCTAGCGTTGTGGTTGCGCTCACTGTGTTTCCGTAACATACTCACGGGTATGTTTTGATTTGGGAGGGAAATCATGCGTGCTGTTGTCTGCTCAGAATACGGACCACCAGAGGCTCTGCGTGTGGAAGATGTTGAACGTAAAGAGCCGAGAAAAGGGCAAGTGCGGATCGCGGTGGAAGCTGCGGGCGTCAACTTCCCTGATACGCTGGTGATTGCGGGAAAATATCAGATCAAGCCGCCAATGCCATTTGTGCCAGGCGGTGAGGTTGCTGGCAGAATTGAAGCCGTGGGCGAAGGTGTCACTCAGTTTGCGCCGGGTGATCCGGTGATGGCGCTTCTGCTGCAACAAGGTGGCTATGCCGAAGAGGTTGTGGTTGATGCGTCTGCTGTCATGAAGCGACCTGAAGCTATGTCTGCTCATGTTGCCGCTGGCTTTACGATGACCTATGGCACGTCCATGCATGCCTTGAAGCAGCGTGCGCAGTTGCAACCGGGAGAAACACTGCTGGTGTTGGGCGCTGGCGGAGGTGTTGGGCTCACGGCTGTTGAGCTGGGCAAAGTTATGGGTGCCAAGGTGATTGCTGCGGCCAGCTCTGCTGAAAAGCTGGAAGCTGCGCGAAAAGCAGGTGCGGATGAGCTGATCAACTATTCCACGCAGGACCTGAGAGAGCGTCTCAAGGAGATCACCGGCAAGACTGGCGTTGATGTTGTGTATGACCCTGTCGGCGGGGAGCTCTTTGAGCAAGCGTTGCGCTCCACAGCCTGGAATGGTCGCGCATTGGTTGTAGGCTTTGCGGCAGGCGATATCCCGACGATCCCCACCAACCTGCCTCTACTGAAGGGCTGTGCGGTTATGGGCGTGTTCTGGGGTGCGTTCCGCATGAGGGAACCGGATAAGGACCAGAAGAACTTCTCAGAGCTGTTTAAATGGCTTGAGGACGGCAAAATCAACCCAGTTGTTAGTAAGAGCTATTCACTGGAAGAAGCCCCTCAGGCGCTTCGAGACCTCATGGAACGACGTGTGATAGGGAAGGTTGTTCTGGAAACCGGGAGGGAATGAAGATGCAACCCAGATTTGCAGGTCAGGCAGCCCTGATCACAGGAGCAGGCAGCGGCATCGGTCGCGCAACCGCAATCCGTCTGGCAGAAGAAGGTGCCGCGATCGCTCTGGTGGACTTGAATGAGGACGGGCTTGATGAAACCGCAGGGCTGTTGCCAGAAGGTTGCCGTGCACGGGTCTATGTCGTCGATGTTGCGAATGAAGAAGCGGTTGAGAGCTGTGTGGATGCGGTTGAGAACACCTTTGGCGGTATAAGCGTTCTTTGCAACAATGCCGGGGTCATCTGCGAAGGTTCCTGGGGCGGCAGCCATGAGGACTTTAGCGACTGGCTCAAAGTTTATGAGGTGAATGTACTCGGCGCAATGCTATTTACCAAGTACACCCGCGAACAGCTCAAGGCTTCAGGCCGCGGTTCTATTGTGAATACTGCATCCGTTGCTGGAATCAGAGCCGGTGCTGGCGGAAATGCCTACAGTGCTTCCAAAGCTGCGCTCATCAATTTTACGAAGACATCTGCCTGCGATTTTGGTGAGCACGGCGTGCGTGTGAATGCAGTTTGTCCGGGGCTTATTGAAACCGGAATGACAAAACCTGTGTTTGATCATGCCCGCAATGTGGGCAAAGAAGACAGACTCGGCTCAAGGGCAGAGCTGCGTCGTCACGGGGATCCTGCTGAAGTTGCAGCAACAATCGCATTCCTTGCCAGCCGCGATGCCAGCTTCATCACCGGACAGGCCCTTGCCGTTGATGGCGGAAACACATCCTCCCTCAACATGCCGGGTATGAAGATCTGAGATGGTTTTGGTTAGCCAAAAATGGAAAGAGCCAGTCTGCAACACCGGGCAATGCTGTTGCGGACTGGCTCTCGCTGATCCAAAGGGGTGGACCAGATGGCTTCAATTATGAAGTTACTTTAGAAATAATCACAAGTAGAATTACGGATTATACAGTTAAAGACCCCGTGTTTTTAGCAGAAAGTCTATATGGTGAGCACTGTCACCCAGCATCTCTGTTAACACCCGGTCGTGTTTCATGAACAATCCGACGTCAACTTCGTCGGTCATACCGATTCCACCATGCATCTGCACCGCTTCTTCTGTTGCCACGCGAGAAACTTTAGCAACCTTCGCTTTGGCTGCTCTCGAAAGTGCCTCTGCCTTATCTGAGGTTGTATCTATCGCACGTAACGCGGAAGAGATGAGTGAAGCTGTTTGTTCAATCTGGCAGTAAAGGTCGGCCATTCTGTGCTGAAGTGCCTGAAACATGCCGATTGGTACACCAAATTGCTTTCTTTCATTCAGGTATTCCGTTGTGCGCTCTGCAACTTCTATTGCAACTCCAAGTTGCTCTGAAGCTGCAATTGCACGACCGGAGCGGAGTGTGGCTTCCAGAACGGCTGCGCCTTTATCAAGCGGGCAGAGCAGATCCTTGCCATCCAGATGCAAATTTGTGATCTGAATGTTTGCCGCATTGCGACTGTCCAGCATAGCGTTGCGCTCTACCGCAACTTCCGCCGCGCTTGGGTCTACCAGAAAAAGCCCTGTGTCTTCGCCGGTTTTTGCAACAACAATTAGCCGGTCGGCATTGTAACCATCAAATACGGCGCGTTTTCTGGCGTTTAGAATGAAGCCGTTGCCATCCGGTTCTGCCGTGGCTTTGATGCGGGATGGGTTGTGCTTTGCTCCCTCATCTATTGCCAGTGCGATAACAGCTTCACCAGCGGCAATCTTTGGTCCCCACTCACTCAGATGGTCACCACCAGACTGGCGCAGTACAATTGCACTCAAAACAGCAGTGGAGAGGAACGGAGAGGCTGTCAGGTTGCGCCCCATTTCTTCTGCCACAAGGCCTGCTGCGCGGTGGCCAAAGTCATAACCGCCAGCGTCTTCCGGCAGCAACATGCCAAACCAGCCCATCTCGGCCAGTGTTTTGTGAAGCTCCTGATTGAAGCCAAGAGCCTCTTTCTGGTCGCGCAGATCACGCAGCGCCTGCACGGAGGCGTTTTCTGCCATAAAGCCAGAGGCGGAGTCCTTTAGAAGGGTTTCTTCAGAGCTGAAAAGTTCCATGTTTTCTCTCCTTAACCCAATGATGGCAGGCGTAGCACTGCTTTTGAAATGATGGAAAGCATAATCTCCGAGGTGCCGCCTTCAATGCTGTTGCCTTTGGAGCGCAGCCATGACGCAGACTGATTACCGATACCGTTGTTCTCTTCCGGTCCGGACAACGCTTCCAATCCGCCAGACTGTACAACGAGGCTCTGGCGGCGTTTGTTCAGTTCTGTGCCGAGATACTTCAGCTCTGCAGAACGGGCGCCCAGCTGGTTGCCTGCGCGGTGGAAGTCCTTTGCAGCTGCAAGATGTGCGGTCAGTGCCATTTCATCAATCAGGAACTCCCCGATATCAGCACGAAGAAGCGGGTCATCCAATCGGCCTGTCTCATCCAGCCCGATTGAGTCAATCGCAGTCTCATAAAGGCCAGCGGAACCGCCAAAAATCGCATCCAGATTGCTGACCATTTCGCGTTCGTGGGTCAGCAGATACTTGGCGATTGTCCAGCCGTTGCCGCGCTCGTCAACCACATTCTCCATAGGCACCTTCACTTCATCGAAGAAGGTTTCGCAGAACGGAGAACTGCCGGAAATCAGGCGGATTGGCTTGGTGGAAACACCCTCGCTGGCCATATCAAACAGCAGGAATGAGATGCCCTTGTGTTTCTTCGCATCAGGTTCAGTGCGCACCAGAGCAAAGATCCAGTCTGCTTGATCAGCATAGGAGGTCCAGATCTTCTGGCCGGAGACGAGGAAGTGGTCGCCCATGTCCACGCCTTTGGTTTGGACTGACGCCAGATCGGAGCCGGATCCAGGCTCTGAGTAGCCCTGACACCAGCGAATTTCACCGCGAGCAATCTTGGGCAAGTGCTGCAGCTTTTGCTCGTGAGAGCCGTATTTCAGCAAAGCGGGACCAAGCATCCAGATGCCGAAGCTTTCCAGCGGAGACATGGCATTGATGCGCGTCATCTCCTCTTTGAGGATCTTGGCCTCGTCACCGTTCAGGCCGCCGCCGCCGTACTCTTTCGGCCAGCTTGGCACGGTCCAACCACGCTCAGCCATGCGCTCCAGCCATTGCTGTTGTGCTTCGGACTTGAACGTCCAGTTGCGACCGCCCCAGCAGATATCGCTCTCTGTGGTGACGGTTTTACGCATGTCTTGGGGGCAGTTCTCTTCCAACCAAGCCCTTGTTTCCATGCGGAAGTCATCAAGTGATGTCATTGCGTTCTCCCTGCTTTGGAGTGCAGATGCAAAGGATTAGGAGAGCGGTGGCTCTCCTGCCTTATCAGATCTTTTCCTGAGTGTGTTTGCGCAGCTCAGAGCGGCCAATGAAGTTGCGGTGCACGGCATCAGGACCATCCGCAAAGCGCAAGGTGCGCAGGTTCATCCAGTTGGTTGCCAGTGGGGTATCCTGAGAGATGCCCTGACCACCAAACATCTGCATGGCTTCATCTGTAACTTTAAGTGCCATGCGTGGTGCAACAACCTTGATCTGGCTGATCCAGAACGCCGCTTCACGGGCGGAGGCATTGTCCATCATCCATGCGGCTTTCAGGCAGAGAAGGCGGGCCTGCTCAATCTCCATGCGGCATTCGGCTATGATGTCGAAATTAGCGCCCAGTTTGTAGAGCTGCTTACCAAAGGCTTCCCGGTTGATGGAACGTTTACACATCAACTCAAGCGCTTGTTCTGCCTGCCCAATTGCGCGCATGCAATGGTGGATGCGGCCCGGGCCGAGGCGGCCTTGCGCAACTTCAAAGCCACGTCCTTCTTCCAAAAGCAGGTTCTCGACAGGAACACGCACATCCTCAAACCGCAGGTGCAGGTGTCCATGAGGGGCGTGATCATGGCCAAACACCTGCATCGGGCGCAGCTTGGTGATGCCCGGCGTGTTCGCATCCACTACAATCATCGAGTGCTGCTGGTGCTTGGTGCCGTCTGTTGGGGTGTGAACCATAGTGATGTAAACGGCGCAGCGCGGATCGCCAGCGCCAGAAGACCACCACTTCTCACCATTCAGCACATAATGGTCGCCATCTCGCACGCAGGACATACGAATATTGGTTGCATCTGATGACCCGTGATCTGGCTCAGTCATCAGGTAGGCTGAGCGAATCTCGCCGTTAAGCATGCGCTTCAGCCAGGTTTCTTTCATCTCCTCGGAACCATAGCGCTCAAACACTTCCATGTTGCCGGTGTCAGGTGCATTGCAGTTGAACACTTCTGGTGCGAGGGGGGATTTGCCCATCTCTTCTGCCAGATAAGCATATTCAACGGTGCTGAGGCCATAGCCGCGCTTGGAGTCTGTCAGCCAGAAATTCCAAAGTCCCTTGGCGCGTGCACTTGCTTTAAGGCTTTCCAGAATCTCGGTCTGCCGCGGCGTATGTTGCCAGCGGTCTCCCACGGGAATCTCGTCATGGAATTCATCTTCAAGAGGCATGATTTCATCGCGAACCATGTTGCGCACTTGCTCCATGAGTGGTGCTACACGCTGGCTTACCCCAAGGTCCATAGCTGGACGTTCGGCTAATAAAGTGTCGCTCATGATTGACCCTCCCAAGACATCTGAGCTCTTTTATCTTCACAAACCCGTGGTGAAATTCCACTTACTATCAGAGGGATAGGTGATTATGAGCTCCCACACAAAATCAAATTCCCAGGCCGGAGAGACAAAAGATACGAGCTAAAAATTTTGCTTTACAACTGTTGATATACGGAAACATACTACTGAGTATGTTGTCAACTGCGCGCGAAGAAGAGCATGCTTGACCATTGGTTTAAGGTGGCCTCCCAAAAGACGCGGGCGGCGGTTTTCGAATTAAGAAGCGCCTGAACCAAGTCGCATGAGGTGCGGTGGCAGATCGAAGAACACTATGGGAGGTAGGGTGTCTTCATGGGATATCTTGAGGAACTGTTTGGTGTAGCTGGTAAAACGGCGCTGGTAACAGGTGGTGGAACTGGCATTGGCCGCATGGTTGCCACTGCGCTGGCAGAAGGTGGCGCACGCGTCTTCATCTGCTCGCGCAAGCTGGATGTGGTTGAGAAGACAGCACAGGAGATCAATGCGAACCTGAAAGCCAACAACCCGGTGGCTGGGGGATCTGTTGAAGCGTTTCAGGGAGATGTTGGCTCTGAAGAGGGCGTGTTGGCTCTTGCAGAGGCTGTGCGTGAGCGTAGCCCAAAGCTCGATATTCTGGTCAACAATGCTGGCATCACCTGGGGTGAGCCACTGGGCACCTTCCCGTATTTTGCATGGAAGAAGGTGATGGATGTCAACGTGGCAGGCCTGTTCCATCTGACGCAGACTCTGTTGCCGGAGCTGAAGGCCAGTGGACGTCCGGAAGATCCAGCCCGCGTTATCAATCTGGGCTCGGTCATGGGCTCCACGCCGATCGGCGATGGGGCTTACTCTTACTCAGCCTCCAAGGCAGCAGTGCACCAGCTGACGCGCATTCTCGCCAAAGAACTGGCGAAAGAACACATTACATTCAATGGTTTCGCGCCGGGACCGTTCCAATCCAACATGACAGCGTTTGCAACGGGCACGGACGAAAAAGCAGCGCATGTCGGGAAAGGCGTGCCACTTGGCCGGATCGGGCATCCTGATGACATCGCAGGCGCAACGCTGTTCCTTTGTGGCAAAGGCGGGTCCTATGTCACGGGAGAAGTGATCCCGCTGGATGGTGGCATTCATATCGCCACAGGCACCAATTTGTTTGGACAGTGAGGGGCTTATGGAACTGACCATAGAAGAACTTGAGACCCGGGTTGGCCAGCAGATCGGCTTGTCTGACTGGGTAGAGGTGGATCAGTATATGATCTCCACCTTTGGCAAGCTGACCTTTGATGAGCAGTTTATCCATATGGATCCTGAGCGCGCCGCTGCTGAAACTCCGTTTGGCGGTACCATCGCCCATGGGTTTCTCACGCTCTCGCTCGCCAGCAAATTCGCCATAGAAACCCTGCCGGATGTGAAGGGGCGGACCATGGGCATCAACTATGGTTTCAATAAAATCCGCTTTTTACATCCCGTTGCCAGTGGTAAGCGCATTCGGGGACGTTTCACTCTGGATAATCTGACCCGCAAGGGAGATGGTCAGATCCTTCAGGAGTTTGGTCTTTCAATTGAGATTGAGGGTGTCGAAAGCCCTGCGTTGGTCGCACAATGGCTGACAATGACGTTTTTTGAGGAGGTAGCTGCATGACGCAGGACACGATAAATTTTGCCGGTCAGGTAGCGATTGTTACGGGCGCAGGCGGTGGGCTTGGTCGTCTTTATGCGCTGGACCTTGCTGCGCGCGGCGCTGCGGTGGTGGTGAATGATCTGGGCGGTTCTGTTGATGGCTCCGGTTCGTCCGCAACCGCTGCTGAAACTGTTGTCGAGGAGATCAAAGCAGCAGGCGGTAAAGCAATCGCCAATGCTGCGGATGTGACGGATGAGGCTGCTGTCAACGCTATGGTGGCGGACACTGTTGCAGCGTTCGGGCGTGTTGATATTCTCATCAACAACGCTGGCATCCTGCGCGATAAGTCCTTTGCCAAGATGGAAATGTCCAACTGGAACAAAGTGGTCGACGTGCACCTCAATGGTGCAGCGCTCTGCACCAAGGCCGTCTGGAATGTGATGAAAGAACAAGGCTATGGCCGTATCATCATGACCACATCTCCCTCCGGCATCTATGGCAACTTTGGGCAGGCGAACTATGGCGCAGCGAAAGCGGGCCTTTGGGGCATGATGAATACGCTTGGTCTGGAAGGGGCAAAAAGCAACATTCACATCAACTGCATTGCACCTTCTGCTGGGACACGCATGACAGAAACCATCATGGATGCTGGCACGCTGAAGATGCTGGCACCGGAAAACATCACACCTGCTGTGATTTTCCTGTGCTCTGAGGCTGCACCAACTCGCAAGGTGCTTGTGGCAGCTGCCGGCACCTACACACTGGCCGAAATGGTTGAAACACAAGGCATTCATTTGGCTGAGGGCGACCGTACACCAGAGGCAATTGCTGCCAATTGGGGCCGTATTGCTGACCGCACGGATGCGGAGCCGGTGAACAGCGCCATGGAAGGTGTCGCCAAACTGGTAAAGGCAATGGCCAACGCCTGATCATAAAAGCCGAAAAAGAGCCTGACTGTTCACGGGACGGTGGAATAGTCAGGCAACCGGATGTTTCATGGAGGAGGGGAGCCCATGACGAACGCCTTGCATACATTAGAGAAACCAGCGCTACAGGCTTATCTGAAGCAGCACATACCGGAGTTTGGTGAGCTTCTGGAGATTGAGAAGTTTCCGGGTGGGCAATCCAACCCGACCTACAAGCTGGTGACCTCTGACAAGACCTACGTCATACGGGCTAAGCCCCCGGGAAACCTGCTGAAATCCGCCCATATGGTGGATCGCGAGTATCAGGTGATGACGGCTCTGGCAGGCAGTGATGTGCCAGTGCCCAAAACCTATCATTTGTCCGAGGACAACTCTCCAATCGGCACCATGTTCTTTGTGATGGAGTATGTTGAAGGGCGGATCTTCTGGGATCCTTCATTACCGGAATGCTCTAACGAAGAGCGCATGGCGATCTTTGCGGAGATGAACCGCGTGTTGGCAGCACTGCATGATGTCTCTCCCAATGCCGTTGACTTGATGCACTATGGTAAGCCCGGCAACTATTTTGAGAGGCAAACTGGGCGCTGGATCAAGCAGTACAAAGCCTCTGAAACCACAGTGATTCCAGCGATGAACCGCCTGATGGAGTGGTTGGAAGAGAACATGGTGGAGGACGACGGAACATCCTCGCTTGTGCACGGGGATTACCGGCTCGACAACCTGATCTTCCATCCCACAGAACCACGGATTGTGGCTGTGCTGGACTGGGAACTTTCCACGCTTGGCCATCCGCTAGCGGACCTTGCCTATCAGTGCATGCAGTGGCGTTTGCCATCTTTCAAAGGCCTGCGCGGGTTGGCGGGGCTGGATCGTGTGGCGCTTGGTATTCCGCTTGAAGAGGAGTATGTACGCCAGTACTGTATGCGTCGTGGGCTCAGCGAGATTGAGAACTGGGAGTTCTATCTCGCGTTTTCTATGTTCCGATTAGCCGCTATTCTTCAAGGGGTTGTGGCCCGTGCGGAAGCGGGCAACGCGTCCAATCCGCAAGCTGCAGAAATGATGCGAAAAGCTGTCCCTCTCATCGCAGGTATGGCGTGTGAAGTGGTTGGCGAACTGGTGGAGTAATGAGCGTGATGAAACGATCCGGGCGTTGCATGTGTGGGGCAGTGTCCTACAAGATTGAGGGTGATCCGGTGGTTACGGCTCAATGTCATTGTGAGGAATGCCGCCGGCTGAGTGGTACTGGCCACACGGTTGGCGCCATGTTCCGTGCGGATCAGGTGATTATCTCGGGCAAACTGGGAGAGTATGTCTATACCTCCGCCAACGGCTCGCAGGTCACCAAAGCCTTCTGCTCAGGCTGCGGAAGTCCGATTTATGGCCGTAATACCAAGGCGCCTGACCACATGACACTCCCTCTCGGTTCCATGGACAACGCAGATGATCTGGAGATTCAGGTCGTCATCTTCGACCGCGACAAACCGCATTGGGATGCCTTGCCAGAAACCGCAGCGGTCTTTGATACTCAGCCAGACTGGAAGCCGGAGAAGGTGTGATCCAACTCCTTAAAACAACAATGCCCGCCTAAATCGGGTTAGGCGGGCATGTTACGCAGGGCTCAGTTGAGGTGCTTACTTCTCAAAGTAGAGCTGCTGCGGGTATGCGAGGCCAACGCCGCGTAACGCGTCGTCATGGACAAACCCCGCAGGGAAGTTCTTCAGGCTGTTCTTGCGCACATAAATCGCTGGTGTTTCGCCCACCAATCCAATGTGCCAAACGTTCTTGGTGTGAACGTCAACCATTTGTTTTGCATAGATATTTGCTTCTTCCAGACTGGTCGCGGTCTGCGCTGAATCCCATGCTGCCCACACATCGCGGATTGCGTGATCCTTTGGCGGCTCTTCTCCGGATTTGCCGTTGGAGTACCACCAGTTGAAGTAGTTCTGAGCAAAGCCGCCGCGGCCAAGGAAGCGAACCGGGTCAGCGGTGATGACAGAGGAGCGATCGAACGTATCGAGGATCATGTCAAAATCGGCGGTCTCAACATGCTGTTGGAACAGGGTTCGGTCGATGATTCGCACCAGAACCTCAATGCCCATGTCCTGCCAATAAGTGCGGACAACTTCCAGCAATTCCCCCTGAATGTCCCAGCGAGTTTCCAGCACCAGGCTCAAACGACGGCCATCTGACATCAGACGAAAACCGGCTGAGTCCCGTTCTGTGAGGCCAATCTCGTCGAGTAATTCAGTAGCCCGTTCCGGGTCGTATTGCGTCCAGCGGCTCTCGGCGGTTTCATCGTAGAACGGAGAACCGGAGATTGGAGAGGCCTGACGTGCTTCACCGAGACCGGAGAATGCCAGTTCGTTGATGGTTTCGCGGTCTACGGAGATGTTGAGAGCCTCGCGGAAGCGAATGTCCTCAAACAAGGTTTGTTTGGTTGCATCAGCCGAGTTCAGGTTCGGCATGATCGACCATGTGAGTGCCTTGGTCCATTTTTCAATGGTGTAGTCACCCTTGGCTTCGTTTTCCTTCAGCAGTGTAAAGTCGGCCACGTTGATGTGGCGGTTTTGGAGGTCGATCTCACCCTGAATGGCCATGAAGTTGATGGCTTGAGGGTCTTGGAACAGCCGGTGTTCGATTTGGTCGATGTAAGGAAGCTGGTTTCCTTCTGCATCCACGCCGTAATAGTAGGGATTGCGCTCCATCACCACAGTGTCGGAAGGCGGTGGTGTCTTCACACGCCATGCGGTGAGAACTGGCATATTTGGATTGAACCACCACGCCTGAATTTGGCCTTTGGAATCCCAAAGGTCCATCCATTTCTTGGCACCATACTTGGCAATGGCCGCCTCTAGTTTAGTAGGGTCAGCGTAAGCTGGGTGGTAGTCTTTGAGGTAGTGGAATGGCTCGATGAAGCCCGGACGATCCAGACCCGGACGGCCTGTGCTTTCCTTAGCCAGAACGGTCAGGAACAGCGGGTAAGGCTTTTCGAAGGAAACAGTGAAGGTGTAATCATCGGCAAAAGATAGCTTCATTGGCACACCGTTGGAGGTGTAAAGCGCCTTGATGGACGGCATCAGGTCTTCATTGAGAAACACATCCTCATACCAGAAGCGAACGTCACGGGTGGTGACAGGTGCTCCATCGGACCAGCGCAGACCTTCGCGGATTGTGAAGGTGAAATCACGAGCATCTTCACTTACGGAATATTCGCCAACCCAGCCGGGAACCAGAGACAGGTTCTTGTCACCGTCCATGTAGGTTTCAACCACACGCTCTTCCATGAGCTTGGTTGGACCCCAGCGGTCGCTTGGGCCTTTGAAAGCGCGCTTCATGACACCGCCATAGGTGCCGATGCTGTCGTAGACCGGAATGACGCGTGGATTTTTCGGCAGGCGCTCTTCAACCGGCGGCAATTGACCGGCTTCAACCAACTGCTTGAGCATGGGCGCTTCGTTATAGGCCCAGCCATTGGCGGCCAAAAACGGCAGCGTCAAAGCAGCAATCGACGTGAGTGTAACGCTCTTCATCAAATTCTCCCCCCATCTCACGGTGGTTCACTCCTCAATGATCCAACCATGAAATATTTATTGCGAGAGATCGGGTATCTCTACGCTTTGCAAATATCTATGGAACGAGAATAAGTAGTTCCTCTGTGGTATATCAAAGTATTACTATGAAAATATTTCAATAAATTCCATCTTTTTTAGTGTGGTTCTGTGATTCCTTGCCGGTTTAACCTGATTTTTTGCTGATCATCTTTAAGGAAGGCAGCAATATCAAATTTTGGTGCAGCCCAAACATAAATTTTACCTGCTTCCAGGTGAATGGAAGTTTCCTGCAATTCATGTGGCAGTATCGCTGATTTCAGGGCAAACCTGCCGCTGCGCTTCGCCTTTACAGAAAGGAATGCGAGTTTCCCATCTTGCAGCACAGCACTGATCAGGTAGCCTCCATGAGCAGGTAAGTTGAAGAAGGCAGCGTCTTTCCAGTCTGGCGGGATTGCTGGGAAGAGCCGGATTTTCCCGCCCCAGCTTTGCAACAGCATGTCAATGGCCGCCGTCGCACCGGTAAGGGGGACTTCGACCGTGGTCGCGTCAACTCCGGCGTGTTCATAGTATTGAGTGTTGGTCAAATGCATGCGCCCGCCTGCACCAGTGTCGAGAAACGCCCGTAGATACTCGTGCGCAAGGTTGCCTTCGCCAATGGCAGCGTACAGTGAAGCAGCACCTGTGAAGGAATATCCAACCAGCTTTTCATGTGGTTCATGAGGTGATTTTGAGAAGCTTTGCCAGTGATCTATGGACTTCCGGATGCGTTCTTTCTCGCCCTGTTGATCCATATTGCGCAGGTAGAATGGATAGGCCATCAGCAAATGACTGTAATGTCGGTGGGCATCTGTGAGGGCTACATCTTCGCCGATCAGGTACCCGGTGTCCTCAGAATAGGGGTAATCAACAAGTTGGCCCAGAATTGCTGCGAGCTCCAGCGCTTCCTCGGTGTCTGGCTCGAGGGTTAGATAAGCAGAGATCGCCCATTTCAGGACAGCAAGATCATAGTTGCAGTTGCGGGCCGATTTATATTCTGGCGAGAAGCTCTCCGGCAAATGCACGGAGCCGTCGGGTGCCTGCATGAAGTGGGGCCGGTAGAACTGAATCCCCTTCTTCAGGAAGCGTTTAACGACTGTTTGTAGAAGCTCTTGATCATCCTCATAAGAAGCTGCCAACCAGAGATTATGAACCAGCCAGAGGAAATTGCCGAGTGTGGCGTCCTGTACGTTTTGTGTGTGGTAAGCGGTGCCATCTGCAATGCTGGCCCCTTCTGTAAAGGGTGCGATTGGTGTCGGCTTTGGTCCCGGCGGACAGAAATCCACGTTGGTGACTGTGTAGAGGTTATAACCACCTGATCCTCCGCCCATTTTAGCCAGTTGGTGCTCATGCTCTTGTAACTGGCGAATGAGCGGCTTCATCAATTCAGAGCGATTGCCATACGCGCAGATCCAATAGGTGAGTTGGGAGTTGAGGTTGTGCCAGACGCCGGGCCACGGGGTCGTTGGATCAAACCAGACACTTTGCAGATCAATCAGTGCTCCATCTGGCCGAGTGAGGCAACGGAGCTTGTAGAACTGGAAATCAATATAGGCTTCAAGTTCCTGATCTGGTAATGAAAACAGTGTTCTATCGGCATACTTCGACCATTCTTGCTGATGAGATTGCACTAGTGCTTCATATGGCGCGTTGAGTGTTGCCTGAAGGTTGGTGCGTGCCGTTATTGCAAGTTGACTTTTGATGTCGCGCTCATACTCAATGCGGCAGAAATGCCGGAGGCTTTGGTGATGGCGCTGAGTTGAGGTTGCAACGATCACCTCCCCAGCCTGCATGCCGCGTTCCTGATACATCGTGCTCGTGTAAGCGCCGATATCATCGGCATATGACCGCACCTCGGCTTGCTCAAATGGTCCATTGTCGTGCGGGTGTGAGATTCGGGTGCGGGAGGACTGTGGGTTTTCGACAGGATGATAGGTGAGCGTTGAGCTGGTCATCATCTGCTTCACATCAAAGATGATGCTGTCCTTCAAGGCATGGCAGAAGCAAGTGAGGGTGATGTCTTCTTCTTCCAGCTTTAACGTGCCAGATAGGATGCCAGTGGCAAGATCGAGCGATAACTCCACGCCTTTGATTTTGCTGGAGAAGGTGAGCTCGCAATGCCCAAGTGGTTTGCGGTGAGCCATCACCTCGGGGTTGACGTTGTAAACATCCGCCCGCCCCAGAGCCAGTTGCAGTGTAGTTTCGCTGGTCTGGAATAGCATGACCCCGACCAGCCCTGAGCCCAGCAATATACTCTCTTGCTGGCGTTGTGGCAGGGCAGTGTAACGCACCTTGTTCCTTCTGAGTTTGCTGAGCTGGGCGTCGCGGCTGATCTGTTCAATATTGCTCTGTTCCAGAAAGGGCATACTCAATCCAAAAAAATACAAACTGGCGAAGTGGGTTCGCCAGAGACTAACGGAGTGTTTTGTCGCAGGGCAGCACAGTTTATTGAAAAATTTCAATGATCAGGCTGCTGGTGCAGAATACTTTGAAATTTTGACAAACCGGCGCGAGAGCGGATGTTCGGGGGCTGCGAAGAACTCTTGAGTTTCCTTGTGTTCCACGATCCTGCCGCCTTCCATTACTGCAATGTCATCCGCCAGTTTGGCCAGTGTTTGCAGGTCGTGGGAGATTATCAGCAGACCCTTGTTCATCTCCGCCCGCACCTTGCGTAGCAGCGCGATGATTTGCTCCTGAGTCACCAGATCCAGCGCGGAGAGCGGCTCGTCCAACACCAGAAACTTTGGCTTTACGGCTAAAGCGCGTGCCAAAGCAACGCGTTGGCATTGCCCGCCAGAGAGCTGATGCGGGCGCTTGTTGGCGCAGGTGTCCTCCAGCCCCACCATATGCAGCAGATCTCGTGCCTGTCGCTGACGCGCTGCTTTGGGCAGTTTATGGATGGCTTTGAGTGGTTCGCAGATCAGGTCTAATGCGCTCAAAAACGGGCTCAAAGCTGCCAATGGATCCTGCCACATGTAGTGGATGATATCTCCGGTCTTGCTGAGGTCAGGAAAGAAGATCTGGTTGTTGTGAAACAGCGTCTCTTGCGGTGCCGGGATGATGCCCGTCATGGCCTTGGCCAGCGTTGATTTTCCGCAGCCGGAGCGGCCTACAAGGCCTGTGGTCCGGGAGGGATGCAGGGTCAGGCTGACTTCGGAGAGCACCTGAGTGGAGCCGTAGGCGATGGAGAGATGTCGTGCTTCCATGGTCATAGTTGAAGCCTTTCCATAGCTCTGGTGATTTCGGCGGTGGCGTGGTGGCAATCTGGCGCGACTGGCTGGTTCAGGTCGCAGGCATCTACGAGCTGGCCAGCATCCATCACCAGCACGGAGGTGCAGGTTTTGCGGACAATGCGCAGATCGTGGCTGACGAACAGGAGAGCGGAGCCGGTTTCCTGTTGAACCACGTTGAGCGCCTGCAGTGTTTCGTGTTCGGTGATGACATCAAGGCCAGTGGTCGGCTCATCAGCTATCAGGACAGTCGGCTTTAAAATCAACGCCATAGCCATCATCACCCGCTGCTTCATACCGCCGCTCAGGGCATTGGGGTACTGCTTCAGGCAGTGCTGTGGCAGTGAAACCGCTTCGAGTGCCTGAAGGAGAGCATGGTGTGCAGCTTGACCGTTCAGTGAGAGGTTTCTTGCAGTTTCAAGCAGCTGCGTTTCAATGGTCAGGCTGGGGTGCAAGGCGCTGCCGGGGCTTTGGAAGATACAGAAAATGCCGGTGCCTCGGATCTGCTGCTTTTCAGCAAAAGGCATTGCCAGAAGGTCTTTGCCTTGAAACCGGATGGACCCGCTTGAAGCTTCCAGAGGAGCACGCAACGCGCCTGTAATCGCGTGGCAGATCAATGACTTACCACAGCCGGATCTGCCGATCAGACCCAGTCTCTGGTTGGTTGCAAGATCAAAACTGACTCCTTCAACCAGCGGCTCGTTGTTTTGGGCACTGTTGGAAATGGTGAGGTTTTGCACCTGAAGAAGGGGGATATCTACCATCTGTAGGGTTTCCTCTTGTCCAGCTGAAAGCGGATGCCTTCGCCCACCAGATTGAAGCTGAGAACGGCGAGGATGATGACGATGCCGGGTGCCAGAACGACGCTTGGGCGCTCTGCGAAGAAGGGGCGTGCCTCGTTGAGCATGGCACCCCATTCTGCGGCGGGTGGTTGTGCGCCAAGGCCGAGGAAGCTGAGGGACGAGAGCACTAGCAGAAGGCCCGCCATCTCCAGCGAAAGGACCACCAGCAGAGGTGGCAGGATCTGCGGTAGGATGTGTTTTGCTATGATATTCAATGACTTCTGCCCGCATTGGCGAGAGGCGAGAACGTACTCTTTGGAGGCTGCGTCCAGTGTTAGCGTGCGGACCAAACGTGCCAGACTTGGCCACCAGGCCAGGGCGACGCCGATGACGGCGGAGGTGAGGGACGCGCCCAGATAGCCGATGATTGCGAGGGCGAACACCAGCATGGGGAACGCGAGGAAAATATCCGCAATCCGCATCAAAACCGCATCAACCCAGCCTTTGCAGAGGGCGGAGAGCAGGCCAACGGGTAAGGCAATGGCGAGGATAAGTCCAGCTGTTGATAGCGCTGTGCCAAGAGATAATGCCGTGCCGGTCATCAGGCGCGAGAGGATACAGCGGCCCAGATGGTCGGTGCCGAGCGGGTAGGTGAGGCTGGGCGCGCTGAGGCGGTGCAGCAGGTCAATCTGGTTGGGTGGGTTGGGTGCAAATGCCTCGCCGCCAATGGCCAGTACGATAAAGCAGGATAGAAAGAAGCTGCCGAGCAAAAACGTGGTTTTGCCTCTGAAGAGGTTGGTCGCCCGCGAGAGGGGGATAGATTTTGCGCTATCAACGTACGCCATGATCATCCTCCTTGAGCTGAGGCATGAGCCAATGGTTCGTCAGGTCCGCCGCAAAGTTCGCCAGAAAGAACACCAGCCCCATAAACAGCAGATAAGCTTGTAAGATCGCAAAATCCCGCTCCGCAATGGCCTGCAGTGCCAGTTGCCCTAAGCCGGGCAGGTTGAAGATGTTTTCAATGATCACTGATCCACCCAGCAGGGAACCAAAGGAAATGGCCCAGTTGGTGATGAGTGGTGGTAGAATGGACTTGAACACATGGCGCCCCAGAATAGCTCTACGGGACAGGCCTTTAGTAATCGCAAGGCGGATGTAATCTTCGCTCATAACAGCGATTATCCGCTCCCTCACCAGCCGGCTCATCACTGCCGCGTTGCCAAGGGTCAGCGTGATCACAGGTAAGATCAGGTCCTGCGCATTGCCGAATTGCAGCAGGTTGAACCACCCCAAACCCAGCGCGAACACTGCCAGCAGAAACAGCGCCAGCCAAAAGGATGGCACGGAGACCAGAAACATGGTCAGCACGTAAAGGCTGGTAGAGACCGATGTGCGCTGTGAAACCGCCGTCACGGTGCCAAGCACCAGCGACAGAGCCAGTGAGCTGACGAAAGCCAGAACGGACAGCGTCGCCGTAATCGGCAAGTGCTCTTTAAACAGCTCCAACACAGGACGGCCCGACGCGATGGAGGTGCCCAGATCCAGCCGGAACAGGTCCAGCAACCAGATAAAGTAGCGCTGAATCAGAGGCTTATCCAAGCCATACTCCACCCGCAATGCCTCCACCTGCTCAGCGGTGAACGACACGCCCAAGCGGCGCAGTTCCATCTCAATAGGATCGCCGGGGGTGAGGCCGATGATTAAAAAACCAATCAGGGTCATGCCAAACAGAGTTGGAATTCCCGAAAGCGTGCGCTTGAAAACAAACTGCTTCATGTGCTGATCTTTCGTGAAAAGGCAGCACAGATCATGGTGTTGCAATGATCTGTGCTGCGCATCTCTTATTTGGTTTGGGTAACCTGACCGTAATCGATCCAGTCAGCATGCTCGAACATTGGGATGTTCAGACCCGGACGGGACAGGTTGAAGTTTGGCACCATCAGGATTGGAATAGCAGCCAGTTTAGTTTGCACGATTTCGCGGTGTGCTTCACGAACAAGTTCAATGACTTCTTCGCGGCTCTGCGCCTGACGGGCATTGTCGAGGATGGTGTCCAGTTTGCCACCCGGCGCGGTGTACTGGTAGCCCCACGGGGTTTTGGAGTGGAACAGGTTGTACAGCAGGTAGGTTGGGTCTGCGTTGTTGTTGGAGGCGAACTCCATGTACAGATCCGCTTCACCGGTTGCCAGATAGGTGTCGTCGTAAACGCCTGAATCATCAACCTGAACCAGCTCAATGTCGATGCCGATGCCACGGAACATCTGCTCCAGCAGCTCTGGCATTGGGCGTACGCTGGAAACGTTCGGATAAGCCGCAACAAGGCGAAGCTTCAGCGGCTTGCCGTCTTTGCTGCGCATGCCATTGCTGCCTTTGGTCCAGCCAGCTTCATCCAGCAGGGCTTCTGCCTTCTGGGTGTTGTAGTCAAAGCCGTCCACGTGCTTGTCGCCAAGACCAAACATCCAGTCTGGCAAAATGCCTTTTGCAACAACACCTTTGCCGTTGAACAGAACTTGCGCCAGCTGCTCGCGGTTGATGGCATAAGCCAGCGCCTCGCGCACGCGTATGTCCTTCAGCGTGTCGTATGGTGCTTTGCCGTGCAGGTTGGTCAGCAGAGCCACGTAACGGATCGGGCGGGATTCGTGCACCACCACGGAACCGTCTTTTGGCAGGCTCAGCAGCATCTGAGGGGTGACTTCAGCGACGATGTCGACCTCCTTGTTCTGCAGTGCCAGCAAACGCACCTGATCATCCGCGATGAAGTGATAGGTGATGTTTTCAACCTTCGGCGCATCTCCCCAGTAATCCGCATTGCGTTTCATGCTGATGGACTGTTTTGGCTTGTAGCTGTCCAGCAGGTAAGGACCTGTACCAACTGGGTTTTCTGCACGATCACCGTTGATGGAGAACAGGGAGGCCCCACGGTGGGTCATGTTTTCAATGACCAGAGAGGAGTTGATCTCGGACTTGAACGTGAAGGTGTAAGGCCCGGTCTGATCAAAGCTTTCCTGATCGATTTGCAGGAAGTCAGAACGGCCCTGATCGTACAGCTTCAGTGCGTCGATTGCGGCTTTGGCGTCAAAGGTCTGGCCGTCGTGGAACTTGATGCCCTCGCGCAGTTTGATGCTGTAGATGCCGTCTTTGTAGTCCCAAGTCTCAAACAACACGCCTTGCGGAATGAAGTTTTCGTCTGGTTTAACAGCCGTTTCGACGATCTGTCCGGCTGGTCGGCGGGTGGTGAAGTTGAACTTCTTCGGGTCTACGCTGTAGCGGTCTTTTTTCACCGCAATGCGCAGCTGTTGAATGTCTTCCGCCTGTGCCGCTGGCACGCCGGAAATCAGAGCAGGAAGAGACGCTGCGAGCACACCGCTGACGCCAAGTAGTTGTTTGAATTTATTCATTTCAATTCCAATCATTATCTGTAATCGAGCGAAAATCAGACAAAGACAGGAGGTGCCCGCGGAGCATGGCTTCGCCGCGGAATTGCGTAGTGTCCCACCTCGTTGAGGGCGAAGGTATGCTGTGGTCTTGAGGTTTCAATAGCGAAGCTGCCCAATGAGGCAGGGGCTGGTGACTTCAGCATGGCAAGGGAGAAAAGGCAGAACGCGTTGTTCTGTACGTCCTTTTGCTCGTCGTCTTCATCAGAGGTTTCGATGAAGATCTGCTGCAAGCCCTGCGAGGTGCAAATGGTGATCTCAAAACCATCTGCGCCCGCACGCGGCATCATGCCGGGCGGCGCAACAAGCTGCAGGATCACAAACCAGGTTGCGAGCCAGCAGGCCAGTACGGTTGATGGTTTCAAAGCCAAGTGAATGCACCTTGCACTTGATGAGCAATCAGAGCCAATCTCAGACATTGCCGAGATTGAGGGATGAGCTTTACGCGAGGCTGTGCCCTGCGGGGTCCGTTGCATGCAAATGTGGCGTGGGTTTTCTGGCAAGCAGCCTGCAGAAAACCTGTCATTGCCATGGGTTTGCATGACGGAACAGGAATGTCTTTTGAGAAAATAGCCCTTTTATGTCAGCAAATTAGCCACAATAAGAAAGGCTGGGACAAACCAATTTATGCTCAGGCGGGAGGGGCTCTGGGGGCGGCGATGCGCACTGTCGTTTCAGCAAACGCAATGCTCGTTGGCAGTGAAACCACATCGATAGGAAGAGGAGATCCGCCGAATTCTGTGTGAGGAGACGAGCTGAGGGCCTTTGCAACAACAGTACCGAAGGCACAGTTGTCGTAGGCTTCCTGTTCTTCTGCTTGCTGGAGTTCGTTGCCCTGCTCGTCAAGAAGGACAGTTCGCATACCTTGCGCGGTGCAGATGACAATCTCAAAGCCGTCCTCACCTCCGGACACCATCATGCCGGGAGGCGCAACAAGCTGCATCAATACAAACAGTGCAGCAAATACAGTCGCTTTGGCTTTTGTCAGTTTCACAGCAAACTCTAGTCACGCGTAAATGCATTTCCGCCTTAGGCTAGTACAAAATACGTGTCAATGACTTATACTTATATGTACTGTGAGTTTATGAAAATATTTTAGCAAATCGCGCGGTGGATCGGCCCGGCTTCCTTAGTTGCCAAAGCAAGAAAATATCATGTTTTCATAAGGTTACTTGGGGTAGCCAACACTGTGGCCACAGATGTTGGATTTATAACGCTCAGGTAAGAGTTAAACTGCCGCAGCCTGATAGGCTTGTGTAGCGTTGAGCAGCAGAGCAGATGGGTCCGAGGCGGTTTCAGGGTATTCCTGAACCTGCAACAGGGACTGCAATCCACTGACTTCGCTTGCTTCCTGCTCTTCCTCGCTGCCGCCAAGGTTCTTCTCGCGCAGCTCGGTATAGGCCTGCGCCAGATTCGTTTGGGCTTGCGCTGCAACGGCCTGATCCTGACCGGATGGCTGAGCGGGCGCGAGTGCTGCGGCGATTACCGTATTCAGCTTGGCAATGCTGGCTTCCGGGTCACCGGAAATGGGTGCAGAGTCAATTGAGACTTCGCCGCCAATAGCATAGCTGTGACCATCCGGGCCGCGAGTCTCCGTATAACTCGGCGCTCCGGCGTAGGCACCACCTGTTGCTGCATGGGCTTGCTCGTGCGCGCGAACTTCCGCATCACGTGTCTTAAGTTCTTGAACCTGCTCCTGTTCTCCATCAGAAAGCTGTCCGTTTTCGTTCTTGGACTTTTCAGAGGAGGAGCTTGCTGCAACCGGGTTGGCAGAAAGGTCGCTTGTGATGGTGACAGAGTCTTTTGGAACCGCATGTTCAACGGAAAAAGACGTGGATTCCTGTTGGTTTACGCGCGCAGGCTGAGCTGCGTTGTAAGACGCAGAACGAGCCAGTCCGGTAAATGAGGATCCAATTCCATCTATCATAGGTTGAACTTATACTAGGGACTGGTGCTTCAGGTAAAGGAATTTCTGATACACAATTTCGTTAGGTATGCTAGGGTTTTGCTTCGGATGGAGACTGTAAACCTGTGTATTTACAGCGCATTCCTGAAATGTGCCTGCTGGTATTCAGGTAGGACTGGGCGCAAGAAAGATGCTTTAAAGCAGTTTGTCGGATTCAGATTGCAAGCAAACTGCGTTAAAGGGAAGGCAGCGGGAGCCTTTAGGGGAATACGGGAATGATCGAAGATTTGAGCCGGTCTCAGCAGGAGATATTGGACGCTGCTGCGGAGTGCTTCATGAGGATGGGGCCGGATGTGGCTTCCATTGATGATATTGCCGGTCTGCTTGGGTCTACAAAGGGGCGTGTTTACCACCATTTCCGCTCCAAGGGTGAACTGCTTTATGCCGTCCGCCTGCGCTCTGTTTCCCTGCTTATGGAACGGGTTAGCCCCATTGCAGCGCAACACATCCCCCCTGTCGAGAAGCTGCGCGCTATGTCCATTGCCCATGTGCTGCGCATCCTCAAGTTCCTGAGCTATCACCGCGTTGTCAGCGAAGACACCCGCATGTTTTTCCGTGGTGCGGCCAAGCCTCATGAAACACAGATGATCGAGCAAATCATCGAAATGCGCCGTGCCTATGAGAATCTATATCGCGGTGTGCTGACAGAAGGCATTGAGGCTGGTGTGTTTGCAAAGCAATCAGTCTCCATCACCCTGCACTCCATCATCATCCTGATGAACGGCCCATGCTTCTGGTACTCACCGCGCGCTGAGCAAACCGACAAGGATCTGGAAGAAATCGCCCGCAGCGTTTCTGATCTGGTACTGCGCGCCGTGGTGGCTGATCCAGCGTTGCTGGAAGAGACTTAATCCCCGCTTAAAGAGGGGATATCTCGTTTGCGTTGAAATGTGCGTTGCTTTGCGCGATTTAGCGTTTTTCTGCGTTGTTATGTTTTTACGGGTTAGGCCGGTTAGACGTTTCAGTCTGCGTGCAGACGATCCAGCAAAGGGCACTGCAGATTACCGCTAGCGCAGTTTCCCATGAGCTCTTCGAGCGCTTTTTCCAACTGTCGAAGGCTTTCGATTTTTTCCCGAACAGACTCCAAATGCGCCTTGCTCATGTCATGGGCGATTTTGCAGTTCTCGTCTTGCTGCTCACCAAGGCTGAGAAGTGCTTGTGCATCTTTGATGGTGAACCCCAGATCCCGGCAGCGTTTGATGAAGCGTAACTGCCCGATCTCCTTTTCGGAGTAGGCGCGACGTCCGTTATCCCCGCGGGCAGGTTTGATAACTATGCCTTCGCGCTCGTAATAACGGATCGTTTCAATAGCAACGCCACTGCGCTTAGACGCTTCGCCAATCGCGAACATGTGATCACTCCTGCCTTGATCCTGTAGTTACTACAGCATTTATAAGCATGCGGCAAAACCATCACAACTGCGATGACGAATGGATTTGCCGATGAAGACCTTTTTAAAAATGAACCATGCAGGCTCCTTTGCCTCTCTGGGAGTAGCCACCTGTTGCGTGCTCCCCATTGCTTTGATGCTTGCGGGCTTTGGTGGCGGTTGGTTAGCCGTTTTTGGCAAAATTGCCGCGGCAAGCTATTTTGTGCTGACTGCGTCCTCTTTGCTGCTGCTGGCCGCGTGGGGCACTGCTCTCTATCGCGGTGCACTAGGCCAACTGCAGTGGCATTTGCTGGTGAGTACACTCGTGACGGTGCTGGCATGGGCAATCGTTTTGAACGAGACCGCAATAAACGACCACCTGATCAGCCTGATGTGATGCTATGACAGAAACAGTTATCCTAGAAAGCACAGTAACTTGCCCGGAATGCGGGCACAGCGAAACTGAAACCATGCCAACAAATGCTTGCCAGTGGTTTTATGACTGCAAAGCCTGCGGAACCTTGCTGAAGCCTCTCCCCGGCGATTGCTGCGTCTACTGCTCCTACGGCACAGTCCCATGCCCCCCAATCCAACAAGACAAAAGCTGCTGCGGGTAGGGCATTACTCAGCAGGGGCTGTTGTGGTGGTATTGCGATTCAGGTAGTGATTTGAACCGATCTCTCGGCACCCATGCAGGTTTTAGATGCGAAGGTTGATTGTTACTGGTGCAAACGGAACAGGAAAAAGTTTCGTTGCAGCTCGAATGAGTGCTGCGCGTTCCGAAATACCGTTGGTGTCTTTCGATGCGATCAAATTGACGAGCAACTGGCAACAACGATCAAGATCAGAAATCGACACGGACCTGTCGCAACTCGTGGCAACCGACGCCTGGATCCTTGAAGGTGGGCCAAGTCTTTTGCCGCTGGCCCTTCCACGAGCGGATGCTGTTGTCTGGCTTGATCCAACTGAACGGATAAGAGCATGGCGCCTGATAACGCGTCCGTGGCGCAACATTGGCAAGACACGCCGGGAACTGCCTGCAGGAAACTCGGACTGGCCGCTTCAGCAATACCGCTTCGCAGTTCGCAGTCTCAAAAATGGTTCAAGACTTCGCCGCAGTATCAGCACCTGTTTGGAAAGCGCCACAAACCAGTGCATTTGGCATTGCCGAAACCAGACTGCCATTGAAGATATGCTTCATGAATGGAGCTCTGCTACAAGCTGAGCGCTTTACTTCACCAGCTTTACGTCTCTTGATTTTGTAATCTTCTTTGTTTCAGCAACAGCTTCATCACCAATCTTCTTGGCCTGTTTGTTCTCATCCCCTTTTAAGGATGCATAGCTGCGGTCCATGGTGATATCGAATGTCCCATTCACTGATGGTAATCCCACATCTTCGTATCTAAAAGTCCAAACGGCCTTTTTTCCGGCACTTGAGGCGTTGTGATAAAATTTTGGCTTGGATTGCTTGGCAACCCGCACAACAAAAGACCCGGATGGCAACTTTAAACGAGCACTTAGTTCATGCGCCTTTTCAAAGAGCTTCATGACCATTGGCTTGATTTCATCCGCTTGCTTTTGCTTGTTCTGATCCCCTTTTTTCGCTTCAAATAACAAAAAGTTTCCAAGTTTCTGCAGCGTTAGATCAGCCAGCTTGCGGGCTTGTGAATCGCCTGCCAGCTTTGCGCGCGCCTGAAGGATCTTGATACTTTGCTTTGCTTCATGTTCGCTTGGAATACTGCTACTCGACCACTTCTTGGGGAGTTCAGGTGCTTTTATTGCAGTTGGCATCCTCGGCAACCTCTTTATAGACATCCCTCAAGTGAAACGCTCAAGGCTATAGTCATTGGGTTTTGAAGCACGATCAAGAGATTGATTTCTGTTAGGCTTAAAGGTCGTGATTAGATGTTTTTTGAGGGATTTATAGAAAGAAATGATTAGAGGGGTACAGCGCTTTTGCTGAAGCGTGGCTGCAACTTTTTCACTCTTCAACACGATCCTTCTCATAGGTTTTCGCAACAGGGAACTCAGGTAGCCAGGTTTCGCGGCGGGTGGTCCAGAGCTCATAGGTTGGGGTCATCTGGTTGGGTTCGTCCAGAGCGCCCAAGTGGACCTCGACTTCGCCTTCACTGGTTGAATAGACGGAAGATCCGCATTTTGGGCAGAAGAAGCGGCCCTGATAGGCGTTCACCTCGCCCTCAACGCTGACTTTCTCCTCAGGGTAGACTGCTGAGGCATGGAAAACGGCGCCGTGATGTTTACGGCAATCCATGCAATGGCAAACGCCAACCCTGTCCGGCTCCCCAGATGCCACAAGCCGAACCGCCCCGCACAAACACCCACCCGTGATTTGCTTCATCTCAACACTCCCCCGTTATCCGTCGGGCAGGGTACTGCGTGACATGTATTGAGGGCAAGGAAGTTTAGAGCAGCGCTTTACACTAATAAGGTTGGGGCAAGCGCAGAGTATAAATATGCATTTAGCATAAAAATATTCTCTAGCCCTTTGTGAGAAAATGAAAAAACATGTTTGTGCCGTACTGGCTTTATCTTTGTTAGCTGCAGGTTGTACCACAACCGCACAACAAGGCCCTCGCCCAACCGTTGAAGAGATTGTTGATCGCAGCAACAAAACATTCTCTGCTTTAATCGGCGGAGCTATCGACCAATGTATCGATTTTGCGGCGAGTAACAAAGCACCAGATAAAGCGAAGTTTGCAAAGTATGGATACAAGCCAACCTTTGGTCTGGGCTTCCCTGCCTATTTCCGCCCTAAGGAAGAAGGAGGTAGCAGATTCCCGGGTTCAAGGGGGGTGACCTTTGTCTTCCACTCTTGGATTGACCGTTGCATGGTGACCAGCAACGGTGTTGGTGGTGGCGTCTATATGCTGGCCGGTTGGATAAGAAGTGAGCTGGTTAAGCGTGGTTGGAAAAAAGTAAAAAGCGACAGCAAGTATAGATATCGCTACGTCAAAAACGGCGTTGAGGTTGAAGTCTCTGGCTCGCAATCAGGTGGCTTGGCGCAAGTCGTATTGCATCAGACAGACAAGATGAAAAACTAGGCTTTGTGCCCGATTGGAATTGCTTTTGGATGTTGGCGAGAGTTTTGCCAGCATCCTTGAAGTGGCTCAATCCAAACAGCCCCGCACCATTGCCCATCTCACGATGAGGGCGGCTATTAGCATTTCCAGCCAGGCCAGTGGCAAGGCGGTCAGGACGACTTGGGTGGTGGCTAGGTTCATGTTCCAAAGGCCAAGCCAGAGGATGATGAAGACCGTTGCCCAGATTGCGCTGCCTGCATAAATAGCATTGCGGATGGTAGGGCCAAACCGATCCAGCAGCACCCAGCTGAAGCCTGTGGCCGCGAACACAAGCACTGTATCCCACACGCCCCACACCATAAACACCGGCAGGTTCATGGGCGCTACGTCTTGGATCTGCGGCAGAGCGCCGCGCATGAGTGGCATGACAAACGCGAAATAGCGGAAGACCTCTGACGCGTTGATCCAGAGCAGGTTTAGCAGCAATGCAAGCCAGAAGGCTCTTTTAGGGGCTGATGTCGCAAGGGAGGTCATGGGGCCGATATCCGTGTTCTGATTGTCTTTAAAAACTGAAGTGTACTGGCACGCAGAAAGTCGCCGTCTTTGGTCAGGCGAGATGTGGACCAGAGGCCGTTGGTGAACACCACAAGCAATCCGGCGAGAATCTCCAGCTCTTCAGGGTTTCCTGCCGGATCTTCGTTTTGCAATGCATTGAGGAAGCCCAGCTTAAGGCGGGTGTTGTGTGCTTCCACCTTGGCAAGCACCTCTGTGTCATGCGGGGCGACTTCCGTTGCTGAGTTGGCTACAAGACATCCGGGGCCTGGGAGGCCTGTGGCCTCGGCTCTGCTGATTTGCGTTTCAAAATAGCCGGCGACTTGCTCAAGCGTTGCATCAGCTTGCTCTACCTGAATGAACGCCGGTGAGACAACGAGGTTCTGATAGCGTTGGAAGCACGCGAGGAACATCTGCTTTTTGCCGCCGAAGGCGCCGTAAATGGCGTGACGGGTGGCACCTGTTGACTTCACGAGGTCATCCATCGAAGACGCATGGAAGCCATTTTCCCAAAAATGCTCCAGTGCGCGATCGGTCAGGTCCTGTGTGGTTATGTTGGCTTTTCTTGGCATGGTTGGGTTAATATCAGAATGATCGTTCTGAATCAAGGCAACCATCTTGGTGTCGGCGACACTGGTCGAAAATCTGATGATCACCCAGCCTTCATTGTGCCTGTGAGAAGTTAGGGGCAAGAAGAACGAGTTGATGGGTTTGGAATAGTGGCTTTGAAGAAGATGGTTGGTTGGTCTGCGGCAGTGCTGTTTGTGCTGGTGTTGGCTGGATGCGGCTCGATTGAGGATGACTACGAGATCGCACGGTTTGATGCGGTGGATGGGGAACTGGTGATGAACGGGGTGATCAGCTCGTCCACGCCGATTGATTTGCGGACAGCTTTGGATGAGAACCCGAAGGTCAAACGCATCGTTATGGTGGATGTGCCGGGCTCGGATGATGATTACGCCAATCTGGAGGCGGGTCGCATTGTTCACGAGCGCGGGCTGACCACGGTCATTCCATCAAACGGCATTATTGCCTCTGGCGGGACAGACTTTTTCCTTGCTGGCAAAAAGCGAGTTGTGGTGAAGGGCGCGCGCATTGGTGTGCATTCGTGGAGTGCCGAGGATTATACCGCATTGGATCTGTCCAAGTCTGATGAAGAGCACGAGAAGTACCTCAAATACTACAAGAGCATTGGCATTGATCCGCTGTTTTACTGGTACACACTGGAAGCTGCCCCGCCAGAAGATGTGCACTGGATGACTGACAGAGAGATGAAACGCTATAAAGTCGGCACGCAATACACCGCCCGCCCATAAGGGCTTTAAGCGACACAAATCTACTAAACGGGCCACGTAACAGTGGTCCGTTGTATTCTGTCCTTGCATCCCTCCCAATCGCTTTTTAAGGATACTCTTATGAGCTTAGGGAGCCTGTGATGACTGGGACCGATCTTCAAACCAAAGGCATGCTGTGTGATCCGGGTGATCATTTCACCGGTATTTATGAGGTTGAGCGAAAGTATGCTGTTGTTGATCTTGAAGTGATCCGCAGTCAGCTGGAAGCACGTGGTGCCGTGCCTTTCACCCTTGGCAATACAGAGCAAGACATCTTCTATGACTTTGGGGACAGTCGCCTTGCCAACAACAACCAGCAACACGTGCTGCGCGTCATGCGTCCGTCAGGCCGTGCGCTCTGGATCAGCAAAGGGCCGGGACCGGATAAGTGCATCTCCATGGATCTGGCAGATGCGGATCAGGCGAACGCCATGATCCTGTCTCTGGGGTTTGAGGAGGTTGAGCGACTGGAAAAGAAGCGCGACATTTACTTCCTCGACAAATTCCACCTAACGCTGGACGAGCTCCCAGGCCTTGGCCGTTTTGTTGAACTGGCCATCATGACAAATGATGCTGACAAACTGGCACAATATGAGCGGGAAATCGGCGAACTGGCCGACAGCTTCAACCTCTCCTCAGACGCTCTGCAAACTCAATCTTACCGCGCCATGCAACAGGCTTTGAAAGCCTAACCTGTTGCAAAATATTCGTTATTTATAAGTGTAATCCGCCGTTTTCAGGGATGCGTCGGCTAAGACTGGTAGGGTCTGTCTTAATGCAACGAAAATGTTGCATTTGACTATGCAACTATTTTGTTGCATAAGGGGGTATGACTGCAGCAGATGATCATCTTAACGCACTGTTCAAAGCACTTGGCGACAGCACGCGACGGCGAATAATTGACGAATTGTCTCGGCGTAGCAGGCAGTCGCTCTTCGAAATCCATACACGGGTTTTACAGGAATACGGTGTCGACTTAACGAGGCAGGCCTTTTCGCGGCACCTTTCAGCATTAGAGGCGGCTGGCGTACTTGTTGTCGAGTGGCAGGGGACGACGAAGTTGCATTCGTTGAACACCAAGCCACTGGTAGAGTTGCGTTCCGGATGGCTCTCTAAGTTTGGAGAGAATGAATGAAGATTTATATCACAAGCGTCTTTGTAGATGATCAGCAAAAAGCGCTGGAGTTCTATACTGAAAAGCTCGGCTTTGAGAAGAAGAACGATGTTCCTCTTGGCGAGAGCCGCTGGCTGACTGTGATCAGCAAGGAAGACGAAAACAGCATTGAGTTGCTGCTTGAACCGAGCAGCCATCCGGCAGTTTCACCCTTCAAGAAAGCTCTTGCAGCTGATGGCATTCCTGCTGCGTCTTTCAGCGTGGAAGATCTGGATAAAGAACACCAACGCCTTGAGACACTTGGCGTCAATTTTGTACAGGCCCCAAGCTCATTTGGAGATGTAAAACTCGCCGTCTTCGATGATACGTGCGGTAATCTTATCCAACTGGTTCAGCTTCCCTGATTTCTGGTGCCTGAGGGTCACAGCAACCTGCTGTGGCAAGTTCAAAATATCAAAGTGGTCAGAGTCTTACGTAATAATACTGAAATGGGCACCTGCCGGGCACAAAAGGTTTAAGTCCTTTTGTTAACCCGTTTGGCTGCCCATTTTTGTCGTTTGTACCCGTTTTTCTATGCGTAAAGGCTGAAAATATTCCCAAAGGTAATCTTGGGGTTAAGTTGGGTTGTTTAGTTGATACTAAAAATATGCGCTAGGTATAAATGCATAATGAATTTAAATTTGGAATAGTTATGACTGGAATTTTAGATGCAATCAGAAGGGTCCTATTTGAATGACGGACATTTTCGTAAGTATTTTGATGCATCTGCCCCAATATACGTTAATAATGAGAATGTCTCCGCGATAATAAGTAATATAGAATATAGCCAAGAATTTCAGGTGCGGATTGCAAAAATACTTCCGAAGAGGGATTTTAGCGCTTGTTATACTTCATTCAGAAACGAGGCTTGCACAATTTCAGGAAATTTTCTCCTGCAAGGATCGTTGATTGCAACCGTGGCGGGTGCTCAGCAGTTTACTCTGAATGCAGATAGAGCGAATCTCGTCAAATACGGACCCTCTACCACCAAATTTCAGATTGCCCGTGGCACCGACCTGCAGATGCTGTCCTATTCCATTTCTGAGGAGTATCTAATGCGGGCGCTTGAAAAGGATATTCCGGCTACGTTTCTACCGTTTCTGAAACCCAGTGAGCAGGGGTTCAACCTGCTGGAGTTTCGCCCAACACCTGAGATGCGGAGGCTTGTGCGGTCCGTGATCAGCAGTCCGCTGGTTGGGACTATGCGGAATCTGTTTATTGAAGGGGCGGTGCTGCAACTAATGGCACTTAAAGCCAACTTTCTCAGCAATCAGGTATCTGCCGCTGGAATGCTGAATGAGTATGAAGTGGCAAGTGTTCAACGTGCCTACAAGCTGCTGATGGGAAGCCTCAGCACGCCGCTGTCTTTGAGTGATCTGGCGTACAAAGTGAACCTTGGTGAGAAGCGGCTGAACAGTGGATTCAAGAAGATATTCGGTGGGACGGTTTTTGAAGTCTACCGCAACGAGCGGCTGGAGATTGCCCGCAAAACGATTGAGCAGAGTGATGCCTCGCTCTCCAAGATTGCGCAGCACATCGGCTACCGCCACTACAACAATTTCATAAGTGCGTTCACGCGGCAATTTGGGGTGTCTCCTGCAAAATACCGGAGACATTCGCGAGATAACCAAAACACGGAATAAGCCGCTAATTTGGAAAATATGGGGTGAAGTGGAATGGCGGAATTGGACTTTCTCAGAGAGGATGACACCTCTTTTTATCAGGAATTAGAAGGCCTTCAACTTGCATCCTGTCAATTGAAGAACCTCGTGGAAGCACTGAACATCGTTTTGACAAGCCGGCTGGAGCATACGCGAGAGTACGACATGCTGCTCACTATCAATCACGCCATTATGGGACATAATGAGGATCTGCAGGATCGAAGTTTAAGGGTTATTGCTCTGCTTCAACATGCAGCTGACCCAACCTACGTAGATTGAGGGTGATTGCAGCACTACACCCCTGTGCCGGGTGATGCGGAGAAGGAGTTCAACGGGTCAGGTAACTGGCATCAGATCAGGCCAGCCGTTGGTACTCCGCCTCTGCGCGTTCAGGAATAGCAGACAGAAAAAGGATCGAGGCTATGCCCCAAGACAATCCTCGGCAACAACAGCAGCTGGTCGAACCGGGGAGTATTCGTGTTCCTGGACTGACGGTGAAAGAGAACCCGCGCATCAACCGCATTCAATTTGTGTTTGATGAGCAACCCAGCGAGGAGATCTGCCGGATCTTAAAGAGCAATGCGTTTCGCTGGTCTCGTCATGAGGACGCCTGGCAACGGCAGCTCAGCCTGACCAGCCGCAAAATCGCGGTAAAGGCCCTGCTGGAAATCAAGGCACTGGCGACATCTAACCGGCGCGGGCGGTGACGGACACCGCACGCCTACACCTTGATCGCTGCTCTTTTGCTTACGCCCACCCCGCGTGCATGGTGTGGAACCTTGACATCAGCGCACCAGCGCCGTCATCATTCTTAAAATTTTAGCTATTTGAGGTGGTTTGCCTTTATTTGTGGGCAATCAAACTGCTTTAAGCGGTTGGTCCTGCGTGTGCGTCCCAGGCATTTTCCTGTGTCTGATCGCAAGGTGCACCAAAGCATTGGGGTGAAGATGATTGATATTCCGACACTTCTGGAGGCGCGATCTGTTCAATCTGCGCGATTGACCACGCGGGTGCTGTTTTCTGGCCCTGAAGATGGTGTGCCGATCTTCTTCATTCATGGCAATCTTTCTGCGGCCACGTGGTTTGAAGAAACCATGCAGCGTCTTCCGAAGTTTTTTCGCGCCATTGCACCGGACCTGCGCGGTTATGCAGGCGCTGACCCTGCCGCTGTTGTGGATGCAACCCGTGGCACCAAGGACTTTGCTGATGATCTCGCCGCGCTGATGGATGAGCTGGGTATCAAGGCCGCACACATGGTCGGCCATTCGCTCGGCGGCGGTGTGCTCTGGCAGTTTCTTGCCGATTATCCGCAGCGTGTTCTGTCGCTCACGCAAGTCAGTCCATCTTCTCCGTTCGGCTTTGGATGCTCCAAAGCGGATGGCACGCCGTGTTTTGAGGATGGCGCAGGCAGTGGGGCAGCAGCGGTGAACCCTGAGTTTGTTAAGCTGCTTATGGACAAAGACAGCAGCACGGGAAGCGATTTTTCTCCGCGCAATATCCTCAACACGTTTGTCTGGAAGCCGCCATTCCAGCCCAAGCGGATGGAAGAGTGCATGGCAACCGTGTTTGCGCAGCACACAGGCGACAAATCCTATCCGGGGGACGTGGTGCCTTCCTCCAACTGGCCGGGTGTCGCTCCAGGCCGCTTTGGCAGCATCAACGCGCTCGCACCCAACCGCCAGGCAAACCCGCTTGGGTTCTGCGATGTGGACGCCAAGCCGCCCGTGCTTTGGGTGCATGGCGCGGATGATCTTGTCGTCTCCGACTCCTCCATGTTCGATCTGGGTTCATTGGGCAAACTCGGTTTCCTCCCCAGCTGGCCCGGCGAAGAGGTCTTCCCACCCCAACCGATGGTCACCCAAACCTCCGACGCCCTGGACCGTTATGAGGCAAATGGTGGAAGCGTTGAACGCTATGTGGTCAAGAACTGCGGCCACACCGCTTACATAGAAAAACCGGAGGAGTTCGACGCAGTCTTCCACGCCTTCCTGCAGAAACATGTGAGTGTGACTGAAGCCAGTTAAACGGAGCGAGTTGAGAAGGACTTAAAATACTGTCGAATTTCATATATGAAATTGCATTGGTAAAAATAAGTTAGATAAATCATGATGTTGTCGGTTTGTTCTGGCCAGCATACGCTCATTCATACCACCCTTTTACGAAGCAGCAGCACCCGCCAGTCAGTGCAATCGGAGGGATTAGGCGCTCCGACAGAAGCAAAGCCTGGTCAAAGGAGGTGGTAGTTAGGTGAGATTTGAATTGAGGTTCAAAATAAGGAAGGCCCGAAACAGACTGGTACTCTGGTTCCGGGCCGTCATTAAAGCTTCCTAACAACCGGAGCGGGGAGTTAGCGCTTCCCGTTCCACTTACCTAATATAACGCGTCTTCCTTAAGCCTTCAAGAAACCTGAGAGGCTGTAAGCCCCCTGAATGCTCAGAGGTCGGTGTGCTGCTATCGTGACTTTAGCTCCCTATAAAGGCGGAGATGCTCTGTATGTATGCAGGCGATACTCTCAGTTTTGATGACGGTGAGGCCAATACTAGGGGGAGTGTTATGTGGGTTGGAAATGGTGAGTTTGATAGCTACGGGTATTTGAAAACCGCGTTTATCAAAGGACAGATGGACGGAGAGCTGAAGCCGGATATGTGCTATCGGATTTGTGATAGGGGGGGTACAAACACTTCTCAGCAGTTTCATTTTGTGCCCGTTGATATGAACGGAAATGAATTAGGGCCTTCTGTCCTCAATACTGCTGGGAATATTGTTTATTCCATTTGGGAGAAAGGGCATCTTTCGCAAGACTGCAACATCAGCAATCTGTTCATGGCGTGAGTTTTGAAAGCGGGCCTACAGCCCCTCAACAAATTCCTCAAACTCTGGGCGTTCATGCCATGAACCGTCCGGCCAGAGGGCTTTCATGGCTTTGACGATCGGGTCGCTCCAACCTTGTTTACCTTGAGATTGGGCTGCCAGAAGTTCATCACCGATCAAGCCGGGGCATGCCCGTTCCAACACTTCGATAAGGGCTTTGGCCTGTGCCAGGTCCTTGGCGATTTTAATGGTTGTATGGGCTCGTTTCTGCGAAAGGATGAGTTTGTGAACGGCATAGCGCGCAGGACGTGGCACAAAAACCGGAATACCTGCGCCATACGGCAAGGCTGCCGGAGAGGCGTCGTCAATCAGCCAGGCCAGATATTGCAGGCTCATGGCTCCCGCATCCAACCCCTGCAGCTCTAACGGTTGTTTTTCTCCGCGCTTGCGTGTTGGCGTCAACAGATCCACTACAAACCCGATGCGAGAGCGGAAACGGGAAGGTTTTGCGCGTCCGTCCAGTTCTGGAATAGGCTCAAAGCTCGGGTCGGCATCCTTCAGGATCGAGAGCATATCGACGCCCTCATCTGCCTTGATTGCCAGTGAGGCAGCCACCAGGTCTGCGTCATCCGTCGCCAGTTGAGTAGATGGCAGCGTGCACCCCAGCAGAAGCGGGTAGCATTGGTAGGCCAGCGTGCCCACCAGAATGGCACCATTGCGGAACAGGCCGTGATAAGCCATCGCATCCAGCACGCGGCCCGCATAACTGTGCGTAGATAGCACGCCGACTTTGTTGAGTACGCTCAGGTCCTTACGCCGCGCTCGCGCCCGCTCGCTGGCATGCTTGATCCGCTCGACTTTTGCCTGTGTTTCCGGCTGCAAAGCTGGCCCCACATACAAGCTCTTGCGTCCAGCGCCCACGGGCATCTTGACGAAGACGTTTTCGACATTCCCCTTCGTCTGCTGATAAACTGAACCCCGAAGAGCCCTGCTATCATCATGCGTTTTCTGAATATAATCCGCAGCAAGGTTCTGATAAGCGAGAGGAAAATCTGTCATTTGGGCAGTATAGACAGTTTGGTTTGAAAATGTCTATACTGCGTTCTGATTCCAAATGTATTGAGGTTGTAATCAATGGAATCGATTTTCCTAAGTAATGAATTGCTTCATTTATAATATTTCATGTGATTGATGCATGTAATATGATAAAATACTCCTGCCTTTAATAACGTATTTTCATATATAACTGATTTCGTTATCAGGTTTACTGCAGACTTTCGACGAAAGAGCATGAAGCTATTCTGCAGACTCGGATTCGCCGAGATGTCCCATTATTTCTAGAGAGGGGCAGAAGCATGAATTCTGTTGATTTAAATAGTAGCAGTGTTCAGCTGTTCGAAACACAAAACCCTGTGCAGCAACCCAACTCCTCTGCGGTGCAACGGGGAGCCGATGAGGACCTTAAGACTCTTCGAGCGAACGCGTCAGGGATTGACTTTAAGCCCGTTGCCATCGGTGAAGGAACTTCGGATAGCCTTATTTCTGAAGAAACCAGAAGTGTACTGGCAGAGTTAACGGCCAGATATCACGCCGCAGAACTTGACTTTGAACTTGCTCCACTTCGAGTCGCATTTACCTCGATGAGTTCCTCGGTGATGTTTGCGGACGAAAATGAAGACTACTCAGGTCTTACAGATCGCTTTGAAAATTTTCAGGAAGGCGTGCGGGGCATGCTTGCGAGGGGTATCGAATTTAATCCTTTCAATCCGTATCTTGATAATGACAACATTCGTGAGAAACTGGAGAGCATTCTTCCGGGCAGCACGGATGGTGAGCCAAACGATCAGACAAACACCCTGACCTGGGTTCTCAATGGCGAAGCTGCAGAAAATGCAGGCATGGCAGGGATCAACGTTCTCACCTTTGATTTCTCAGAGATGTTAGCAGGTGATGCATATGTGGCTGTAGGCGTTCTCGCAGAGGCATTTAGCAACTGGAGCGCGGCACTTGAGGGTGTCCATGACAGCATCGGCTCTGCTCGTGATGCTCAGATTGAGATGCTTTCCAAGCCAGAAGGACCTGTTGATGCTGAAGTTGCGCCGGAAATTGAAAAAGACATGCATGTAGAGTTGGCGCGGGAGAAAGCACAAACAGTGCAGTCAGAACTCGCCAAACAGGTTTTCTCTCTGGCTAATGCAACATCCCCAAGCGTTCTGGCTTCTTTCAGTTTGTAATGGACTGGATGAAGGCTCTGACCTTCGAATTCGTGCCGTTCTGACGACCTGACTAAAATTGTGAAGAAGGTGGTATAGACGCTCGAATCCAAAAGTGTCTATACCGCGACTGCTTGCTATCTCTGAGTGTGTACAGAGTAAATCAACTTAGACTTGCAATCGCCTGGCATCTCCCCAAATATTATTAAGGCTTTGGTGAGGGAGATGCCGTTGGAACGCGAAGGTAAGAAGAAGATCAGTAAGACACTTGTTGTTACTGGGATACTTGGTTGGCTTCTCTTTATTTGGGAATGGGTTTATGCCCTCACTCGCATTCCCGTTCTTATTATACTAGCAGCTGGTACAGGATTTTTTGTTCTTGAGAAAATTCTGGATGTTGTGCTTGGACGCATATTTAGAAGAAAGCCTGAGCAGCAAGTCACTTATCAAGACTCTAAAGCTGGTATAGACAGTCCACGCAAATAATGTCTATACCGCTATCCTTCCCACACTCCACCTTTGAATGGCTGACGGGGCTTGGCAAGTTCTGTTAGGCTTCTCCTGAATTTCAGGGGAGGGGTTTATGGCGGTTGGTTTTGAGGTTGAGGGGACGACGGCGGTTATTACGCTGGATAGACCTGAACGGCGCAATGCGGTGGATGGGGAGACGGCGCAGCTGCTGGTGGATGCCTTTACTCGTTTTGATGAGGACGACAGCCTCTCCGTTGCCGTGTTCACTGGGTCTCAAGGCACGTTCTGCGCGGGGGCTGACCTTAAAGCCATTTCAGAAGGCAAGCTTAATACCCTGCAAGAGGAAGGCGATTCCGCGCCGATGGGCCCGTCTCGAATGCGGCTATCAAAACCAGTGATTGCGGCGATTGAGGGCCATGCAGTGGCTGGCGGGTTGGAACTGGCGCTTTGGGCGGATATGCGCGTTGCCGGAAAATCTGCAGTGTTTGGTGTTTATTGCCGACGGTTTGGCGTGCCACTGATTGATATGGGTACCATCCGCCTGCCGCGCTTGATCGGCCAATCCCGTGCCGCAGATATGATCCTGACAGGGCGCAGTGTGAGCGGTGAGGAAGCCGTGGCCTTTGGCCTCGTCAATCGCCTCGTGGAAGACGGGGAGGCTCTCACCAAGGCGAAGGAACTGGCGGCGCATATGGCGCAATTTCCGCAAATGTGCATGCGCAGTGACCGGCTCTCCATGTTTGAGCAGTGGGATATGACAGAAGGAGAGGCGATCAGGAACGAGATGCGGCGCGGCCTTTCGGTAATCTCCAGCGGAGAGACCGTTTCCGGCGCAACGGCTTTCAGCCACGGCAAGGGACGCCACGGGGTAGACGTGGAAAGCTGACGAGCACATTGATTGCGACTCGGTAAACGCAGGCTGCACAATTTTGCGGGCCTCGCTAAGACTGCCTACACCTAAACTCCAATAAACATTACTTAGCGGAAGGCATTTTTCTTCGCATGATATATTGTGTCTCTCAGGACCGATTGTCGGAGGAATGCCGTGCCTGCCCAACCCCAAAACCCCGCTGGAAATCAGGAAAACCTGCCGTCAGAGCAAGAGCAATGGCTGGATGCTGTGGAACGGGCATTGAATGTCCGGCTGGGTGAGATCCCTCCGCAAGGTGACAATGCCGTTGAAGACATGATTGTTGATGGGCCTGAGGAAGAGCGCGGCGAGTTTATGGCCATCGTTGAGGATGAAGAGCAGGAAAACATCGAGGAAGGCATTGAGCAACGGCCCACGCACGATCAGCAAGGCCGCATTATCGAAGAGCGGGGCGAGTTTTTGGCGCTTGGAGATGATGAGGACGAACGCGACATTGAGCGGGGTGTTGAGCAGCGCGGTGTAGACTTGCGGCAACCGGAAATCCCGTTTGAGGCCCCGCCGCCTTACGATCCTCCGCCACCTCATGAAGCGGGCGAACAGGAGGATATGGATGACGAGGAATTTGAGGAACTGACACGGCCCGAGCATCGCGAGTTGCACCAGCATGATCCGCAGCCAGGAGAGGGCGAGCAGCCACCGGAACGCCGGGTTTACAACGAGATGCCGCAGGCAGGTAGCCCTATCCGCCTGAACCGGAAAAATGATGGCACCATGGTTATTGATCGACGCTCTGTTCCAGCCACGATTAAAGCCAAACGGGAACGGAGTTTAGGTCGGCGTGATAAGGTGACTTATGAACCTACTGAACATTCGATGAATGTAGAAGGTCTGCTCACACCGCCCAATAAGGTTGACAACGAGCGGCTGCAAAGTGTGTTCGCGAGTGGTGCGACAGGATACCTGCAAAAGTTCCCGGATATTGAAGATTCCGCTATCAAGCGATGCCATGCGATGGAAGAGGCAAATGGTTCATTGCAGTTTGTTGGTGCCGATCAGATTGTGCATGAGACCAAAATCCTGACCGCTCTCTCTCATTTCAAAGATGCGAAGGGGGCAGAGAATATCATCGAATATCGAGGCTCTGGCATTTCGCAGTTTGGTGATCCGTTCCTGATCATGGAAGAGATGAATGGCGGCACACTTGCAAATCGTATCCCTGATGATCGCGGTCTGGAAGAGCCGCAACTGAATGATTTTGCAAAGGGCGTTCTCTCTGGCATGGCGTTTTTGCAAAATCGGAACATCATTCATCAGGACCTGAAGGCTGATAACATTCTGTTTCGCGAAAATGACAGCACTGTGCCGGTTATCAGTGATTTTGATACAGCCTCAGCACATGAGGGCATTGCCTCTGACCACGAAAATGGCCAGGACTTTGGCTATAGGAGAGGCGGTTCTCCCGATATTCAACCGCCGGAAGTATACGATGAAAATGGCCAGATGACTGGCAAGATTGACTCCTGGAATGGCGGAGTTCTGATGTTACAAGCGGCAATCGGTAATGAGGGGCGACAAGCTTTCCTCGATGAAACCGCAGAATTTCGTACACAAGACGGACGCAGAGATCAGGGGCTTTATGACGCCTTTCTTGATCCGCGTATCGCAAATGTACCGCCAAACATTCAGGCCGTGATCAAAGGACTTCTGAAGATCGATCTGAATGAGAGAATGGCCGCTGAGCAAGCGTTGGCGTTGATTGAAGATCAGCCAGAAGATGAGCAGCAGTAGCTGCAATTCTCTGCATTTTGGTAGGTTCGCCTATACGCTGTTTATGCTGATTGCTTTCCACCACTCAGGCGACAAACGATACTCCATCCAACTCTTGGCTAAAACGAGGAGATCACGCGTGGTTTGCATGACTGGTGACGTTTCCAGAGGTGACAATGGCTGACTATGACGCGTGGATGAAAGCTGTCGCCAGAGTCCTGAGCATAGATCTTCCGCCAGCACAAGTTGGAGCGGGCTCTGAAACCGCACGTGAAACGCCTCCGGATAACAGCCCCATCAAGGTGCAAACCAAACCAGACGGAACCATGGTCATTGAGCCGGACTCCGTACCCTCAGCCTTTCAACACGGCAACACCAGCGCTGGCAAACAGCCCTACGGCAACATGTTTGGCATCTCTGAAGAGCATGCCATGGATGTGACAGGAAAGGTTAGCTCTCCTGTGACGGGCGGTGCCGCCAACGCTGAAAATGTGCTGTCGTACGATGCGTCTGGCGTGGTGCAAGACTATCCGTATATGGAAGATGCCGTGATCAAGCGGCCAAATGCGTATGCTGCTGGACCGGATTCCCCACCAACCTTTGTGGGAGCGGAGCTGCTGGTGCATGAAGCCAAGATCCTCACCGCTCTAGGTGAGTTTGATCAGGCGCCCGGTAGCGAGAATATCCTGAAGCTGAAAGGTGCGGGCCTGACAGAGTTTGGAGAGCCCTTTGCCATTCGCGAAAAGCTGAAGGGAGGATCGCTGGATGATCGCCTTCCAGCAGACAAAGGCATGGATGAAGAGCCGCTCAACGACTTCGCCGGAGGTCTGCTGGCCGGGGTCGCGTTTTTGCAAAAGCGAAACATCTTTCATCAGGACCTGAACATCGACACCATCCAGTTTCGTGAGGAAGACAGCACAGAACCGGTGATCACCAGCTTTGACTATGCAACGGCGCATGAGGGTGTTGCCGCCGATTGTGAGGATGGGCAGCATTTTGAAATGGAGATTGGCGGCACGCCGAACAACCAGCCGCCTGAACGATTTGTTGATGGGGCAGAGCTGTCCTCAAAGGTGGATTCCTGGGCCGGTGGTTTGGTGCTTGTTGCGGCAGCTGCTGGCAAGAATGCACAGCAGGAGCTGATTGATGACCTTCAGGAGTTCCGCAGTGGCAGCAGCAATGATCAATCTTTGCTGGATGAGAAGCTGGAAGCGCGGTTAGACGGCACCCCGGATAACATTAAGGGTGCGATTAAAGGATTGCTGAAACTATCTCCAGAAGAACGCTTGTCAGCAGAAGAGGCTTTGGGTGTTGTTAGCGCCCGTCCGGAATAAGGCGAGCCGAAAATATATTCCTGAATGTGGCTGGTAACGTAGGGAAGTTAGATTATTCTTCTTCTAAAGGCCCTGATTGCGCTAAACGCTTTTATGCACTATGCCAAAGACACGCGCATTTTCGGGGGCGTTTCGGGAGGGAAACATGACAATAGCTGCTGCTAACTGGATCGATCGGTTCCAAGGCCTTTCCAAGCTGGAAAATCACATCAGGGAAATTCTGGTTAATCGTAGCACCATTGTTTCCGTACCTGCCGACACAATCATCTTTGGCCCCGGTAAAGCCCCGGAAAACCTCCTGCTTTTGCTCTCGGGCTCCGTGCGTGTACAGCAACTTTCAGAAGGCGGTCGCGAGATTATTCTCTACCGTGTGCATGCAGGCGAAAGCTGTGTGCTGACGACGGCCTGTTTGCTGGCCTATGAAGATTATTCAGCAGAAGGCATTGCGGAGACAGACACGCAGGCGGTCGCTATTCCGCGCATGGTGTTTGATGATCTCATTGCCCAATCCGAAACCTTCCGGCGCTTTGTGTTCTCCGCCTATTCCAAGCGCATCACCGACCTGTTTCTGGTGATCGAGGAAATCGCGTTCCAGCGCATGGACATCCGTCTTGCGCAGAAACTGTTGGAACTTGCTGGCAGCAGCAAACAAGTGGTCACTACGCACCAGCAAATGGCAGCAGAACTGGGTACTGCGCGTGAGGTGATCTCCCGCCAGCTGCGCGAGTTTCAGCGCCGTGATTGGATCACCCAATCCCGCGGAACCATCGAGATTGTTGACCGTGCCGGACTGGAAGTACTGGCGAAGGCCTAGAGCGTATTCCCGAAAAATGGTTCCGGTTTTCGGATAAGAATACGCAGAAGAATAAGGATTTAGAGCTTGGTGTGTGAATGCACATGAACGCGACATGCTCTAAATTTTCAGAGTTTAAGAGAAACCCACGGGTCGCGAGCTATCCATTTCTGAACTTCATGATGCTCGCGGTCATAATCGTGATCTGCCCGCGCCTTGCTGGGCTCTATGTGGTTGGTGTTCGTGGGGGATGCGAAGAAATCAAAGCCGTAGATGTTTATGTGCTTGTAGCCGCCCAACTCTTCCAGCAGTCCCAACAGACGGAACCCCGTGCTTGGTTTCTTCTCGGTGCGCGCCTGATAGCGTTTCAACTCTGCTGATTTCATCAGATAGACAACATCTCTGTGCCGGGCGAGCCAATGTGGAAGAGAAAAACCACGCTCGGCTGGTGTCCAGATAATCCGCCGCGCCTGCTCGCCATTCACAAAGCTTTTTGGAATATCGAGGCTCGTTGCTACCCATGAGAGCTTCTGACCGTGGCTTTTAACGTGAGGAATTGCGCCACGGTTCAGCCGGATCACGATGTCATGGCCGTCAATTTCCGGCCCATACTCTTTGTTGCTGAGGGATTTCGCGTTGCCGACGACAGCGATGCGCTTGCCTGCAATGTCATTTTGCAACTCGTGTTTGGGCACGAATCCCCTCAACAGCTTCATCCGCAACATGCGCAGAATATGTTTGCGTTTTGCCAGCGAGTTGGCGCGTCTGCGTTGGCGGTACACCCGCTTCAGGTTTTGCCGCGCTTCAGTTGAAGCATCCCAGGTGACATAGAATTGTTGATCGTTATTGGTGCTGCGTAAAACCTCAACATATGGAAAGTGCTGCGAGAGTTTCTTCTGCCACCAGGGCGCTGAGTGAACGGTGCAATGGGCGTTGGAGCCGTCCGCCAGCAAGGCTGTTGCGTAAAGCGTTGGGATATGGAAGATCACCTTGTCTGATCTGGCCTGAATATCTGTCAAAACATCGTCCAGCTCGTCCTCCGGCACATGCTCCAGCACATCCGTGTTCAGCACAAGATCGAAACGCCCTTCCGGCATGTCGTTGTATTCTGCGATGCAGGGATCATAGCGGTGTGAAGTGCATTGCAGGTTCGCAGCAAGCTCCTCAATCAATGAGCTTTTCCCGCAGCCGTAGTCCAGAATTCTTGCAGGCTTCACGTCTTCTGCCAGCGGCAGGATTACGTCCATCAGGTAGGATGAGGAGGTGCCATACCCGGGGTTTGATTTATGAAGCTGAGTGTAAAAATCTTTGTTTACTACGGTGACTTCGGTCAACTGGAACCCCAACTGCTTTCTGGCGCACGTTTTGGGCAATCGGATCTCCCCGCAGTGCCCTTCAACGCCATGCTAGCCAGAAATTGGGTCTCTGAAACCTATGGATTGTTCTGGGATGACCAACTGGCATTATGGCCTTTGGGCATTTCGCATTGATTTTTAAGGCGCTTCGAAGAAAAGAGGGGCTTGGAGCCGAGTTTGGTGACTTCGTCACTGAACCCTTTGCGAAGACTCGTTATCCGTTAGGCCACGTACCTGGAGGACGAGACTATGATGGCTAACGTTGGAACTATTGACCGCATTCTTCGCTTTATTATCGGTGTTGTGCTGATTGCACTGCCGTTGTCTACCAATATTTCTTTGTTTGCGCAGCCACTTTTCTTTTATGGCGCAATCATTGTCGGCATTGTAATGCTGCTGGTTTCCGCTGTGCGGATTTGCCCGCTCTACTCCATTTTTGGAATTAAGACCTGCCGCGTTTAAGCATCTTCCCGGAGATCACAAACTGATTTCCGACAAAAAAATATAATAAGAAATGCTTAGGCGGCTGTGCAGGCGGTCGAACACGAAAACAAACAAGTGCACGTACCATCGACCGCCACTGCGCACGCGTTAACTTATTGAGGAAGTTATGACGAACTACCCCGTGAACATGGCTGTCGAGCCTGAAGTCAGGGCCTTTTTTGACCCCGGCACCAACACAATCAGCTATGTGGTGAAGGATCCTGCCTCATCCTCCGTTGCTATCGTGGATTCCGTAATGGACATCAACTATGCAGCGGGCCGCATCACCTATGATAATGCGGATGAAATCATCAAATACGTGCAGGACAATAGCCTGACGGTTGAATGGTTGATTGAGACCCATGTTCATGCCGACCACCTCTCAGCTGCTCCGTACATTCAGGAGAAGTTGGGCGGCAAGATCGGCATTGGTGAGAACATCACCGTGGTTCAGGACACATTTGGCAAGGTGTTCAACGAAGGAACCGAATTCCAGCGCGATGGAAGCCAGTTTGACAAGCTGTTCAAGGACGGGGACAGCTATCAGATCGGAACCATGACTGCGTTTGCCATTCACACTCCGGGGCACACTCCGGCTTGCATGGTTCATGTAGTGGGCAATGCAACGTTTGCGGGCGATACCCTGTTTATGCCGGATGGTGGCTCTGCTCGTGCGGACTTTCCGGGCGGGGATGCTGCAACGCTTTATGACAGTATTCAGAAGGTACTGTCGTTGCCTGAGGAGATGCGCCTGTTCATGTGCCACGACTACGGCCCGAATGGCCGCGACATTGAGTGGGAGACCTCAGTGGGCGCGGAGAAAGAACATAACATCCACGTTGGTAAAGGCCACTCCCGCGAAGACTTCATCAAATTCCGCACCGAGCGTGATGCGCAGCTGGACGTACCAAAGCTGATCATTCCGTCTTTGCAGGTGAACATGCGTGCAGGTGCCGTGCCGACCGATGAGGACGGTGTTCCAATGCTCAAAGTGCCAGTCAACGCACTTTGATCTGATGATGTGAGGAGGGGAAACATCATGGATATTAAGAGTATCAGCTCATCACTTTCTGTCTGTCCGCAGATTACTGCACAAGACGTTCAGAAGATCGCGGACCTGGGCTTCCGCGGTATTGTTTGCAACCGTCCGGACGGGGAAGGTGCAGACCAGCCGGTGTTTGACGAGATTGAAGCGGCTGCGAAAAAGCTGGGTCTGGAAACACGCTATCTGCCGGTTATTTCCGGTAAGGTGTCTGATGAAGACGCTGAGGCCTTTGGCAAGGCCATGAATGAAATTCCGCGCCCAGTGCTGGCCTACTGCCGCACTGGCACGCGCTGTGCCACGCTGTGGTCTCTCAGCCAGGCTGAAACGCTGACTGTGGCCGACATTCTGGCAGCCACCAAATCCGCTGGTTATGACATGGCAGGCGTCGTGCGCCGCATTGCCAATGGTGGCAGAACACCAACAGACCGCGCCGATGCTTCGTTTGATGTGGTGATTGTGGGTGGCGGTGCTGCTGGCATTGCTGTGGCCGCGAGTTTGAAATCCCGTAAGAGCGATCTTGAGATCGCTGTCATTGATCCTGCTGATATTCATTACTATCAGCCGGGTTGGACCATGGTTGGCGGTGGCGTCTTTAATGCCTCCCAGACCGCCAAAACCATGGGCTCTTTGATACCGCGAGGCGTGCACTGGCTCAAATCTGCAGTGGCTGCGTTTGAACCGCAAGACAATGCGGTCATTCTGGATGGTTGCCGTGTCGTGAAATACGACCGCCTTGTTGTGTGCCCCGGCCTGAAGCTGGATTGGCACAAGGTGGAGGGTCTTGTATCCACACTTGGCAAGCACGGGGTGACCTCCAACTATCGTTACGATCTGGCACCCTACACGTGGCAACTGGTGAGCAACATGAAGGAGGGCCGTGCGCTCTTTACTCAGCCGCCAATGCCAATCAAGTGTGCTGGTGCTCCGCAAAAAGCGCTTTATCTTTCTGGTGATTATTGGCGCAAGCAAGGTGTTTTGAAGAACATCGACATCCAGTTTCACAATGCTGGTGGTGTGCTGTTTGGCGTGAAGGACTATGTGCCTGCGCTGGAAAAATACATCGACCTGTACAACGCAGACCTCAACTTCTTCAACAATTTGGTCGCCATTGATGGCCCTGCGAAGAAAGCCTGGTTTGACGTGGCCAAGCCGGACACGCCGGTTGAGCGGGTAGAAGTTGATTTCGACATGATCCACGTGTGCCCACCGCAATCTGCGCCGGACTTCATCCGCGTCTCGCCACTGGCGGATGCCGCCGGATGGGTGGATGTGGATCAGGTAACGCTGCGCCACAAAACGCACAGCAACATCTGGTCGCTGGGTGATGTGATGAACGCACCCAATGCAAAAACAGCTGCAGCAGCTCGCATGCAAGCACCAATCGTTGCTGAAAACCTTGTTGCAGACATTGAAGGTCGCTCACAACCAGCGATGTACAACGGCTATGGCTCCTGCCCGCTCACCGTAGAGCGCGGCAAAATCGTACTGGCTGAGTTCGGGTATGGCGGAACCTTGCTGCCAAGCTTCCCCACATGGCTGCTGGATGGCACCAAACCAACCCGCGCGGCGTGGATCCTGAAAGAGCAGATCCTGCCTCCGGTTTACTGGTGGGCAATGCTGCGCGGCAAGGAATGGATGATCAAGCCTGAGAAGGTTAGCGCAAGCTAAAATAAGCATTGCGGCCTTTGCTGAATTACTATCATGTGTCCGGGGGAGCTGCTTCCCCGGATTAATCTATGCACTTTGAAGGCAGACCCATGTTCTCCTCGGCCTTTCGGCGATATTTGCCCGTTTTAACTTGGGGCAGAAACTATAATAAAGACAGTTTTTCTAATGACATGATTGCAGCGGTGATTGTGACGATCATGCTGATCCCGCAGTCTCTTGCTTATGCTTTGCTTGCTGGCTTACCGCCGGAAGCCGGGCTTTATGCGTCAATTCTCCCGATTATTCTGTACGCCATCTTTGGCACCAGCCGTGCGCTGGCCGTTGGCCCGGTTGCTGTTGTTTCGCTCATGACTGCAGCCGCGATTGGCCAGATCGCAGACAGCGGCACGGCGGGCTATGCCATTGCTGCACTGACCCTTGCCATGCTGTCCGGCGGTATTTTGTTGCTGATGGGCGTGTTCAAACTCGGTTTTCTCGCCAACTTCCTCTCCCACCCTGTGATTGCCGGTTTCATCACGGCCTCAGGTGTTTTGATCGCCAGCAGCCAGCTCAAACACATTCTGGGTGTGGACGCGAAAGGGCATACGCTGGTGGAGATTATCTTTTCCATCTGGGAGCATCTGGGCGAAGCCAATCTGGCGACGATCCTGATTGGTGTCTCGGCCACCCTGTTCCTGTTCTGGGTGCGCAAGGGCATGAAACCGATGCTGCTGAACATGGGCCTGAAGCCACGCCTTGCAGATGTTTTGACCAAGGCTGGACCGGTCGCCGCCGTGGTGGCGACGACAGCTGTGGCGTGGATTTTCAGTTTGGATCAAGCCGGAGTAAAGATCGTCGGCGCTGTGCCGCAAAGCCTGCCGCCGCTCAGCATGCCAAGCTTCTCCAGTGAGTTGATCGGCGCGCTGTTTATACCTGCGCTTCTGATCTCCATTATTGGTTTTGTGGAATCCGTTTCCGTGGCGCAAACGCTGGCAGCCAAAAAGCGTCAGCGTATCGATCCGGATCAGGAGCTGATTGGTCTGGGTGCTGCCAATCTTGGTGCGGCCTTCACAGGTGGTTATCCTGTAACGGGTGGGTTTGCCCGTTCCGTGGTCAACTTTGATGCGGGTGCTGAAACGCCTGCTGCCGGCGCTTATACGGCAGTTGGTTTGGCAATTGCTGCTGTTTCCCTCACACCGCTCATCTTCTTCCTGCCCAAGGCCACATTGGCTGCGACCATCATTGTGGCTGTGTTGTCCCTGGTGGATTTCAGCATTCTCAAGCACAGCTGGAGCTACTCCAAGTCTGACTTCTCAGCCGTGGCCGCTACCATTTTGCTGACCCTCGGCTTTGGTGTTGAGACAGGTGTCTCTGCGGGCGTGATCCTCTCCATTGGTCTCTACCTCTACAAGACCTCCCGGCCTCACATTGCAGAGGTTGGGCTGGTGCCGGGAACCGAGCATTTTCGCAATATCAACCGGCATGAAGTGCTGACAACGCCAGAGCTGCTGACCATCCGCATTGATGAGAGCCTCTACTTCGCCAACGCGCGTTTTCTGGAAGATTACGTCTACGACCGGGCGGTGGATGATGAGTGCCTCAAGCATGTGGTGCTGCAATGCTCTGCGGTGAATGAAGTGGATCTGAGTGCTCTAGAATCTCTGGAAGCCATCAATCACCGGTTACAAGACGCAGGCATCACGCTGCATCTTTCAGAGGTGAAAGGCCCGGTAATGGACCGCCTCCAACGCTCGCACTTCCTTGATGAGCTGACGGGCAAAGTGTTCCTCTCTCAGTATCAGGCACAAGAGGAACTCGCCTCCGTCTGCACCCGCCAAACCGCTCAGGCGCCTGCCTGATTCACCCCCCTTATCAGGCAGAGCTAAGAGACCCCGTGGATCCCCTCCACGGGGTTTTTGTGTGATAAGGCTCCGAGTAGATGAGCCTGCTTGGTAGGCTTACTATTTGTGAAAGAGGCGGTACTACTTTTTTGCCAATCGGATTTGTCCATAAGAGCTATGTAGATCCCTACAAGTCAAAGTCACAGAGGAGCTGCAGTCCACATTCTACCCTCCAGTAATGCTCGCGACATGATTTGAGAGAGACCTGTAGATAAAGAACAGGAGCACCGCGAGTAATAATCCGCCAAATTCAGTTATGAACACACGGTAACCGCCCCTTGGGGGGAAGCGCGCTTTGGAGAAAATCAGGATAAGATCAAATAGAGGGAGGAGTGCGAACCATGAATATCCAGAATGTCCATAAGCGTTATTGGACCGTCCGGTCGCGGCGGCAGCCTTCAAAACTCCGAGTGCGCAAAGTTGAAGCGAGATCAGAACCCCGACAATAAATTGATGTGAGCCTGATACAAATGACAACATATAATGCCATTGGAGCTTAGTGCCGAGAACAGCTATATGGATGATGTTGATTGTGGCAAAGTAAGTTGTCCAGCTAATCTGATAGTTCACATGAGAGAAAAAAACAGCCCCAAGTAGAAATGATAATGGCAGAACCACAAGCAGTATACCCAGATCATAACCCGAACCGCCTAAGAGGCTGAATGCATCAGCGAGCGTCTGAGGCATCTGCAACCACCTGGAGCATGTCAGTCAGTCCTTTATCGACGTCATACCTTAGCTCAGGTGCGAACCAGAGCAGACAAAGCACGGTACCAATCAGTGCAATATCCTTAATAGCCGTAGCCCCGCTGTAGTGTGGTCTGACAATTGGGTCCCAAAACATCAGGATAAAATTTCCGATTGGGATGAGACCTAACCAAGCATATGCATGGCTTTTGAACGCGTCATTTGCTCGAGCGATGCAAATAGCCGCATAGATATATCCAAGCAAAACTATTGAGAAATAAAACACCAAGTCTGCAAACCAAAGGGCTGTGTGAGCAATGATGTGAGGCATTGCGAACCAGATCGCATTGAAGCAGAGCACTGCAGTACAGACGAGTGCAACCAGAAACATATGAATTGTACGATGAGTTGAGAACGTGGAAGTACGCAGTTGAATGATCGCTAGAGCGAAACCGCAGATAAAAACCACTTCAAAGATGAGATATGTACTGAGTTTGGTGCCAAGAACAAAGGCGTATAAGGAATAAGGACGCATCTGAAATCCATAAGTAAATTAATGTGAGATGCATAGGTGTTTTGCACTGTAAATACAATCTAAAAGATGTATATCTCTGCCTTTGCTACCAATGCTAGTTTTCCTGCGTCAACTCCTGGCACCTGCACCTAAACAAAGATGTTGAGATTCCCGTATTCCAAGAGGTTCTCAATCGTACCCTTAGGAGGCTGCCCTCCATTTACTCTGCATCATACTTAATCTGCTTTCCTCTAAGTGTGCATGGGCGTAGCTTAAGAAATTAAGGTACTCACCAGCATTCAGGTCAGCGATCTGAAGGGATCGACCCCACCATAATGACCGCGTAGCATTACATGATCAACCTGATGCGAAAGGTGAGAAGTGGACATGAAACACGACGAGAAATCACAGCTTCAAAAGGGAGCCGCAGGTTGGTTTTTGCTGGCGACGCTCGGGGTTTCCTATGTGATTTCGGGCAGTTTTGCCGGGTGGAACTATGGGTTCGCGGTGACAAACTGGTTTGGTATGGTGATCGCTGTGGCATTGATGGGGCTCATGTATTTCTGCCTTGTTTTGTGCCTTGCTGAGATGTCTGCCGCCTTACCGAGTGCCGCGGGAGGCTACCGGATTTCACGAAAGGTGATGGGGGATACGGGGGGCTTTGCCACCGCACTGGCGGTGTTGCTGGAATACTCCATCGCTCCGGCTGCGATTGTCATCTTCATCGGGCAATATATTGAAGCGCTTTGGGGCATCAACGGCCCTCTCGTGTACGCAGTTTTTTACCTGGTTTTTATCGGTGTACACTTGGTTGGAGTGGGAGAAGCGCTGCGGTTTATGTTGGTGGTGACGGTGTTTGCCGTGCTGGCTATTGTCGTGACATTGCTGGCACTTGGCCCTCATTTCAGCCTGAGCAACCTTGCTGCATCCTCTTACGGCGCATCGATAGAACCGAACCTGTTCTCGTTTGATGCGGTGTCAGTCTGGGCCGCATTTCCGTTTGCCATGTGGTTGTTCTTGGCGGTTGAAGGTGTGCCGCTTGCAGCAGAGGAAGCAAAGGATCCAGCTGTTGATCTGCCGCGAGGCATCATCGGTGCCATGCTCTTTCTGCTGGTCAGTGCGGTTTTGATTGTGGTGTTTATTCCTGGAGCTGCCTCGTCACAGCAAGTTGGCGATTATGGCGCGCCATTGGTTGATGCGCTGAAGCACGTTTTCGGTGAAGAGTCAGTACTGGCGGATGTTGTCAATCTGGTGGGGCTGGCCGGACTGATCGCCTCGTTCTTCTCCATTATTTTTGGCTACAGCAGGTTGGTGTTCGCCATGTCGCGGGAAGGGTATTTGCCCCGCTTCATGTCTGCCATAAGCTCTCGAAAAGTTCCGCATTGGGCATTGATCATTCCGGGGGTGATTGGGTTTATCTGCTCGGTAAGTGGAGAAGGCGAGCTGATGATCAACATTGCGGTGATTGGCGCGACGCTCTCCTACGCCCTGCAAAGCGTCAGCTACATTTTGCTGAAACGAGATTATGCAGAGTTGCACCGGCCTTATCGTGCTCCAGGTGGGCAAAAGACAGCCTATGTAACGCTTGTTCTTTCGCTTTTGGCGCTCACGTCGTGCTTTGCATATGATCTTGTTGCCGCGCTAATTGCTTTGACGCTCATGGGGCTGGGTGTCGGCTACTATGTTTTGCTAGGCCAGAAGAGAGCCTGAATTGCTAAAGCCGAGGCTTTAGGATGGTTTTTCGCCGTATAGCTTGATGGCCTTCACCTTGCCTGAAAGCTCATTGGCTGCTTTGTCCAGCATTGCATCTGTTGAAAGCCCAAGCTGTCTCGACAGTTCGTCCAGTGCGACGGGCAGCTCGTCTTTGATGAGCTGTTTAAGAACGACATCCTCATAGGTCATACGATCCAGAACAGTCAGCGCAGTGAGACCGCTGTTTCCTGCAAACTCCAAATAAGCTGCTTCAGATACTGCGCCAGAAATACAGGCGGATAGAAGATCCTGATGCATATGTAGCCAGTCCGGTAAATCCTCCGCCAGCATGTCTGAGATAACGAGTTTGCCACCCGGCTTGAGCACACGGTTGATCTCAGAGAACACTGCTGCTTTGTCGGCAGACAGGTTGATGACGCAGTTTGAGATGACCCAGTCCACGGACTGATCCGGGAATGGTAGATGTTCGATAACACCTTGGTGGAGTTCAACATTGCGGAGGCCGTGTTGTTCGCAATTGCTTTTGGCGAGCGCGATCATATCCTCGCTGACATCAATGCCGATCACTCTACCCGACGGCCCGGTTTTCTCGGCGGCGAGGATAAGGTCCAGCCCGGCTCCAGATCCGAGATCGAGCACTGTCTCCCCTTCCTTTATCTGCGAGAAAGCCAGCGGATTGCCACAGCCAAAACTAGAGCCAAGCAAGTGCTCCGGAATCTCCTGGGCATCATAATCAGGAGCCAAGGCTTGTTGGAACGTGTTCCTGCCTTTTCCGTCTGCAAGCTTCCCGGAATAAAAGGCCGCGATGTTTGAGAGGTGCTCTGATTTCTTCTCTTGATCAGTCAATAGCATCACCTTCCTGATGCGTGTGCGAAGCACTGTGCTTAAGCCATACATGTTACGCGTTTTAGGCTTGGCGTAATCTTAGTTTACGCTGCAATGCAGGGGCAAACCTCATGGGGTGATAGATAAAACAAAGCGTTAAGCTGCAGCAGCTTTTCACTCAACATCATCCGAAAATCGCGTGGGCGTAAAGGCATCGATACCCAATGAAGGCGCTAGGTGTTTTGTGTGGGAGATGATCCGGGGACGCGCAGTGTTTGCGAGCTTGTTAGGCTGCTGTCAGCCACTTCCTTGCAAAGCAGCAGCGCGTGTCAGTCCGCGCAATCGGAGAGAGTTAGGCACTCCGATCGTAGCAAGGCTTGGTGAGGAGGTGGTATGTTGGATGAATCTTGCGATAAAGCTTAAGTTTAAGCTGAGCATGACAAGAGCCCGGAATCGACTGACCATCTTCTTCCGAGCTCTTATTAAAGTCATCTAGCGACGGGAATGGGGGGCGAGAGCCTCCCGTTCCTATCTGCCTCAATATAGACCTCAAAGCTTAAGGCTTCAACCATGGGTCTTGGCAGGGCAAATCAGCCGGTTGTCTCATCTGGCAGCAAGACTGCCATGCGCTTGGTGAATTCTTCCCAGTTGCGAGTGAAGCCGATCAGGGAGTAGTTCAGCGCCAGCTTTTTGCGGTCATTGGTCTTGGTGACAACAATGGACATGGCCTTGCCGCGCTTGAGGAAGTTGACGATGGTCTTGTTGGCGTTAAACGCCGCCTCGCACCCGTCTGGCTGACAGGTGATCAGCTTGGCGTCGAACAAGGCATCGTCGTCAATGCCAATCTGGATGCCGCTGGGGATGTGGATCCCGAGCGGCAGCTTGATAATAGCTGCATACACATCTGCTTCGAGTTTGCGAAACATGATGGAATTTACCAGCGCACCGTTCTCAAGCCGGATTTCAGCATAGACCTGACAAAGGTCACTGCTGCATTTGACTGACCAATCCTCTTCATTGGAAGGCTCAGTGGTGCTGTACGCATTCACACCCTGAAAGAAAAAGAGCATTGCCGCTGTCAGCAGGATCCAGATTGGTTTCATGATCTACATCCTTGTTAGAAGGAGAAGCCCAGACCAGCGCCAGCAGTGACGTTGTTGCTGAAGTCTGTGGCTACAGAAGCTGTAACAGCCATGTTCTCGGTTGGCAGGAAGGCCACTTTCAAAGCAGATGCTGCTTTGCCTTTGAAATGCCCAAAACCCCCGGAAACGGAGATGCCGTTTTTACCACCCTGTAAAACCGGAGCGTTTGCAATCGCCACTGCCATCGCGACACCGCTGCGCAGCTCGTCAACATCGTTTTCCAGTGACACGATACGATCGGTGTTGGAGGAGATATTGGCAGCGTTGGTTGCGATGTTGGTCGTGTTGGTCGCAATGTTCTGCTCGTTCACCTCGATGCGGCCAGTGTTGGAGGAGATATTGGTCGCATTAGTTGCAATGTTCGTGGTGTTTGTCGCGATATTTCCTTCATTCACGCCGATACGGGTCGTGTTGGAGGCAATATTGCTTGTGTTTGTCGTGATGTTGGCTTTGTTCTGGTCGATGGAAGCCAGATTTACAGCAATCGCATGCTTGTTCGTTGTAATGTCTGCAACGTTAGTTTGGATGTTAGTTGCATTGAGCTCGTGCGCGGTTTTGTTGGTGCCAATTGCAGTTTTGTTGTCAGCGATATCACCAGCGTTTGTACTGATATCACTGGCATTCTTCGTAATCCGAAGTTTTTCAGCTTCAAGCGCGCTCTGGTCAGCTTTCCCGTTAATTTTCGTGGTCAGTGCGGAGCTGAGATCGGACTCATCAACAGAGTCGTTAATCTTGTCCTGAAGTGCAGTGCTTAGGTCTGACTCATTAATATCACTTATGGTTGCAGTGATGCCTGTTGTAGTACCAGTCTGCCCAGAGGTGGTGGAACCATCAGCCAGACCGCCGTTTACGGTGCCGCCAGTGGTGGTCACTGTGCCGTCAGAAACGGCGATATTAGCAGCGTGAGCGGTGCTCATGCCTGCGATGAGGGCCACGACAGCAGCAGAAAGCTTCAATGCGTTCATCTTTTTATGTCCTTTCAGAGGGGCGAAGCTTGCGTGTGCTCTGCCCGGTCTAAAGTTTTCAGCTGCAGCGTCATGCACGTACACCTGAATTGAGGACGAGTTTATTAGTTCCGCAAAAACAATGGGTTGCAGATGTGGTGTGTTCTAATACGCTCGATTTTCAGAGAGCATATGGCCCCTAGTTTTTACCGGAGTGTCAAAAAGCACTGGTGTGAGACTGGAGACCTTCCCTAAGGAAATCAGGGGTACCCCCAGGGTGAAAATATCAGAAAAATTTCAGGTGTGACTTGTATTGGTTAATATCTGTAAACTCTCGCAAAATTGCGGGAATTGAGGTGACTCTGAGGCATTTTTCAGAAATTGAACCTCATGAGTATATTTCATATAATTTTAATTGATAAAATTATGGAATAAATGTGGACAAGAAAAAACCCCGTGGTTTCAAACCGCGGGGTTCTTTTGTCTGAGCATGTGATGGGTCTTAGAACTCGCCGCGCACACTTGCAAACACGCATTGAGTTCTAAAGTCTTTGCTTGAGTGAGTTTGCGAGATTTGACCGTAACCAATCAAGCAAGCTGCACTCTTAATGACCCTCTTTCAGCAGGCTCAGATCAGGTAGCTTGTGTGCGATGCCTTTGTGGCAGTCGATACAGGTCTTCTCACCAGTCACGAGGAATTTCTCATGCTGCTCAGAAGCTCTCAGGCTCTGGCGTGTAAAGTCCATGGACTCTTCACTGTGACAGTTACGGCATTCAAGAGAGTCGTTGGCTTTAAAGCGAGCCCATTCGTGGCTTGCCAGCTCAAGACGCTTGTCCTCGAATTTCTCCGGCGTGCTGATTGTGCCGAAGATCTTGCCGTAAACTTCCTTGGATGCCTGAATCTTACGGGCAACCTTAGAAGTCCAGTTGTGAGGTACGTGACAATCAGGGCAAGTCGCACGCACACCAGACCGGTTGGTATAGTGAATGGTGGTCTTAAGTTCCTGATAGACAGTGTTTTCCATCTCGTGACACCCAATACAGAATTCTTCTGTGTTGGTGACTTCCAGGGCGGTGTTGAACCCGCCCCAGAAGATGATGCCAGCGACGAACCCGCCAAGTGTCAAAAAGCCGAGGCTGTAATGGACACTAGGTTTGCGGATAACCTGCCAGAACCGTTTGATAGCTGAAAACATACGGTGTGCTCCTACTTGCCGGCCTTACCTTCGAGCACGTCATCAACGTCAACGAAGGTGTTCTCAACCAGTGGCTTGGCTTCAGTCTGAGGCACATGACACTGGGTGCAGAAGAAACGGCGAGGGGAAACAGACGCCAGGAACTGATTATCACGGTTCATAAAGTGCGTGATGGAGATCATTGGTGCCTGAGACTTTTCAATTGCCGTACGGCTGTGACAAGTCATGCATTTGTTCAGGCGCTTGTCGATCTGGTAGCCGTCGATCTTGTGAGGGATCAATGGTGGCTGCTCAGGGTAGTTACGCACCTGACGTTCGTCAGAGTTCACGACTTTCGGGATCCGCGGTGCGGCATCCTGAGTCAGGATGTCCGCGTTGCGCATTTGCGAGATGGTGTCAGCAGCAAAAGAGCTTGCTCCACCAAAGACAGACACAGCGATAAAGCTGGCTACAAGGAGTTTCAGAAGTTTCATGGCGTACCTCACACGGCTACAATCTTGACCGCGCACTTCTTATAGTCGGTCTGTTTTGAAAGAGGATCTGTTGCATCCAGTGTCACCTTGTTGATGAGCTGGCTTGCATCAAAGAACGGTACGAACACGAGGCCTTTTGGTGGCTTGTTACGGCCACGGGTCTCGATGCGTGTTGTGATTTCACCGCGACGGGAAACAACGCGCACTTCAGAACCACGACGCAGGCCCTTCGCTTTTGCATCATCAGGATGCATGTAGCACAGAGCATTTGGAACAGCTTTGTACAGCTCAGGAACGCGCTGGGTCATGGTGCCAGTGTGCCAGTGCTCGATCACGCGACCAGTGCAGAGCCAGAAATCGTAGTCTTCATCTGGCATTTCTGGCGGTGCTTCGTATGGAAGCGCGAAGATGCGTGCTTTACCGTCTTTATGACCGTAAAACTCGAAGCCTTTGCCTTCGCCAACGTATGGGTCAGAACCTTCGCGGAAGCGCCACTGGGTTTCTTTGCCATTCACAACAGGCCAACGCAGGCCACGTTCTTCGTGGTAACGCTCGAACGGTGCCAGATCGTGACCGTGGTCACGGCCAAAGGCAGCGTATTCTTCGAACAGACCTTTTTGAATGTAGAAGCCGAAGTCGTTTGCTTCGTCGTTCTTGTATTCATCGCTGGTTTCAGAAAGCGGGAACTTGTCGACGTTGCCGTTTGCAAACAGGATGTCAAACAGAGTTTTACCGCGTACTTCTGGCTGCTTTGCGATCAGTTCTTCAGGCCATACGTCTTCAACTTTGAAGCGCTTGGAGAACTCAACGGTCTGCCAAAGGTCAGACTTTGCATCGCCCGGAGCAGAAACCAGCTGATGCCAGAACTGAGTACGACGTTCAGCGTTGCCGTAAGCGCCTTCTTTTTCTACCCACATTGCTGTTGGCAGAATAAGGTCAGCAGCCATTGCGGACACTGTTGGGTACGGATCGGAAACAACGATGAAGTTCTCTGGATTTCTCCAGCCTGGGTAGATCTCTTCAACAACGTTAGGACCAGCCTGCATGTTGTTGGTGACCTGGGTCCAGTAGAAGTTTAGTTTGCCGTCTTTGAGCATACGGGACTGCTGAACAGCATGGTAACCTGGTTTCGCAGGAATTGTGCCGTCTGGAAGTTTCCAGATTTTCTCTGCAATTTTCCGGTGCTCAGGGTTTTTCACAACCATGTCTGCTGGCAGACGGTGGGAGAATGTACCAACTTCACGAGCTGTACCACAAGCGGATGGCTGACCGGTCAGTGAGAACGGACCACACCCTGGCTTGGAGATTTTGCCGGTGAGTAGGTGGATGTTGTAGAACATCTGGTTGACCCAAACGCCGCGGGTATGCTGGTTCGCACCCATGGTCCACAGGGACATAACTTTTTTGTCTGGATCAGCGTAAAGCTTTGCCAGTTCCAGCAGACGGTTTGCAGGAACACCAGACATCTTCTCAGCGTATTCGAGAGTGTATGGCTTAACGAACTCTGCATACTCTTCGAAGCTGATTTCTTTAGAACCACCAGCTTTGTCAGCGTTCTTAGCAGCTTGCTGTAATGGGTGCTCAGGGCGCAGGCCGTAACCGATGTCCTGATTGCCAAGGCGGAAGTTGGTGTGCTTGCTAACGAAGTCCATGTCCACGGCTTCGTTCTCGATGATGTAGTTTGCGATGAAGTTCGCAATCACGAGATCGGTCTGCGGAGTGAAGACCATTGGGATGTCAGCAAGGTCAAAGCTGCGGTGCTGGTATGTAGAAAGAACAGCAACTTTTACATCTGGGTTAGACAGGCGGCGATCAGCGATACGGGTCCACAGAACCGGGTGCATCTCTGCCATGTTGGAACCCCAGAGCACGAAGGCGTCTGCGTTCTCAAAATCGTCGTAACAACCCATTGGCTCATCAATGCCGAAGGTCCGCATGAATGCGCCTACAGCAGAAGCCATGCAGTGACGTGCGTTCGGGTCAATGGTGTTAGAGCGGAAGCCAGCTTTCCAGAGCTTAGAAGCTGCGTAGCCTTCCCAAACAGTCCACTGGCCTGAGCCGAACATGCCAACCGCGTAAGGGCCGTTCTTCTTCATGGCTTCTTTTGCTTTCACAGCCATGATGTCGAAAGCTTCGTCCCAGGATACTGGCTCGAATTCGCCTTCTTTGTCGTACTTGCCGTCGGTTTTACGCAGCAGTGGCTGCTCAAGACGGTCTTTGCCGTACATGATCTTGGAAAGGAAGTAACCTTTCACACAGTTCAGGCCCTTGTTAACCGGGCTCTGAGCATCACCATGTGTTGCAACAACGCGGTCATTCTTGGTCGCAACCATGATGGAACAACCGGTACCGCAGAAACGGCAAGCAGCTTTGGACCATTTCAGGTCTGTTTTGCTTGCGTCTGTTACAATGTTTGCCGCTTGCGCCGGAAGGCTTGCCCCGGCTGCGGCAGTTGCCGCTGCAACAGCCTGCGCCTTAATGACAGCGCGTCTTGTTAGTTTAATCATGAGCAAGTCCCCTCGGGTTGCATGTCACCCTGATCAGAAATCACAATTGAATTGAGGTCGGTGGTGTCGGTTTGGTGGAAGATGAGCGAAGCCGTAACCACGCCATCTAACTGCTGCATGTCACTCAAAGCGTTCGCGAGGTCGCGTTCGCTCGGTGTTTCCAGCGTCACAATTATCTTTGTTGTGTCAGCTACTTCTGCAATTTCAGCAGAAGGTATCTGTTCAATCGCAGCGCATATCTGCTCTCGCTTGGCAGGATCGGCCTGGAGCAGCACACTTGAAATGTGCCAGACACCGGCTTCTTCTTTGCGCTCTACGGTTGTTGCATTACGCATTTGCTAAACTTTCTCGGCTCTGGTCGTTCATGGCGATCGCATCTACGGGGCAGGAAATGAGACAAGCTCCGCAGCCGTTGCATTGGTCTGCATCCAGTTGAATCTTTCCTGCAGGCGCGACACGCATATCGAACCGGAGGGCTCTTGGGTCACAGCTGTCGGTGCAGGTCTGGCAGGAAACGCCCTTTCCAAGCAGGCATGCCCCTTGCTGAATTTCTGCTGTGAGCCTCCAGGGTGCCGCAGTCAGATCAAACAGATCTTCCTCTGGGCACGCTTTTGCGCACTCTTCGCAGAACGTGCATTCTCCAACACCGGTTTTGAGGTAAGGCCGATTATCCGCGCTGAACAAAATGGCTTCCGGGCAGGCTTTGACACATTCAAAGCAACCGGTGCATTTGTCTTCAATCCGCTGTTCCGTTGTCCAAGGCGGACGAACCGGGGTCACCACCTCTGGGGTAGCGCTTAAGCGGGTAAAGAATGCTCTGCGGGATAAGTTGGCCACGACTACCTCTTAAAAGGACGGTGGGCCAAACAGGATCTGCGACATCCAGATAAGGAAGCCGTATCCGCCAACAGCTGCAGTCATCAGAACTGGCGCAAGAACAACTGCCAGAAACAGGAATGCTACTCTCTCGCGGCCTTTGCTCACTGCTGGAGTGGTGGTCTGGGTATTTTGGCTTAAGCCAGCCATGTGCGTACTCCGTACTAACAGCCGCCTCTTGCAGCTATTTGATTGGAGCAGACACCGTAACGTTATACGTGCCCGCTCGTACGCGCAGGAACTTAGAGTAAATGTAAAAAGCACAAATTGAGTGCAATCAATTCCGGATTAGTAGATTTTTTCTCTTTGAGATTCCGCAATATATAAGTGCATGCTGCATTTCTAATATATAATTTATATTAGAATATTAAAATATTAGAAAATCCAATATTTAAGCGATTTCTTATATGTATTTAATGCTGGAATTCTGCGGATTCACAGTGGGTTAACTAGCAGATTTCGTTAGGGCAGTTCTCTACAAAAAACGGCCTCCGCAAGGGGAGGCCGTGTCGTAAGGTCCGTTTAGGCCTTTTCTAGAGGAAAACCCTCAGGTTTTGTATCTTTGTCATTCTCTGGGGATTTTTCTGAAATCGCGTGTTTTTCCTCTGCTTCCAGGGCCTCTTTTCGCTCCATTTGCGCATATTCCAATGCCTTATCGCGTTTGCCGAAGAGAAATACGCGAATATCTTCCGCAATTGCGACCAGTACTGGAATCAGGATTAAAGTAATAAGCGTCCCGAAAATTTCACCGTACGCCAGAGAGACTGCCGCCGGGATCAGGTACATGGCCTGCTCGGAAGTTTCGCTCATGAGCGGCATCAAACCGGCGACGGTGGTTGCTGTTGTCAGGAAGATCGCCTGGAAGCGATCCATGCCACTGCGCTCCGTTGCTTCTATATGATCTACACCATCCTCACGCAGGTGAAGGTAGTGTGTGACCATGACGAGAGAGTCGTTGACGATCACACCGATCAGCGCCAGCAGGCCGAAGATCGACATCATGCTGAACGGGATGCCCATAATGGCATGGCCGAGGATTGCCCCGACTACTCCAAATGGTACCACGGACATGATGATGAGCGGTTTGAAGTAAGACTTCAGCGGGATCGCTAACAGGACAAAGATGAGGAAACAGGTGATGAGAAGGGCGCGGTTCATATTCCCCTTAACTTCACCCATTTCCTCCAGCTCGCCACCCTGCTTAATTTTAACGCCGGGATACTTCTGTTGTAGTTGGGGCACAACGGAGGTGAAGATATCCTGACCCAGCTCAGCAGGAGCAACGATCTGTTTATTGGTGTCAGCTTCGATTGTGGCGACCTGATCTCCGTTTCTGCGGTACACGTATCCGGGCACATAGCGTGCTTCGATATTGGCAACTGATTGCAGTGTGACCCAGTTGTCGTTGGCACCGCGCAGGCGGGACTGCAACAGGTCCTCAATGGCATCACGGGCGTCCAGCGTGTTGCGAACAATCACGCGAACCTCTGAGTCACCACGCTGGATGCGCTGTGCTTCCCCACCTCCAAACTGGTGCGCCACCTGACTTGCCAACCGCTCTGGCGTAAAGCCAAGATGACGAGCTTCTGATTTTAGTGTCAGGCGAAGTTCTGGCTGACCTGCTTTGAACGTGTCGCGCTGGTTGCTGACACCGGCTCGTTTGCCAAGTTCTGCCATGAGCTCTTCACTCGCCAGCTGCAACTGCTCCGAACTTTCGCCAAACAAACGGATCTTGAACCCGCCACCGATCGCTTCAAAGCCCGAGAAGGTGAGTTTGGAAACACCTTCCAAAGTGCCGGTACGGTCCTGCCAGTCGCGCAGAATGTCACCTGTCTTTGCATCCCCGCGCTCGTCCAACGGGCGAAGCTCTGCATAGATGGTGGCATTTGTGCTGTCGGATACGATGCGGAAGATGTTCTGGAACACACCGCCCACGTCCGGCTGTTGCTCGGCATATTGCCGGTCAACAGCACTTGCGATGTTTTCAATCGTGGAGATGTTGCTCTGCGTCAGCTCAAATGGTGCACGTGGATCCATCTCCATGTTCACCACGATATACTGACCGGGAATTTCCGGAAAGAACACAGAGTGGATTTTGCCCTTCCACATCAGGCCAAAAACAAGCACTGCTACAGAAATGAAGCCAAACAGAACCGCATATCGCTGTCGGATAGCCCATCTAAGCACTGGGAAATAGACCGTATCGCGGAACCAGAACAAGCCACCGCGAGCCACGCTCTGAACCTTGCCCCAGCTGCGGGAGAAGATGTTCTGCTTCTTCTCTTCCAAGGAGATGTATGCGAGGTGAGCAGGCAGGATGAACTTGCTCTCGAACAGAGAGAACAACAACGCCAGAATAACAATGCCTGAGAAGCTGCCGAGGATCTTACCCAGCTCACTGTTCATCAGAAGCATTGGGAAGAATGCCGCTGTTGTTGTCAGTACGCCAAATATCGTCGCAACGGCTACTTTGTGTACGCCCGCAGCCGTGCCTTTGCGTGGGTCTGCATAGCGTTTGCGCTGCTCAAAGACACTTTCACCGACCACCACTGCATCATCGACAAGAATGCCGAGCGCGATGATGAGACCGAATGTTGTGATGTCGTTGAGTGAATAATCCACCCAGCCAGTCGTCGCCACAGCAAATGCACCAGCTAATGAGATTGGAATACCCATAGCGACCCAGAAGGCCAGCTTCATGTTGAGGAACAGCGACAGGATCAACACCACCAAAGCCAGCCCCTGAAATGCGTTGGAGCTGAGAAGGGTCAGGCGATCCTCGATGTAATCACTGGAGTTGCCCCAAATCCCCACCTGTACGCCAGTCGGCAGGGTTGTGCGGAAGTCAGCTATGATGGCCTGCACATCCTCTGAGACATTAATAAGGTTGTCTTTGCGGCCAATCAGAACTTCCAGCCCAACGGACTCTTTGCCGTTGAAGCGTGCTTCCATATCAATGTCAGCAAAGGCGTCTTCCACCTTGGCAATATCACCAAGAGTGGTTGTCGTGCCGTCTTCCCACTCGATGATCGGGATGCGCTCAAAGTCGGCTTTATAATAGGCCTGTGTATCCGCGCGCAAAGAGATGTAGCCGCCCTCTGTCTTCAGCGTTCCGCCCTGGAAGTAAAGAGAAGACTCGCGGATGCGGTTCATGACTTGCTCAGGGGTCAGGTTTAGACGTTCCAGCGTGTACGGTTCTAAACCGATCTTGATCTGCTCGGTCTGCAAACCCCATTGTTTGAGGCGGGAAACCTCCGGGCTGGCCAGCAGCTTGTTGCGCAGCTGACGGGCAATGCGCTGCAAAGTTTTGAAATCCGCATCGCCGTAGACCTGCACAAACATGGCTGGCATATCCATGCTCTCTTTTTCAATGACAGGCCGTTCCGCCTTCTTCGGCAGATTGTAAATGCCATCAATTTTCAAGCGGATGTCATCCAGCAAGGTGGATAGTTTGGTGTCGCTTGTCTTTTGAACGGAGACAACAGACGAACCTGGTTGCGAAATTGAGCTGATGTTTTTGACGCCGCTCAGACCTTCCAACGCCTTTTCCACCTTGCGGGTGATTTGCTTATCAACCTGCTCCGTGTAGCCGTTGGGCAGTTCCGTCGTGATGGTCACAGTATCCGCAGGCAGCTTGGGAAAGCCCTCGATGCGGATGTTCATGAGAGAAGACACCCCGACAATCAGGATGAACGCCATGATGAGGTTTGCTGCGACCGGGTTGCGAATAAACCAGTTTGTGAGCCAGGCCATGTGCTAGTGCCCCGCTGGTGTTGGGGCAACATGCTGACCCGGTAAGAACGCGGCCATCGGCAGCTGAACAACGCGCTTCTCATCAAGGTCTTGCAGTTCATGCGGCATCTTCACAATGATATCTGTATCATCACGGAAAACGACGGAAGCCTCAAAGCGCTGCAGTTCGTCGTTGTTGCTCAGGAACCAGACGAACCCTTCCTGTGTGAGCGCAGTCGCAGGCAATTTCAGGCTGTCGTTGACTGTTTTGCTTTGCAGTTCAACTGTAACGAACTCCCCCGGCAGAACAGAGGTTTCAGGTGATTTCACGATTTCGAGGAAGAGCTGATAACGGCGTGATTTAGGGTCAAGGAAGCCACCACCGCGCTGGATCTTTGCAATCCCGACCAGTTCCTTGTTGGCATTATATATCTTAGCCGGAAATTCCTGCCACGCCTTTTCCAGCAGGTTCCATTGGGTTTGATCCAGAGAGACCGTAATATCCAGTTGCTCAGCATCCAGCAGGGTGAACAGCGTATCGCCGACAGAGATGCTTTGTCCGATACTCACATAGCGTTTGGTGACGAAGCCGCTGAAAGGAGCTTTGATGGTGGTCGCGTTCACATCATACTGTGCGACTTTCACCTTCTGAACGGCTGCCTCCAGCGCTTTTTCTGCAACGCGCAGCTCCGGAATGTGAACAGCCATTTCCGGCGGATCTTCCTTCGGATTCACTGCACGCCAGTTTTTCAGCGCGAGCACATGCTTGTTCTGCTTTTTCTTCAGATTGAATTCTGCTGTTGACTGCTGGTATTTGGCGTCTTCCAGTTGGGCTTCATAAGTGTGCTTTTCCAGCTGCGCCATTGGCTCGTTCTTGGAGACTTTCTTGCCTTCAAGTGCTTGAGGAGCAACGGACAACAGTTTGCCAGAGACCTGAGCCTTTAGATCAGCAGTCCAGCGTGGGCGGACTTCAGCAAAAACAGAAATATGGCCGGTGTTATCGCTTGCCTGTGCAGTCACATAGCTCACCACAGGCAGAACAACTTCATTTTCTCCGATGTCGACATCACTTGTGTCTTCCAGCGAAAGAACATAGGTACCGACAGTTCCCAGTAGCACCAATGCTGCTGACAACCACACAATCCGTTTGGACATTCAGTGCTCCTGAGCAATACGTTTCATAGAGGCAAGTTTCAGAGTTTGGTGAAGGCCTACGGAATGCCCGATTATCGCTGAGTGAATGCCTCGTAATCATCTCTGATCTTGATTTGTGAGACGATTGTGTATCATAATGAGTATATGTGAGACAAGTGCGTCTCATAAAATGAGGGTAAAATAGTGTTGCGTGATAAAAGGGCTGTTAAGTCCCGCCGGGCCCTGATCGAAGCCGGGTTGGCTGAATTGCCAGAAAATCCAATGGCTTCACTAACGGAAATCGCAGAGATAGCCGGGATTGGTCGCGCCACGCTGTACCGACACTTTGCCTCTCGGGAAGCGTTGATTGAAGAAGTCCTGAAGGTCAGCTTTGAGGATATTATTCAGGCGCTGACGCCTATGGAGAAAGAAGGTCTTCGCGGGAAACAAGCGATGATGCGGGCTGTTGAGCTGATGCTCCCGCTTGCGGACCGGCTGCGTTTCCTCTCCTCTTTCTGGCTGGATGGGGAACGCGTTCTGAGCAAAGATCCGCGCTATGCCCTTATGGAGCAAGAGACAATCACTTCGGTTGAACAAGCGAAAGAAGATGGCGACATTCGCAAAGAGCTGCCAACACGATGGGTGATGAACACCTACGATGTGCTGTTGTTTTCTGCCTGGGATATGATCGTGAAAGAAAAGGCGGATATCGGAGAAGTCACGGCATTGCTCATGACGACCTTCTTTGATGGCGTCGGACCAAAGCCCCGCGAGACTCAGGAGTGATCAAGCCGCATCTCGCGCTGTGGTGCGCGTTTGAAAGGGCCAGTGGCCGTTGCAATCAGCTGATCATTCTCGTCAAACAACTCCGCCTCTGCAAAGAGTGTTGATTTGCCGCCTCCAGTTACTTTGCCTTTTGCCACTAATCGTTTGCAGATGGCTGGTGCGAGGAAGTTGACGGTGAGAGACAGCGTTACGAACGGTTGTTTACCTGTGGGATCCACCGTTGCACTGCAAGATCCACCGCAGGCATTATCCAACAACATGGTCACAATCGCCCCATGTACCACTCCACTGCGATTGGCAAACCGGGCATCAGTATCCAACGCACAGATTGCCGTGCCTTCCTTTGGGAAAAGCTCCAGCTCATATCCGATAAACCGCTGAAATTCGGTCTCATCGCGAATGGATATGGAATTGTCGGTGTTGGATGAGTATGTCACGGCTGCCTAGCTCCTCCCACAGGTGCAAGGCATATCAATAACTTACTCCTCCCAAGAAATCCAATTGGCCTTCTGGCTACGGTGTCAGCATTTCCATGCGCTTGTGGAATGCGTTCCAGTTACGGGTGAAGCCGATCAGGGAGTAATTGAGAGCCAGCTGCTTCCGATCACCTGCCTTGCGCACGAGGATCGACATCTTGTCTCCCCGCTTCAGAAAATCCACCACCGTCTGGTTTGCAGTAAAGGCAGCTTCGCAGCCATCAGGATTGCAGGTGATCAGCTTGGCCTGAATGATCGCGGCTTCGTCAATGCCAATGTTGATGCCACTTGGGATGTGAATACCGAGCGGCAGCTTCAAAATGCCTGCATACGTGGTGGCGTTGAGTTTGCGAAACGCGATGTTGTTAAACAAGGTTCCGTTTTGAAGTCGGATCTCCGCGTACATCTGGCATTGTTGTCGGCTGCATTGAACAGACCATTCCTCTTTTGCCTGAGCTGAGGAAGGTGCGAGAACACCCCCGCCATGGAAAACCATGGCGAAGGCAACGAAGAAAAATGAAAGAAGTCGGCTCATGTGCCTCTCCTTGAAAACTTAGAATGAGAAACCAAGACCCGCGCCAGCGGCGACGTTGTCGTCAAAGTCGGTTGCGACGGAGGCGGTGATCGCCATGTTGTCCATTGGCATGAAGGCAGCTTTCATAGAACCTGCAGACTTGCCTTTGAAGTGCCCGAAACCACCGGAAAGAGACAGGCCGTTGTAACCGCCCTGAATGATCGGTGCGTTGGCAATTGCGATTGCCATGGCAACACCGGACTGCAGCTCATCAACGTCCTCTTCCAATGAAACGATGCGGGAGCTATTGTCAGAAATAGCTGCGCTGTTGGCAGTAATACGCTCAGCATTGCTGTTGACTGCTGCCACAACACTGTTACGGGCTGTGCCAGTAAAGGTAGAGTTCAGATCAGCCAGAGAGCCTACCTTCTCGTTCAGCTTAGTCACAGCCGAAACGACAGTGGTGTCTGCCGGAGTTGGTGCCTGCAGATCGCTTGGCAGTGTGCTGATGTCGCCAATCTTAGCATCTACCGCGTTGAAGGATGCCAGAATGCCATTCGCCAGACCTTCGCCGCTTTCCAATGCCTGAGCCGTTGCGCGGCCAGATGCATTGGCGCCATTGGCCGTGGCGAAGGTGCTGTAGTTCTCGTGTGGCAACTGCTCCGCCGCGTAGTTGTCTACTGCAGTATCAAGCGTGCCTAGATCTGCCGCCATATTTGCAGGCAGAGCACCACTTGTGAAGTCACCCGCCACTGGATCTGTCGGAGCATCCATGGTGATCTCTTCGCCAGCAGCTGCTTTTGCCTCTACGTGGTCCAGATAGGCTTTCCACTCGGTTTTGGCTGTTGTGCCATCTTTGAGCGCAGCTTCAATATCGCGGACTTCCTCCAGAGGTGTGCCTGTGTTGTTCTTCAGCGGATCTTTAACGCCATTAGAGATTGCCGCTGGTGCTGTTGTCTGCACTGTTCCAAACAGGGTCTGAAAGTCGGAAATAGTTTGGCTGTTACTAGCAATATCTGCAGCGTTACCTTTGATTTCATTTGCGAAAATGCGATCAACGTCTGCGCTGTCGGCAATACTGGTTTGCGATGTCTCATCAAAGGCTGTTGTAGCGTTGTCTGAGGAGCCTGTGTAATGAGTCACCACATCGCTGCCATCTGTGGAGATGGTGATTGTGCCTGCGTGTGCCATGCCTGCACTCGCCAGCAAGGCGACCAAAGCACATGAATATTTGAGATGAGTCATAGTATAAACCCTGTTTTAAACAATAGAAACTGAGCTAAATACTGCTGCCGGAAACTGTGTAATTGGCATGCAGAAATTGTTCTGTCGCGTCAGGCGAGCAGTTGTTTGTATGTAATTTGTGTTTGTGTGAAAGAAGCCTGAGATCAATTGGCTTCATCATGTGCTTACTTATATTCTCTGGAACTCTCGAAGAATATTAGTGAAACTGAGCCCGTAATATTTAAAGGGGTTATATTTGAGGAATAAGAAGCCTCAGATATCTGGGTTTTCATTGGCGTGATCCTGCGGGAATTGTCTGCAGGCCAGTGCGTTCCCTCTTTTCTGGTCCGCCTGAATCTAGGGGGTATAGCTGACAATAACTAAGGGGAGCAGGTTCGGGTCCTTAGTATTGCGCGTAAAAAGGCAAATAAAAACCCCGCCTCATAAAGAGACGGGGCTTTTTGAGTGTGCGAGCGCCACATGAACATGTGCCCTATGTGGGGCCTATTATTATTTTTGTTCGTTCTTATTGTTTTTATTTGGCTCTAAATGGCTTCACCTATGGCAAAGCCGCATAGATTAGTCGCTCGCAGGAAAGTTTTTCTGCACGTTGTCCAGATCAAGGACGGTTGGCAGAGAGGCCTCGTTGCCGAGGAACTGAATGGCGTGTGCGGAAGCCGCACGAGCCAGTTTGAAATGGTCTTCCCAGGTTCCCTGAGGGTCCGCCAGGTAGCCGTAAACATAAGCGCCGTGGAAGGTATCACCCGCACCGTTGGTGTCGATGACGCGTTCTTTTGGCACTTTCAGAGCTGGCAGACGCTTGATCGGGCACTTGTCTTCGTACCAGAGCAGGCCTTTTTCGCCCTGAGTGACACCGCCGACCTTCACGCCTTTGGCACGCAGGTATTCCAGTGTGTCTTCCGGGGATTTTTCCAGCTGTTCACAGAACAACTCAGAAACGATGGCTACATCAATGTAGTCGAGCAGTTCCTCGGTGTTCTCACGAACAGCACCACCATCCAGAGACGTCAGGATGCCATGCTTGCGGCACAACTTTGCGTAATGCAGAGCAGCGTGTGGGATGTGGCCGTCTACGTGCAGCGCCTGGCAACCTGCGAGGTTAAGTTCAGGAACCGGATGCAGGAAGTCGTTGTCGCGACAGCGCACGATGGCACGTTTGCCGTCCTTAGGCATGATGAAGGAGAGGGAGCTTTCCTTTACCTTAGCGCCGTGGATCGGAATGGAATACTTGGCCGCCATATCGCGGAACATGCGAGACAGCCAGTCGTCTGCCATGGAGCACAGCAGGTCAGGTGAGATGCCCAGCTTTGCGCAGACGAAAGCCGCGGTGACAGCGTTGCCACCAAAGCTGACAGCGTAATCCTGCGCAATTGCCTTCTCATCACCTTCCGGCATGGTCTCTGACAAAAAGGTCACGTCAATATAGGACTGGCCAATAAATAGCGCTTTCATCCTGTACTCCATTAAAGTCCAGGCCACACCCCCAACGTGTGGCCTGTGAGGTCATTCTTACTGCGCCAGGGATTTACCTGTGCTGCGAAGGTCTTCAAAGGCTTCTGTCAAACGAGTGACAATTCCTTTTTCACCTTCACGCAGCAATTTGCGCGGATCGTAGACCTTCTTATAAGGGACACCGGTCTCTGGGTCGATCTGGTGTTTGAACGCATTTGGCGTTTCGAACACATAAGCGCCCGCCTGTTCGGAGAATGCGAACTGGGTGTCGGTGTCGATGTTCATTTTGAACACACCGTAGCCCAGGCTTTCTGCGATTTTTGCTTTTTCAGAGCCGGAACCACCGTGGAACACGAGTGGCAGTGGGTTTTCACCCAGACCGTGGGTTTCGCGAACCAGTTTCTGGCTTTCACGAAGAATCTCAGGGCGCAGCTTCACATTGCCTGGCTTGTACACGCCGTGCACATTGCCGAAGGATGCCGCCACAGAGAAGTGACCCAATGGGTCGAGGCGATTGTACGCTTCCAGCACGTCTTCTGGCTGGGTGTACAGTTTCGGGTTGTCAGATCCGATGTCATCGTCGGAACCAACGCCATCTTCTTCACCACCGGTGCAGCCGAGTTCAATCTCAAGGCTCATCTGCAGTGGAGCCATGCGCTTCAGCAGGCGTTCACTTTCAGACAGGTTGTCTTCCAGAGTTTCCTCAGAAAGGTCCAGCATGTGAGACGTGAAGAGTGGGCGACCATTTGCACGGAAGTAGTCTTCACCGTGCGAGATAAGAGCTTCCAGCCAAGGCACCAGCTTACGGTTTGCGTGGTCTGTGTGGAGCACAACGCAAACACCGTAGTGTTTTGCCAGCAGGTGCACGTGTTGGGCTGCGGAAACCGCGCCAAGAACACGGGCCTGGAAGCTATCCGGCATGGCTGCTCCAGCATAAAACTGTGCGCCGCCGTTTGAGAGCTGTACGATTACGTCGGATTTGTTGGCTGCTGCAGCTTCGAGCACTGCGTTGATTGAGTTGGAGCCAACTGCGTTTACTGCTGGAAGAGCGTACTGCCCTTCACGTGCTGCCTGAATGAGGGTTTTGTATTCTTCGCCAAAAATGACGCCTGGACGCAGCTTCGTCACCTTAAAGGTCTCCCGATCGCATGTTGAGTGAGTAAAAAGCGAAGCCCGGGAGGAGGGAACGCTGTCTATAACAGCAGGGAACGGACTTCGCTTTTACTCATGTGGTTCGGTTGTTACGTACCAGCTAAAAGGGGGTATAGCTGGCAGTAAGGCCCCGGATTAGGCTTGCCGAGGGTGGCGGCAAACCTTGCAGGTGAAAAACTTTTCACCGGGTGCAAAAAGATTTGAAGGGAAAGTGCATCGAAACGCGTTGGAATGAAATAAGTAGGAATACGTAGTTGATGCAATCGCACGAAAGCGTGGTTTGACCACGTTATAACGATTTAAAAATCCCTCAAATGACAAATCACAAACTAACTGAGGGGAACGTGCGGGTTAGTTGCAATATTATGAGTACCAAAGCGCTTTTGCGAGACATATATCAGTATTACCTTGAGTAATAGGTATTGAAACCCATGACAGATTGTCGCCGAATATTGTGCGCTCAAGGGGAAAACCCGGGTGATTTTTCGGTTTTGCAGGCATTTTGCCGGGACAATATAGAAAAACCACCCGAATTGACGATTAGGTCAACTTGATGAGTCGCTTACTTTACTCGTTTAAACGACTCGTATTCTCCGCGTGTCTGCAGAGATAATGTGACAGGGCTGTTAGTTCTGTTGCGCCAGAACCAGCCATGGTTGCCATCAAATGCCGCTGTGATCTGTCCTTCATCTTGCGGTACACCGCGCCCTTTCACGTAGGAAATGGAGCGGCCTCCACCATCGCCGTGTGTGTCGAAGTTCAATGTGCCTCCGTTTGCCGTCCAGCGAAACGCTGCGCTCTTGCCTGCTTTCATCACCAGCTTCACCTCAACACCCTGACCGGGATCAAGTTGAATGGTGGTTTGATCGCTTTTGATCGCAGGTGTTGGGGCAACAGGTTGAACCGCGGGTACCGCAGCAACAGTTTTCGCCGGCGCTACGGCTTTTGCTTCAACTCGGCGGGACGTGGCAGTCACACGTTCGCGCAACTGCTGTTTCAGCATCACCTCAGCCAGTTTACGTTCAATCTCGTCAACGCGGTTGTTCAGTTCGGGAGAAACCGCTGCCACTGGTTGGGTGGAGGTTGTCGATGCAGGAGCTGCAGTCGCAGCTGCATCGGCTGCACTTTCCTCTGCCAGCTGGGTTTTGATCTCACCCATCTCTGTCAGGCCCAGAACGCGGCCCATGCCGGTGGCATCTACCCCATATTCAGAGGGCAGGATAGCCACGGTGAGAAGAGCCAGAGCAGACAACGCTGCGATAATGGTGGAGCGTTTCAGCTGCGCGGAAGTTGGTAGCTCAGAGCGCTTTGGTGGAGTTGTATTATGCATAGTGCCTCACATTAAAAAGATAGAATGAGGCCCGTGAGCTGGTATCCTACCAACGCAAAGCCTGCTGTCATCATGGTGGTGTTCAGGGAATAGGCGTAGCGCCAGAAGGTCTGCGTGCGCCGCCAATAGCCCATGACAATGAGAATGCCGCTCAAGGCCAGTAACTGACCCAGCTCGACGCCCATATTGAAGGCGATGAGGTTTGGCACCAGACCATCCGGTGAGATCTCGTATTCGAGGATCTTGGTGGACAGCCCAAAGCCATGAAAGAACCCGAAGACCAGTGTGGTGAGGCGGGTGTTGGGCTGATACTTAAACCAGACCCGGAAGGCACCCATATTATCAAGCGCTTTGTAGACCACTGAGAAACCAATGATGGCGTCAATGATGTAGGCGTTGATGCCAATGTTGAAGTAGACCCCGAGCAACATCGTGGTGGAGTGGCCGATTGCGAACAAGCTCACATAAACGCCGATGTCTTTGGTCTTGTAGAGGAAAAACACGATCCCAAGCAGGAACAGGATGTGATCATACCCCGTGACCATGTGCTTGGCCCCCAAATACATGAAGGGGATGATATTGATCCCGGAGATCTCTTGAATATAGCCCTTGTCACCGGTCGCGATGCCATGGGCTGCCGCAGGCAACGTGAGCGCCAGCAACAGGATGCAGGAAAGCAGCAGCAAACGCGCGGGCGTCCACCGCTCAGCGCCTGCGCGCTGAAGAGGAAATGTCATGGAAAATCCATCTGTAGTTTATAGGATTGGTGCTACAGAAGGAATGGTCGGGGAGGGCGCTCCAGCCTTGAAGCTAGGTCATATCGCAAGCTTTTGACGGGCTGCGCTACATGCTTGCCAACCTCAGCAGAAATCACAGGACGCGTGAAATGTGCTTCAGCTGGTGCTTCATGAGAATGATCAGCAGAATTATGTCCGTGCAGATGTCCGGAGATTTGCAGGTCATCTTCAAACGCGTCGTGGCTGTGGCCTGCTTCCTGATCATGCGTGTCCGCAACCACATGCTGCTGATAGGTGGTTTGTGCCAGAGCACCCAGATCATGCGAGGGCGTTGGCCGGCCCATGACAGAAAACACGAGCATCAGAGTGATGCACGTGAGCAGGGCAGATCTCAGCAATGTCACAACACGAAACGGCATGCAGCTGTCGGTCAACTCTCAAACATGGAATGCGCTGAATAGTCAGAGGACTATGGCAATACCATGGACCTTGGCAGAGAAAAAGACAGGAAAGTTGAGTGCCTTGGAAAACCCCTGTTGTCGCTGCAGCTTACCAACGTTTCCCGTATTCATCGTCTGACTGACGTTGTATGCATAGGGGGTATTACTGACTCGCGTTTCAGTTCTTGCGCTTTGCGATGATGCCAGAGCGCAGGTGATTGAGCGTGCAGGTCACTCCTTCTCACCAGATTTCAGCCGGTACCCAATGAGCAAACCAAACATTCTGATATTTATGGTCGATCAGTTGAACGGAACTCTGTTTCCTGATGGTCCGGCTGATTGGCTGCATGCGCCGAACCTTAAGAAGCTGGCGGAGCGTTCGACACGCTTCAAGAATGCCTATACGGCGTCTCCGCTGTGTGCGCCGGGGCGGGCCTCGTTTATGTCAGGTCAGTTGCCAAGTGCGACTGGTGTTTATGATAATGCGGCAGAGTTTGCATCCTCCTTGCCGACGTATGCGCATCACCTGCGCCGGGCAGGGTATCAGACCTGTTTATCGGGTAAGATGCACTTTGTTGGCCCCGATCAGCTTCATGGATTTGAAGAGCGGCTGACCACAGATGTTTATCCGCCTGACTTTGGTTGGACGCCTGACTATCGCAAGCCTGGTGAGCGGATTGACTGGTGGTATCACAACATGGGGTCTGTGACTGGATCTGGCACCGCCGAGATTACCAATCAGCTGGAATATGATGATGAGGTCGCGTACAACGCCACGCGTAAGGTCTATGATCTGGCGCGGGGCAATGATGAGCGGCCATGGTGCCTGACGGTATCATTCACTCATCCGCATGATCCTTATGTGGCACGGAAGAAATATTGGGATCTCTATGAGGAATGTGAGCATCTTCTGCCAGAGGTTCCTGCAATGCCTTACGAGGAGCACGATGCGCATTCAAAGCGTATCTTTGATGCCAATGACTGGCGTTCCTTTGATATCAAAGAGGAAGACATCCGCCGATCTCGCCGCGCTTATTTTGCGAATATCTCGTATATCGACGATAAAATCGGTGAGGTGATGACTGCGTTGGAGAGCACGAGGCAAGAAGCGATCATCCTGTTTGTCTCAGACCATGGCGATATGCTGGGTGAGCGCGGTTTGTGGTTCAAGATGTCGTTCTTCGAAGGGTCAGCACGTGTGCCGCTGATGATTTCAGCTCCGCAAATGGAGGCTGGGTTGGTCACGACACCCGTCAGCAACATTGATGTGTGCCCGACGCTGTGTGATCTGGCTGGCATCAGTATGGCAGAGGTGATGCCGTGGACCACTGGAGAAACGCTGGTTGGACTGGGTCAGGGGGGAACGCGCACCTCTCCCGTTGCGATGGAATATGCTGCAGAAGCTTCTTATGCACCTATGGTGTCACTGCGAGAAGGCCGTTGGAAGTTCAACAAATGCCTGTTGGATGAAGATCAGCTCTTTGATCTGGAAGCTGACCCGCATGAGCTTCACAATCTGGCTCAAAGCCCCGAATATCAAAGGTTCGCAGACGAGTTCCGTACAAAAGCCGCTGCGCGTTGGGACCTGGAACGTTTTGATGAGGATGTCCGTGCCAGTCAGGCGCGCAGGTGGGTCGTTTATGAAGCGCTTCGTCAGGGTGGACATTACCCTTGGGATTACCAGCCCCTGCAAAAAGCCTCCGAACGCTACATGCGCAACCACATGGACCTGAATGTCTTGGAAGAAAGCCAGCGGTATCCGCGGGGGGACTGACTTCGGCGCTATCAAGCCAGCGCGAACATCCCCTGTAAAACGCTTCCCACACGATGAAAGTCTGGGTCCAGCTCGGTCTCCAGCGGGGCAATGACGAAATAAGCGCCTTTGCGTTGGTGAAAACCGAAGGGGGCATAAAGGCGGTTGTTCTCAATAGCTTCTGTAACAAGAGGTCGGGGTGCGATTGTGGGGCCGAGGCTAGCTTCGGCTCCCTGAAGGACAAGGTACATCTCGTCGAAGTAGATTGTGTTGTCGGCTGGCTCCAGCGAAACGCCGCTTTCTTCCGCCCAACTTTCCCAGATGTGTGGTCTGTCTTTTGAGATCAGTCGGTTGTAGCGCGTAAGGGCGCAAGCAGGGTTATGTGTCTCTGGTGAAAGAAGCAAAGGAGAGATCACTAGACCAAACTCTTCATCAGCAAGCTTCAGAAGCGTATTGGGCACATCGGGTACTTCCTCAATGCGTAGGCTAAGGGAATAAGAGGCATCGACGGTGCCGCGATGAGTGTCATCTGCCACGAACTGCAACGGACGGTCGCCAATGGCTTCTTGAATGAGATGGGCATTCGGGATGATCACGCGCAGCAAACTGGTAGAGGGGGCCGCTAGTACGAAAGGTTTGCTTGCCAGATCATGAGAAAAACTCTGCTCGGCCTGTCTCAGTAAAGCAAAGGCGCTCCGTGTTTCCTGAAACAACTTTTCTCCGGCTGGTGTCGATAGGTTGCGGCGCGAAACGCGGGTGAACAACTTCGTTCCCAACTCGGCTTCCAGTGCTTTGATGTGTTTGCTGACAGCACCTTCCGTCACGCACAGTTCGTCCGCCGCTGCTGCTATGTTTCCGCATCTCACTGTCGCCTCAAAAGCTCTGAGAGAGGGGAGGCGGCCCAGTAAGTTTACTTTCCTATCACTCAAGTCAGAATCCTAAATATTCGATTATCAAGAGGATTATAGCAGCCTAATACTCAACTAAGAAAGTATAGGAGGCAATTTTGAATAAACTCTGGATTGATACTGATACAGCATCGGATGATGCGGTTGCGCTGATGATTGTCATGTCCTTGGTGCCTGAAAAGATTGCAGGAATTAGCACGGTTGCTGGCAACGTGCCGGTGCACCTGTCCTCTCGCAATGCCTCCTATACTGCGCGACTGTGTGAGTTTGAGACCGTCATTCATGAAGGCGTCGCCAGCCCGTTGTTAAGACCGCTTAAGACTGCTCAGTACATCCATGGTGAAGATGGTATGGGAGATATCGGATTGGATCTGGGAACGCCTAACTTATCTGGTGTTCCTGCAGCGGTTGCTCTGGTGGAAGCAGCTCGTATGAATAAAGGAGAGCTGGAGGTTGTCACGCTTGGCCCGCTGACCAACATTGCACTTGCTCTGAAGCTGGATCCTGATTTTGCGAGCAATATCGCCAAGTTGACCATCATGGGTGGTACTGGTGATTGCTACGGCAATGTTACGCCGGTCTCAGAATACAATATCTGGGCTGACCCGGAAGCCGCAGATATTGTGTTTCGCTCGCCTATTCCTAAGGTCATGATTGGGTGGGATATCTCTCGGAAATATGCGAGTGTTTCTGATCAAGAAGCTGAGGAACTGCTCGCTCTTGATACTGCGAAAGCTCGGGTTGCGGTTCATTCGCAAAAGGTGCTTCGCGTATTCTGCGCCTCCACATCAGGCGTGAATGGTTTTGATCTGCCAGACCCTATCGCATTGGCCGCTGCCATCAATCCTTATGTGATCACGGAGGCAAAGCCTTATGCGGTGAGTGTGGTTTGTCAGGACGGTCCTGCCAGAGGGTTGACTATCCTGAATGACAGGCATTGCCAGGACACACCAAAAACAACGAGAGTAGCGCAAACTGCAAACAGAACCGTGTTCTGGCAGATGCTGACGGAGGCTCTGAAATGAGCAGCAACTTGCTTTCCATGCCCAAGGTGGAGCTACATACGCATATTGATTGCAGCTTGGATTTTGGGACTGCCGCTCGTTTGAAGCCTGGTATGAGTTTTGAGGATTATCAGGAGGCTTTCATTGCACCGGAAAAATGCACAGACCTCTTGCAGTTTCTTACGTGCATTGACCCCGCTTTGGTGTTGTTGCAAACAAAGTTTGCTCTGCAAATCGGTGTTGACGGAATGATCCGCCAGTTGGCTGCAGACCACGTTGTTTATGCAGAAATCCGCTTCGCACCGCACTTGCACACCCGTATTGGTCTGAGAACGGAAGAGGTCGTGGAGACAATTCTTGGCCAGATGTTTGAAAGTAGTGAACGTGAGGAGATCTATTGCCGCCTGATTCTTTGCACTCTACGCCACTTCAACGAAGAGCAAAGCTTTGAGGTCGCAGACCTCGTTGCACGTTATCAAACGCAAGGTGTTGTGGCGTTAGACCTGGCGGCGGATGAGGCCAACTTTCCCCTTGATGAACATACCAATGCCTTCCGCCGGGCCAACACGCTGGGGCTGAATACAATCGCGCATGCGGGCGAAGCACGTGGGGCTGACAGCGTGCTGGAAACATTGGACAAGCTTTCCGTCAGCCGTATCGGGCATGGGGTGCGTTCGGTTGAAGATTCTCGGGTTTTGGAACGTTTGATAAAGGATGACATCCATTTGGAGGTCTGCCCCAGCTGCAATATTCAGACGGGGATCTTCCCACGGTTGAAGGACCACAGCCTCGCGCAGTTGAAAGATGCAGGTGTTAAACTCAGCCTCAATACAGATGCCCGGGCGACCACCAATGTTTCCCTTACTCAAGAATATGAGCGTGTGCAGAAAGCTCTCAACTGGACTGAGCAAGACCTGATCACAAGCTCTCAATTGGCTATCAGAGCCAGTTTTGCTCCAGACGACATCAAACGGAGCGTCCAGCAAAAGTTGGAGGCTTACACGGTGAAAGCTTAAGCTTCAACCTCGCTGAGTTCCAGCATTTGTGTAGAAGCAAGTACTGCGTGTAGTTGCAGCAAGAGAAGCCCGAAGCAACTGATGGCGAAGACGAACCAGTAGTAGTTTGCTGCGGGGAACCCCACGATGAGCAGGGAGAGCAGGAAGCCGAAGAGGGTTCGCTGGATGTAGGTCAGGGAGCTGATGACGGAGAGGTAGCTGCCAAAAATATCTTTTTCAACCATGCTCATAATGTAGGTGTTGAAGGCAACACGCTCAGCTGATCCCATTGCGCCAAGGAGCCCCGCGCAAATCACAATAGTCGGGAAGTTCGGAAACAGGCTGATTGTGAGCAGTGCAAGACTGAAAATCGCCAGGCAGGCGCGCATGATCATTATGGCGGATCCGGTGGAAACGATCCGGCTGATGAGGAAGCCGGAGAGTGCTGCGCCTAAGCCATAGGAGATGGAGAGTTTTGCAAGGGCTGAGACATCCAGTTTGAGCACACTGCTTAGATAAATGGGGTGCACAATGTTGAGCATCATGACGGTAACGAATGTAATGTTGGCGCAAACCCCAAGCAGTACCAAGTCCTTTCGTTTGAGGATACTGCGGAAAACGGCGCGCGAGACGCGTGCGCGGGCTGGCCTTGCTTGCTGCGTGTATGGAATGAAGCACAGCAGAATTGCGGAGAGAAGCATCAGGCCGCCGTTCAGTTGCAGCAGGAACTGGAAGTCGCTGCTCTTGACGGCATAAATCATCAGCAAGCCCACGACAAAACTGGAAACCTGCATCTCCACTTGCATCCAGCCGTTTACTTTTCCGCGCTCATCTTCCGCAAAAACTTCCTGAATGAAGGCTGTCAGAGCGTTGTAAAAAAACAGAAAGAAAACCTGCGAGGCGAAGTAGAACACACTCAAACTGGCGACTTTAAGAAATGAATTGCCATAGGCGACGGATGCAATCTGTAAGACAATCGCCATCATCACGATGCAAACCATCAGGGTTGAACGTCGTGAAAATCTGTCCACCACTCTGCCGGAGACCGGTGCCAGAAAGATCAGTAAAGCAGTGGCATAGGTTGCTGTGAAGGCGAGAACTTTCTCACCACCAAGCGTCTCCGATAGTTCCCAGGGGACGACGGTTAGCGCGATCCCCATAGCAATGGATGCAATAAAATTCGAGAACGTTAAAACAACAAGCTTCATCCGAATATCCCCCCGGCTTCAATGGAGCATATTTAGAAAGTAAAAACTATCTTTATTTGATAAAAATGATATTTCACACTAAAATATGACCCGAATAATTGTTCTATATTTCTCAATAGTAAGTGAGTTTGCGGACTGTTCAGCCTCAAGAAACCTATGGAGTCTATAGGCCCCTGTCCCTTATGCTGGATGTGTTGGGTTGAGGATATATCAAAATGGAACTTTGGATTCCGATCACCATTGCAGCGGCGTTTAGCCAGAACTTGCGTTCAGCGCTGCAAAAGCACCTAAAAGGTAAAATCGGAACCACCGGAGCCACGTTTATCCGTTTTGGCTTTGGTTTCCCCATCGCAGTGCTTTATCTTGCGGTGATCCTCAAGATAACTGGAGAGTCTGTTCCTGACGTGGGAACCACCTTCTACTGGGCTGCCGCATTTGGCGGCTTAGCGCAGATTATTGCCACCTTCTTGCTCGTGCACCTGTTCTCCTATCGGAATTTTGCGGTCGGCACGGCGTATTCCAAAACAGAACCGGTTCAGGCTGCGTTGTTTGGCTTCATCTTACTGGGAGAGCAATTAACACCGCTCGGCATGGGCGCGATTGCGTTGGGGATCATCGGCGTGTTGTTCATCAGCTTTGGCAAGCAACGTCCATCGGGTTCTATGGTGCTGTCTACGCTGGTTGGTAAGCCAGCGTTGATTGGCTTGGCGTCAGCTGCATTCTTTGGGGCATCGGCTGCGTTCTACCGCACAGCTTCACTCTCCGTTGAAGCCGATTCCTTCTTGCTGCAGGCGGCATTCACGCTGGTGTGTGTGACGGCCTTTCAGACCGTTGTCATGGGCAGTTGGATGACCGTGACGTGTCCTGCAGAGTTACGTGCAGCAATACGAAACTGGCGCTTGTCAGGTCTGGTCGGGCTTGCGGGCATTGCCGGGTCCATCGGCTGGTTTACGGCAATGACGTTGCAGCAAGTGGCGTATGTGCGCGCGCTAGCTCAGATTGAGCTGGTGTTTACGCTGGCCGCATCCTGGATGTTCTTCCGTGAGAAGATTACGCCGGTTGAGCTGGCAGGGTGCGTGCTTGTTGCCCTTGGTGGCGTCGGTATTGTTATTGCTGCCAGCTAAAGGGCTTTAACTGCCTGTACGACCAACAGCGTTGGTTGGCGTACCCTTTTGGAAGCTTTCCATATGAGAGATCAGCTGATCCCACAGGGCCTGCATGGCTTCTTCTGAAGCCCAGGCCACATGTGGGGTTACGATCACGTTTGGCCGCTCCAGAATGCTGAGCAGGGGATTATCCTCCTGCGGTGGTTCTGTGGTGAGCACATCAAATCCCGTTGCTGCGATTTGCTGCTTGTCGAGCGCCTGAACCAGTGCAGCTTCATCCACCAGTCCGCCACGAGAGGTGTTGATGAGGATTGGCTTTTGAGGCATCGCCTCGAACTCAGGCGTGGAGATGATACCGCGTGTTTCTGGAGTTAGCGGCGTGTGCAGGGAGATGACATCGCTGGTCGTGATCACCTCTTGCCAGGCAGTGTAGCCAACGCGGACCTCTGTCGCTCCCTTGCGCTCGGCAAATACAACGTCCATGCCCAGAGCTTCGCCGATCCGCGCGGTGCCCTTGCCCAATGTACCTGATCCGATGATGCCCAGGCGCGAGCCGGACAGATCTTTGATCGGGTGGTTGAAGAAGCAGAATTTGCCTGACTTCTGCCATTCACCGTTGATCACGTCTTCACGGTAACCCACCAGCGAACGACGCAGAGCGAAGATGAGAGCGAAAGCATGTTCCGGAACGGTGTTGACCGCGTAACCGCGTACGTTGGACACCACGATGCCCTGCTCGTCACAAGTTGCGATGTCCACCTTGTCATAACCGGTTGCCGCAATGCAGATCAGCTTCAGGTCCGGCAACTGCTTCAGCACGTCGGCTGAAAGAGGCACCTTGTTGGTGATGCAGATCTGAACCCCGTGCAGCTTCTCCAGCACTTCCTTAGGAGAGGTGTTGTCATACTCCACCCAGTCATGCGGGAAAGATGGTTTTGAGATGCGGACGCTTGGTCCAATGGTGCTGCGGTCCAGAAAAGCAATCTTCATATGGTTACCCAGAAAATGTTGGAAGCAATGCGTCAAAGATGGAGGATGGTTCAGCGCTCTCATCATCCACGCCATTGCGGGCCTGCCCCCAATCGCTCAAGGCATTGAGAACCGGAATAAGCGAAAGGCCGTCCTTGGTCAGCGAATATTCCACGCGCACGGGCACTTCAGCAAACACCTCACGGCGAACGATGAAGTGCTCTTCCAGTTCTCGAAGAGAACGGGTGAGCATCCTGTCGGAGGCGCCGGGCATTAGTTTCTTCAACTCGGAAAAACGCTTGGAACCGGTTACGAGATGGTAGAGCAGGATCGGTTTCCACTTGCCGCCGATGATTGCTACGGTGGTGGCGACTGCTTCTATTGAGCCGATATGAGCTGCACTGTCACTTGTCATTTTTGCTTACACGCTTGTTCGTATCACTCGTCATGCGGGTAGGACGCACACTTACAGGTGCTATATCAGCTTTTAATCAAAATCAAACGAAGTTTCAGTGAGCTAGAGCTGAATATGCTCAGCCTAACAGTTAGCCTTGCGTAAGGCTTGAGCCCTCTCAAAACGCGCTGGACACGCCTTCAGGTTCCCGCCAATATCTGGAGCTTCGATTTATATGAATTGAGTTGGATGGTCTTTTGGCGAGATACCCGGAAATTTTCGTGCTTCGGCATGGTCAAACAGAATGGAACGTAGCGGGCAGATTTCAGGGGCACCAGAATTCTCCACTTACGGAGAAGGGCAAAGAGCAAGCTCTGCTGCAAAACAAGCTGCTCTCAGGTGTTGAAGCCCTGCCGTCTACTGCGTTCGTTAGCCCTCAACCCCGCACAGTGCACACGGCGCAGTTGGCACTGGGGCCAGAGATTGAGCAGAAGCTGGATGATCGATTGAAAGAAATCAACTTCGGCGCTTGGGAAGGGCTGACCAAGCAGGAAGTAAAAAATCTGGTCGGAGATGACTACGAAAGCGGCCTCTGGCATTTTCAGAGCCCGCAGGGTGAAACCTTTGAGGCGATCTCAGGTCGCGTTCAGCACTTTCTGGAGGAGCTGACTGAGCCTGCCGTTGTTGTCACACACGGCATCACCTCCATCATCCTGCGCGGGCTTTATATGGGGCTCAATACACTGGAACTCCTGCAACTCCCCCGCAAACAAGGCTGCATCTATCACCTTTCCAACGGGTCAGAGCAGGTGCTGGAATAAGACCCTGCTTATCAGAGAGCGTTATGCATGGCAGCGAAATCGAAGCTGTCGTGCTTGCTCTCCCAGTTCAGCGCTTGCTTCGCATAACTGGAGTCGTAAACACGGTCGATCGACTTAGGAAATGTCCAGCCTTGTGATTGAAACAGCTTTACAATTGCGGGAGACCTTCGGGCGATGACGGCAGGCGCGTCTATCTTCAACTCCTCCGCATCTTCAGGCAGGAAGGGCGTTTGACCGGAGATGATGAAGCGGTCAAAATCTTTTCCGTCATCAGTGAGTGCAGCCACGTGCGCTGCGGCAACGTCCCGTTTGTCGATCCCGCGATGGAGACGATAGGCTGCCATAAGAGCAGGAGCCTCCGGAAAACATCGTGACATGCGCAGGGCTCTCACCTTAAACTCACTGTTTGTCAGTGGAGCCAAACGGTCTTCTGCTTCAAGTTTGGTGCGGTGATAGATCGTGCGTGGCTGTGGTTCCACCTGCTCTGTGATCCAGGCTGCTTTGTCTGCAAGCATGTTGGCCTGTCCGTAAAGAGCTGTGGTGCTGGTGAAAATGAAACGCTGGACACCTTCCGCACGCGCCATGCGAGCCAGCGCAACTGTACCCTTTACATTGATCCGGCGAAATTCATCCTCCGAGAACACGCCTACATGCGGTGCATGGAGAGCGGCTGAGTGGATCACCGCGAACGCACCCTGACAGAGGCGCTGCACAGTGTCTGCATCAGAAATGTCAGCAATGTGTGTTGTTGTTGATGCAGCGACGCGATCTATGCCAATAACATCATAAGATGGTTTGAGAGCTAAGACGATCTCGCTGCCAATGCGACCGGAACTTCCTGTGACAATGACCTTCTGCATTTCTGAGGCTCCTGAGACTTACCGCACCATCAAATAAGCGCCGGAGATTAACAACATGGCGGCGAGGGCGCGGCTGAGGTCTATGGAGCGGATGGGGAGGTTGAAGAGGCCGAAGTGGTCGATGACCATGCCAGCCATTAACTGCCCGACGATGATGAGCAGCACAGCAGAGGTTGCGCCCAGTTTTGGCAGGGTCTGGGTGATGGTGAGATAGAGGATGAGGCCAAAGACACCACTGGCCAGCATGTACCATGGGATGGTGCGCCACTCGCTGATCTGCTCACCCTTACGCGCAAACAGCAGGGCAAGCGAAGCGATCAATCCGCCTGCATGAATGATGACACTGGCGGCAGCTCCGCCAACGCGTTGGCCCATAATACCGCCCATAGGTGCTTGCAGGCCAACGGCGACACCGCCGAGCAGACCGATAAAGCAAATCGCGAGTAATTCCAGCACAGACAGAGATCCGATTCTTGTAGAGATTAGAGCAGCTAATCCCCTCTGTATCGGTCTCCACCTGCTCTGCCTATGCAGAAATGCTGATCAAACCCTATAGGTTCGCTAAACTGCCGAAGCGGGTTGCTTGCCTGTTTTCCACGCGGCCCGGCCTTGAAGGCTTGGTCAGGTACCGGATGTTGGACTTCCGGCGTTTCTGAACAGCCTTTATCTTCTTGCTCAGCTGAATGTGGACGATCTCCAACAGCAAACCAAAGGCCATCGCAAAGTAGACATAGCCCTTGTTGATGTGAATCTCGAAGCCCTCAGCCATAAGAAGACCACCGAGCAGAATAAGGAACAGCAGGGCCAGCGCTTTCAGGCCCGGGTGCTTTGTGACGAGCTGGTTGATTGCGCCAGCTGTCAGCACCATGACAACAGCAGATGCCAGAATTGCCGCGACCATGATTGGCAAATCATCCGTCAAACCAACAGCGGTGATCACCGAGTCCATGGAGAACACGGCGTCCATCGCCACGATTTGCAGCAGCACGACTGTCATGCCGTTTGCCAGGTGAGGTGCGTGCTCGGTATCACTCGCCACCAACAGGTGTTTCAACTCTGCCACGCTCTTGGCCAGCAGGAATGCGCCGCCGCCAATAAGGATCAGGTCACGACCGCTGATATCAACGGTGCTGACCTGAAACAGCGAGTAGGTGAGGGACATCACCCAGCTGATGGAGAATACAAGACCCACACGGGCAAGCACGGCCAGTCCGATACCAAGGTTTCGGGCAATCGCGCGTTGGTGTGCGGGAAGGCGCTCACACAGAACCGAAATGAAGACGACGTTATCAACGCCCAAAATCAGCTCTAGTCCAAACAGGGTCAGAAAGATTAGCCAAACCTGTGGCTCAAGGAGAAGCTCTATCATTGGTAAGGCTCCCTGATCAGAACCTCACCGGTGATCGGTCGACAACCAGAAGCGTCGTCCATTGTTTTTTGTACCTCGACAAAGGAAGATAGCCGTATCCGCTGGCATTGGGGGCTATCACCTTATGCTTCACTTGCCAGCGGCGGGCATTCTGACGGAAATCTATTCACTCATAAATATGTGTAAATACTTATTTTGCGAGATGTGATGCATGTAAAGGCTTCGCATAAATGGCAGAAATGCCTAAGATTTTTATGGATTCGGGGTGCTATGTCACATTGTGCAACCTGAGGTGAATATGAGTATGATAGATCTATAATTTTGGAATAGATTTTTACGGAGGTAATTATGACTGCTCAGGAAACAAAACTGCTTCTGGTGTGCGGAAAGATTGCCTCCGGCAAATCCACTCTTCTCACGCATCTGGTGAATGATCATCATGCGGTGCTGATCAGCGAAGATCATTGGAACGCGACGCTCTTTCCCGATGAGTTGAATACGTTGGAAGACTACGTGAAGTATTCTGCCCGCGTGAAAAAAGCGCTTGGCCCGCACATTGTGGGCCTGCTGCAGCACGGTGTTTCAGTTGCGTTGGACTTTCAGGCCAATACGATGCGGGATCGCAAGTGGATGAAGAGCTTGTTTGAGGCTGCTAATGTCGCCCACGAGCTGCATTACCTCTCCGTGCCTGATGAAGTGTGCAAGGAACGCCTTTGGGTGCGCAATGAGGCAGGCGAGCATCAGTTTACGGTCAGCGAAGCTCAGTTTGAGCAGTTCACCAAATACTTTCAGGCGCCAACCGTTGATGAAGGTTTCAATGTCATCCTGCACGACTTTCAGGCTGCTTGACGAAAAAGGCCCCTCGGCAAAGAGGGGCCAGTTTTGCAAAAGTCGTTTTCTGCAATGAGTTTCTCTCATCGTTTAATGTTGCGGTAGGGCCGACTTTTACGTTTTGCGAATGTGTTTAGGCTGTTGCTTCCAACTCTTGCGGTTGGGTAGCAGGTGCCTTGCCCCAGCGCAGGGAAGCTTCTGCAATGCGCTTGCCAAAAGCCTCTGCGGTGCGATGATCCGCGTTTGGTGGCGCGACCTCCGGCCCTTCGTCCACATTGGCCTGCGCCATCATGCCCTGATAAGCGCCAAGGCGGTTGATGGAATCCGCGGTGCTGGTGCTGGAGTTGTTGCCCGGTGCATCATTCGCCCCCACCCAGATCATGCCGTGCTGAGCTGCAAAAACAGACATCTGGATGATCGTGCTCTGCTTATCACCTGCTGGGGAGGCTGAGACAGTAAAACCCGCTGCCAGCTTGTTCTGCCAGCCGCGGTGCATCCAGATCTGACCGGTCGCATCCATGAACATCTTAAAAGGTCCGCTGACAGAGCCCAGATAGGTTGGCGAGCCGAAGATGATGGCATCGGCGTTGTTTAGAACTGTGAAATCGTCATTCAAGCCATTCACGTCAACCAAAACACCATCTGCGTCTTCAACCGTATTGATGCCGTTTACGACAGATTTCGCCAGCGTTTCGGTGTGACCAAAACCAGAGTGGTAGGCAACAGCGACAGAAACTCTCTTATCCTGCATATTTTGTTCCTTTGAAATTGAGAGTGTGCGTTCTGCCGATACATGAGGGGCTGGCCTAATGAATACAAATGCATTAATTCAATAAGAACTATGCAGAAAATGAATTATTTAGGTCTTGATGGCCGCGCCCTGATGATGTTGAAGCTGATCCATGAAAGCGGATCAGTGACGCAGGCTGCGCAGATGATGGGCGTAAACCAGTCCACCGTCAGCCATGGATTGGAGCGGGTGCGCGGTCTTTTGGGAGACCCGCTGTTCGTCAAAGCAGGCCGCAACGTGGTGCCGACAGAGCGTATGGATGCTCTGATGCCCATGGTGGAAGAGCTGCTGCAAACGCTGGCGTTGATTGGTGAACCGTCAAAGTTTGATCCGTCCACCGCAACCAACCGCTTTGTGATCGATTGCCGTGATGAAGATCATAACCTGCTGATCCCCTCAGTAATCAAGCGCTTACGGCAGGAGGCTCCTGGCGTAACTCTCCGTTGTCGCCTGTCTCATCGTCACGAGGTCGCCTCACTGGTGGATGGCGATGCCGACCTGCTGTTCACCCCCCTGCCACCACCAGACTCCCATGAATTTGTTGCGCAAACGCTGTTTGATGATGAGTTTGTGGTGTTCTACGATCCTAAAACGCGAGATGCTCCGGACACGCTGGAAAAATATGTCGCGGCACCGCATGCCAACATGCTGGTAACCGCTGACGAAGTGACATTCATTGACCGCGCATTGGCTGAGTTGGGCCACAAACGCCAAACGGTTTATTCTGCCCCCAGCTTTAACGCCCTTGCTGCGACATTGCCAGGCACAGACCTGATTGCCACCATGCCCCGCAAACTGATCTGCGGTGGCATAAAGTCCGGCCTCGCCTCCTGCAAGTGCCCGGTGCCGGTTGTCGATGTCGGCATCAATGCCATCTGGCACATCCGCAACCGAACCTCCCCCGCCCACAAATGGTTCCGAGACCTCATTGCGTCAGAAGCTCAGGCGCAGTTTGGAAGCTAAACTCTCCCGCTGTTCTGCTGAAATGCGCCCGAACCAACCGTGAGGCATTTGGGGGAAGCAGGAGAATGGGAGCATGGCCCTGCTTTTGATCACCAGCATGGCGCCCGTGTTGCTGATGAACTAAAACAGAGTTGCTTGCCTGAGAGATAGAGTGATTAACATGACCCTGACCACGATTGGTTTCACCAAAACAACAGCAGAGAACTTCTTTGGCCGCTTGCAAAGTGCGGGTGTGAAGAAGGTGATTGATGTACGGCTCAACAACACCTCTCAACTGGCAGGTTTTGCCAAGTCCAATGATCTGGCCTTCTTTCTGGAAGCTATCGGCGGCATCGGTTACGAGCACGAACCCTTACTGGCTCCGGATCAGGATATGTTCAAAGCCTTCAAGAAAGAGAAGGGCGACTGGACTATCTTCAAAGACCGCTTCATGGGGTTGCTTTCTGAGCGCAAGGTGGAGAGCAAGTTCAAAGCAGATATGTTTGAAGGCGCCTGCCTCCTCTGCTCCGAACACCTCCCCCACCAATGCCACCGCTCCCTCGTCGCCAACTACCTCAACAGCCGCTGGGGCGGGGCGCTGAAGGTGACGCACCTTTGACTTAGGGGTAGTTGGTCGGTTTCAGATTTCGTAAGAGTACGAGGCAACGCAGTAGTACGAGAATCGATTTCTGCTAGTTGCGACTAATGAGAAAAATTTATCCAAAACTCCAAAAATAAAACTTGATTATATTACTCATGTTTTATAGGTAGAGGGCAGCCGCAAGCCAATACCTCTTTCTATAAACATCGGTAAAATAATGAAGTTCTCTCCGAGGCCGGAGCAGGCTTGCAGCACCTTTGTGCTTGTTGCCTGCGCCCTTTCGCTATCTGTGCAATCTGCTCAAGCTCAATCCAATAAATCGAAAGAAAGCGAAGACGTAGACGCGCTGGATCCAATCGTGGTGACTGGGTCTACGGACAACAAAGACACTATTGCGCAGTCCGAAATCACAAGTGACCTGATTGACCGCACTCAGTCTGCGACGATTCCTGGCTTGCTCTCCAGCCTCCCTGGTATTGAGTTGATCGGTAACAGCCGCGTTCTGGGGCAATCCATCAACATTATGGGTTTTGGCGACACTGAAGATATTGAAATCACCATTGATGGCGCTCAAAAGTCCTTTGAGAAGTACCAGCAGGGATCGGTCTTTATCGACCCTGAACTGCTTAAGGTCATCGATATCACCAAGGGTACTTTTTCCGCCGAAAAGTATGGTGCATTCGGAGGCTCTGTTGAGATGACAACTAAGAGCGCTTCGGACATGTTGCGTGATGGCCAGTCGTATGGCGCTTTTGCGAAAGTCGGCTTTGCTTCCAACGGCAATGAACTCGTAAAATCAGCTGCCACCTTTGCCCGCTCGGAGGAGCAAGGCTTTGAAGTGTTGGTTGCCGGAACACACCGCACCAATGATGACTACTCAGTTGCAGGGAATGACGAAGATCTGACTCTTTCTGCGGGTAGCATGTTGACAGGCCACTTCAAAGCAAACCTGGAGCGTGAAGATCATTTTTTCGAGTTTAGCGGAATGTACTCTTACAGTGACGATTTCAAGCCCTGGGCTGCCAGACGTGGTTTGATCAAGCCTAAGCAAACGTCATTAAGCAAGTACGGGTCTTTAGATGAATACCTGAAAACACAGGCTGTTGATCGCGAAATGAAGGACACTTCGTTGAGTGGGACTTATGAATACAACCCAGACAGCGATCTTATTGATTTGGCATTCAAGGCTTCTTACTCAAAGACAGCCCAACATGACACGCGGCGGGTTCCCATCTCTAATCCGGATTACAGCGCAGGCCTTTATGTTGGTGGTGATGACAGCACGCTAGACTATTCCATTTACAAGCTGGACCTCCAAAACACCTCTGCTTTTAATTGGGGTGAATTTGAAAATACGCTGAAATATGGCGTGCAAATGCGTCATGAAATTCGTGACAGTATGGCTTTTAAGAAGAGTTATGTCGGGAATCCTGATTACAATGATGGGCACTTGCAGCCTTATAACATTCCGAGTGGAACGCAGACAATTTGGTCCGCTTGGGGTGAATACACGATTGGCTTTGCTGGATTGGAGCTGACGCCAGGGCTGCGTTATGACTACATTCACTCCAAAGGCGAAGCCAACCTTGCGTCGATTTACAACGATCCGACAATAGGACATGATTACGGCACAGTAGAGCGCTTTGGATTCTCTCCAAGCATTAGTGCGGTTTACTCTCTGACACCTAACATCAAACTCTTTGGTGACTATGCTTATAAGCTTCGTGCCCCACTGGTTGATGAGTTCTATGATGTAGGCAGCTCCCGCGCGACGGCAACGCAACTGCAAAATGAGCGTGTTTCTGCCAAACGCATCGGTGTGGCTTCAACCTTCAAGAATGTGCTGATACAGAACGACACGGTCACGGGTCGTATGGCGATCTACCGCAATGATGTCTCCAACAACATCTACCGATTGTTGAGTGAGAACTCGAGAAACTATGACGCTCCTGCGCCAACATACGGCAATCTTGCTGGCTACTATACGCAGGGCTTTGAAGCCGAGTTGTATTACGACAGTGAGCGGTTCTTCGGCAGCATTGCGTATTCCAGAATGCAGGGCAAACATGATGGGACGCTTAGAGATGTCAATGCAACGACGGGCCAGTATGTGTCTGAAGTTGCTCCAACAAAGTTGATCGTTAGCCTGGGTTACAAGGTGCCAGAGGCGGATATCACATTTGGTTGGAAAGGTCGTTTTGTTGATGCTCAGGACCGGGTGCCAGACAACTACACCAGCCTTTATAGCCCGAGTAAAGGCTATGCGGTCCATGATGTGTTTCTGACATGGACTCCAAAAGAGGGGCGTTTTGAGGGATTGGAGGCCCGTGCTTCCATTGAGAATATGTTCAACAAGAACTACCGCCCTTACTTTGCTGATGGAGCCGCGCCTGAGAAGGGCGTCAACTTCAAAAGCTCAGTGAGTTACAAGTTCTAGGCGTTTCGAGAGCGGAGGTGATGAGCCTCCGCTTTTTGCTTCACCTTCACACCCTCACCGTTTCCCCCAACACAACCTCTCTCGTCACCCCAACTTTCTCCAGAAATGCCGTGTCGTGGCTGACTATGAGGAGGGCGCCGTTGTAGGTGGTGAGGGCGGATTCTATGGCCTCAATGGCGGTAAGATCCAGGTGGTTCGTGGGTTCGTCCAGGATGAGCAGTTTGGGGGGCTGGGCTGCGCCGAGGACGCAGGCGAGGCCCGCGCGCAGCATCATGCCACCGCTGAGGGTTTGGACCTGCTGTGTGGAGGCATCTCCGCGGAAAAGGAAACGGGCGAGGATAGCACGGCAGGTGTTTTCATCCTGCTTCGGGTTCAACACGCGGAAGTTTTCCAGCACCGACAGGTCTGGGTTCAACAGGCTGACACTTTGGTCCAGCACGCGGGCAGAGGGGTGAAGCTGACAAGTGCCGGATAGGGGCGGGAGCTTACCCGTTATCGTCTTTAGCAGCGTTGTTTTGCCAGACCCATTCGCGCCTTTAATGGCAATGCGTTCTGGTCCTGTTATCACGAGTGAAAAATTGCGGAGCAAGGGCTGGTTTTTGTCATAGCCAACACTCAGTCCGTTGGCTGCCAGCACCCGTTGGCCGTTCGCAATGCCAGAGGAAGCGACGCTGATGCTCAGCTGTTCCAGAACTTCGATCTTCTCGCGGGCGGCTTTGGAACTTTGCTCTGCCTCCTCGCGCATTCGAGATGCAAGATTGGCGTTTTCTCCAAGGCTGTTTTCAGCCTTGTTGCGCATGGCGTTGAGGAGGATTTTGGGCTGGTCGCGCTTGGCGCGGGCGCGTTGGCCAGCTCCATCCTTGCGGGCTTTGCGCTCGGCAACACTCTGGATTTTGCGGTTCAGGTCGCCAATGCGTTTTTCAGCAGATGCCAGATCTTGCTCAGCGGCTGCCAGTTCCTGTGCTTTTTGCGCCTTGTAGAAGCTGTAGTTGCCGCCAAACACGGAGGCACCCAGTGTGGTCAGTTCTACAATGCAGTCCATTTGCTCCAGCAAGGCACGGTCATGGCTGACGATGATTGCACCCTTGCGCCACTTGGCGAGGAAGGTGCTAAGAGCGTTTCGCCCATCCGCATCCAGATTGTTGGTTGGCTCATCCAGCAGGAGAAAGTCAGAATCGTGAAACTGAAGTGCCGCCAGCCTGCAGCGTGTGATCTGCCCGCCGGAGAGAGTGGAAAGCGGATGGTCAGCGGAGATTTCCAGCCCCATGTGAGCAAGCGCTGCTTCCATACGACTTTCCAGCGTCCAATCGGCTTGGGCTAGTTCGTCCATGCTGGCCGTCCCGGCTTCTGCTTTTTGCAGAATATGCAGGGCTTTGGTGATGCCAAACAGATCTGCGAGTGTTTCCTGAGGTCCGCTTTGCAGCCGCTGCTTTAGCAGGCTTATGGAACCTTGCACGGAGACAGAACCGGACGCAGGTGTAAGCGCACCGCTGATGAGGTTCAGCAGGGTTGTTTTGCCTGTGCCGTTGCGGCCAATCAAGCCGGTGAGATGTGCAGCAAACTGAAGATTGAGATCAGAAAAAAGGGTCGTACCGTCAGGAAGCGCCCAAGACAGGTGATTGAGTGAGATAGACAAAGGCATGGTGATGAACTTTCACAGAAACAGGGCAGGTCGAGTGGGTTGTCCTGTTCTTGTTCATCGCTTTATCTCCTCGCGTTTTGATCGGCCCAGAGACTATGCGGATTGCACGGGAAGTCAAGGTACTTACCGCTTGCCTGTCAGCGTCCCGTCTCCTGTGTTGCTTTTGCCTCACTCCGTTGCACGCTTAGCGCAAGTAACAGGAGGAGGGAGATGAAGAGCACCATAGTGCCGGGAATAGCAGAAGCGCTGGAGAGGCTGAGAGTGGTGATCAGAGCTCCTGTTACCAGGCTGCCAATTGGAGCGCCGCCTTCGTCACCCAGATACATGACGCTGAGCACGCGGGATTTGTGGGTTGAGGGTGCCTGTTCCTGCAAGATGGTGCGGCTCATGTTGAGGCAGATACCACCGCCAACGCCCCAAAAGAAGATGCTGCCAAGAAAAGCCCAGTAAGGTGGAGATATCGCCCAAAACAGCAGTGCAAAGCCGCCCATGCTGTAACCCACAACAAGCAGTGGGATTGGATTTCTGATTGCTCCCAGTTTGAGGAGTATGCCGCTGGAACATGCGCCGCCAACCATGAAAACAGCGAAGGCAAATGCGAAGTCAAAACCTGTGGCGTGATAGGTGTCCCGTAACATAAGCGGCACCAGAACGGCATAGGGGCCACCCAGGATGAGGCCGGCTGAACTCATCAGTAACACAGGCAATCTCAGAGTTTTTGAAGTCAGCACCAAAGCCAGTCCCTCACGAATTTCGCTAAAGATGCTGGGTCTGTCTTGTACTGCAAGTGCTGGCGTGTCTGGCAAACGCAGGCTTGTTGTAATGCCAACCAGAAAGAGCGTGCTGGAGATGGCGAGCAGCGGTGCAACACCAACCCACGCCACACTGCTGGCAAGTGCAAAGCCCACCAGTGTGACGAGGTAGAGCATACCGACGGAAAGCGTTACGCTGCGCCCGATGTGCATGGATGAGATGTGATTGAGCATGCCATCCAGCGTAGGCTGAACGAATGCCAGTGTGGTGCCAGAGAGCAGTGCAAAGAGGATCAGGCCTTCAAACCCGACAAAGCCGAGATGAAGCAGCACGGTCAACGTTATTACGGGGACCGCATTGGCGATGTGCAGCAAAACAAGCAGCTTGCGTTTGTTCAGGCGGTCAGCAACGGCTCCGGCAAAAAGCAGCACAAACAGGTTGGGCAGCATCGAAGCCGTCATTGCATAGCTCACCCGTTCTGGGCTCTCAGCAAGGTAGACAGTTACAAGGTAGGGAAACAGTACACCCAGCATGGCACGGGGAAAGTGAAAGCTGGTGAGGCTGAGTTGATAAAATAGGATGGGGCGTGCAACAGACATCAATAAAATCTCAAGGAAGCAATCTTTGAAGACTATCGGCAGATCATGGTCCTGTCTGCTAAACCCAGCGTTTCTGCGAAATAAAACACGTCTGTTGCCCGTACAGCACGCTTTGCGTGAAGGTAGGCGCTCTGCCGTATCCTGAGGAGACAGAGCGCCCTAATGCCTTTTGGGGGATGTGATCTAGATGCTGGACTCCACAGCAATCGTGAAGTTTGGTGGGATTACGTCTGTGCGCAGATGTTTGATTGCCTGATATTCAGGGGAGTTCCAGAGCGTCATGAGGGCTTCCATGTTTGGGAACCGGAAAAGCGTCAGTTGCGCGTTTGTGTTCCAAACGCCTTCCAGATGTTCAAAAGGCTGATCGGGTCCGCCAAAGATGATGCATTCCCCGCCTGCCGCTTCAAATAGTGGAACGGCTTTTTCGCCGTATGCATCGATTGAGCCATGGTCTTTTGGCATAAAGCTGCTGGCAACAAGGTAGGCGGCTTTGGGTTCACTCATGTCAGTACTCCGGTTTTGTCAGGCGAGGCAAAAGCGCAAAATTGCGCTAATTTTGAGGGAACAGCCTCAGCCCGCTTGTGATGAGATGACACTCGAGTACTTCCTCAAGTTAAGTTGAGGTCAAGCGCTTTTTTGGGAAGAAATGAAAAACTTGGTGCGCATAATTGTCACGCTGTCGTGTGCGGGAGATTACAACAGTTTAACTTGAAACTGCCGTAATGTGCACTTAGGTTGCAGCTATGTTTCGTGTGCTGATCATATTATTGACGCTGTTCGTCACCACGCCCTATGCCATGAGCATGCAGGGTGAGATGGCGTCTAACAGTGCAGCACAAAGGCTCGCTCTGGCTGAGCAGAATGTATCGGCCATGGAGCATATGATCTCTGACAAATCATCCTGTTGTTGCTGTGAAACTGAGACAGTCATGGCAACAAGCATGACCGCCTGCCTGACGACACTTGGGCTGCTGGATCAGACGAATGCAGTCTCTCCTTTATATCGCAGTTCCAGCATGTTTGTGCCGGTTTTGCTGCCGGTAACTTCTGCTCAAATCAGCGGTATAGATAGGCCTCCAATCCATTCAGTTGCTTAGACCTCAAAACTCTAACTGACTGAAATGAATAATAAACTGGATTGGATGGACTCATGATCTCCAAGGGTAACCTACTTGCTGGCGTGTTCACTGCTGTTCTTGGTGCAAGCGCTTTAACGCTGCCTGCTCATGCTGAAGGCGATAAAGACGTCACGCTTTACAAATCTCCAAATTGTGGATGCTGCACGGCTTGGGGCAACGCTCTTGATAAAGCGGGCTTCAACGTGATCGTGAAAAAGACGGATGACCTTTACCGCGTCAAGCAGCAGGTGGGCGTACCAGAAGATTTGGAGGCGTGCCATACCGCGATCGTGGATGGGTATGTGATTGAAGGACATGTACCGCTGGATGCTGTAAATCGCATGCTGACGGAGCGTCCGGACATCAAAGGCCTCTCAGTTCCAGGAATGCCATTTGGGTCTTTGGGCATGGGTGAGCAAACTGAAGACACTCAGTATACTGTGTTTGCAATCCCATCCGTGCTGGGCGGCAAGCCTGCTGTTTACCAAAAAATCGGCAACTAATCTCTAGAGTTTGCAGGCAGGAGTGGCGTTGCTTCTGCCTGTTTCTTTGAGGATCCCCTCCTACAAATCCCAATGGAAATTGGGGAGATTGCGCTTGTCTCTTGCCTGTTTGACTCTTCCAAAATCGCCAAATCAAAAGGATGCGAATTATGGATGAGAACTGGCTCCCAACGCTGCAAACAGCCAACCCGCAAGAGGGCTATGAGCTTGCAGTAAAACTTTCCCGCATGGCGATCAAATTCATGCAGCCGGATGCCGAAGTCCGCTCTGCCATGCGTTTGATGTATGAATATGATTCAGAGGCGCTGATCGCTGCTTCGCAAACCATTGCTGAGCACTTCAGAACTGTCGCTGCGGCCAACAACTACTGGAAATAAGCTGGTTTTCTTGCGCTGAAATACATCCCCGATGACCATGCGGTTTTCGGGGAGATGTTTGGTCATGCTCCAACGAGGGCAGGAGATTTCATCTCGCATAGATTCCCGTCTGGGTCTGTGAAAGCTGCGATTGTGCCCCAGTCGAGCACTTGCGCCTGAACGTCCAGTCCTTTAGCGCGCAGAAGCTCGATGGCTGTGTCTATATCGTCTGTGTTGAACCGCAGGACGCAGGGGTTCTGGGTGCGCGTCTTTTGCGCGGTGCTGCCGTGCCCGCCGCGCTCCACCATAAGATAGCCGCCGCCAAAACGGAAACTGACCAAATCTTGCGCGCGTTCAATAACTTGCAGGCCCAAAATTTGCTCATAAAACTGCACGCAGGCCTCAAATCTCTTCGTAAACAGAATGATGCCAAACTCTGCGGTCAGCTCAGAAATGCTGGTAGTCTTCATCTCAAAATTGCCTTGCTCAAATACCTTGCCTACGCATCATACGCCTGAAAATGGAGGCGATCATGTTAGGCCAGCAGATGAACCTGAGCAAGAAAGCCGGTTGAACCCCGCTTAGGGAACGGAGGCCAACCGGTTGAACTGGCCTCAAAAGAAAGGCGCGACCTCGGCGATCAGCTCAGTGGCTTGAAGATAAAGCCATCGCCATCCTGAGTGACATGGCCCATGCCAGGGTAGCTCAGATGTGTGGCTGCCAATGGGGTGCCGCTTTCTGCAAGGCGAGTGAGCAGATCCCTGCGTGTTTTGATGGCTTGTTGCGGGTCGATGTCGAGGCCGTATGTGATCTCAGGGTTTTTGAACTGCAAAACCTCTGAGATAATGGCATCGCCGATGATCCAGAGGTCCTTGCCGCCACCAGCAATACGAAGACCGCTGTGGCCTGGCGTATGGCCGGGAAGCGGCACAAGTGTCAGGCCATCCCCCAAGTCTGTTTCGCCTTGATAGGTCATCACGTGATCTTTGATCGGCGCTGCGATTGCTTGTGCGACTTCGACAAGGGGCTTCATTTCATCCGGAACGCGTTCTGCCAGCGCGGGGTCTGTCCAGAAGGTCCACTCAGCCTCTGCCATATGGATTTTTGCGTTACTGAAGCCGCCTGCATCCGGCCCCAACAAACCGCCGATATGGTCGGCGTGCATGTGGGTGATGACGATGTCGGTGATCTCATCCTGCTTGATGCCCTGTGCAGCGAGCAAGGCATCCAACTTGCCTACATTTGGATCTGTCTCAGCAAAAACGACACCTGACCCCGTATCAACCAGCACCAACCGTTTTCCCACACGGATCAGCCAGACATTGGCGCCAACAACAACAGGGTCACCCGCTGTTGCGAGGATTTCCGCATTCGCATTGCCAAACCAGTTGTTGGGCAGGTCGAAGTAACCATCTGAGAAGGTGGAAAGTTCCAGTTCGCCAAGCTGCATGGTGGACAGCTCACCTGCAAAACTGATGGGTGGCAGCATGGTGCTGGCAGCCGTGGCAGCCAAGGTCAGCATCACGCGCCGGCGGGTCATTGTGTACGGTGTCACGTTGGTTTCCTGTTGTGTTGATAGTTGAAATAAGAGAGGCCTATTCGCGCCAGCTTTCGGAGAAAGCCAGAGCACCGGTGGTGAAGGCGTGACCATCCAGATCCATAGGCCAGATTTGGCCGCGTGCCTGCTGTCCGTTGACGGTGAATGCGGCCCGTTCTGCCGGAGTCGTCACCGCACTCACGCCATAGGGGCGGAGCGGCAGATCACTGACAGTCTCGTCGCTGACCAACAAAGGCAGGTGCATATCAAACCACGACATGACGACCTCATCCTCCGCACTACGGATGGTCTCGCTCAGCCAGATAAAAGGGTTTTCGCCGTTGAGTATGACGGTGCCGGGATTAACTGATGGCATGATTTAAGGCCTTGAAATATTGCGAAAGTGGCCCACCCCAGTTGCAGGGTGGACCTTTGCCAGAATGTTGACGACCAGATCAGGAAGCGCGAGGTAACCTGATCTGGTTCATGCCTCCATCCGCCTGCACATCAGCGCCGCGCATGAACGAGGATTCTGAGGAGGCGAGGAATACGGCGACGGCTGCCATTTCCTCTGGTTGACCAACACGCCCTGCGGCGAGCATGTTGCCGAATGCTTCGTTTGTGGCCTTCACCTGCTCATCAGTGAGCCCGCCGTTGGAAAGCGCAGGCGTATCAATGGGGCCGGGGCTGAGAACGTTGATGCGCGCACCAATCTCATAAAGATCCGGCGTTAACGTGCGTGCCAGAGAGCGCACGGCAGCTTTGGAAGCTGCATAGGCTGAGTAACCCGCCGTGCCCATTTCGCTGATGCAGGAACCCACGAGAACCACTGAGGCCTCAGGTGCCAGCAATGGCAGTGCGTATTGCACGGTGAAGAAAGCGCCTTTGAAGTTGACGTCAAACACGCGATCCAGCTGTTCTGGGCCGGTTTCAATCAGCGGTGTAGCCGGGGCAACTCCCGCATTGGCAAAGACAACGTCAATCCGGCCATAGACTTCTTTGACCTGCTCAAAAGCTTTCCGCAGAGAAGGCAAATCGGCTACGTCGCCGACAACGCCCATAGCGTTTTTACCAATTTGGGCGACAGCTTGATCCACTTTGGCCTGCGTACGGGCCAAAATGACGACGTTTGCGCCTTCAGCCACAAAGGCTTTCGCGGTGGCAAGGCCTATCCCGCTGTTGCCTCCGGTGATGAAGGCAACCTTGTTAGCCAGACGATTGCTCATAAGAATTCTCCAGTGAGGTTCAAAGGGAGGGCGCGAGGCTGCCATGAAGGCATGCCTTCAGGCTCCGGCGCGACCAGAGTGCGGAGGAACCTCGGCTCCGCCGTGGTGATGACTTAGGGGATGCCCCCTAAGTCGCTCATTGGAAGGGAAGGGGGGTTATCAGCTGTCCAGCGGCTGCATGAAAATTGCTTCGCGCAGCACTTGCCAGCGACCATCTTCAAAGCGCCATTCAATGTTGCAGAGCAGCTTCATTTCCTGATCATTCATACCGCTGTGTTTGCGGGTCAGCACGGAAACGCCGGTGTCGCCAAGAATGTGAAAATCGTGCCATTCCGCCCAGGTGTTGAGCTGGTGCTTGCCTGCCTCAGCCTGTTTGCGGAAGTGCTCGATAAATTCTTGCTTGTTGAAGGTGGTCACGGTGCTGTCGGGTGCAACAAGCGTGGTGTGGAAATCATCGTGATAGATGGATTGCAGGGCATCAATGTCGTAGTTTGTGGCACGGTCGATCAGGTGATCCATTGCTGCGCGGATGCCTTCTGCAGTGTGCGTTGCCTTTGTCATTCTATTGTCTTTCTTCGTCTTTTCGCGAGTATCAGGGTGTTGTCAATCGGTCTCAGCTCATGTCGTGGCTGAGTTGGGTCGTCCTATGGGGCGATGTGTTATTTGGGTTTTACGAGGTGCGCAGTTACAGAAAACTGCTCAAAACACCTCGGATTTACTTAAACGTGCCGCGGATTGGATAGTTGTTATCCGGGTTGCGGATGAACCCCAATCCTCCAAGCAGCGCGGTCAGATCTGGCCGGGTAAACGGCGCATTGGAAATGTCCACCAGCTGCAGTTCCTGCTTATCATTCACCACAAACAGAGCAGGCTCGGAAAACGGAGCAGGCGCTTCCTGCGGGGACCGAGGCTCGGAGATGTAAACGCCCAGTTCCTGCATCTGTGCGATGCTCAGGCCGTACCCGACCGGGAATTTCGGCTGTACATCTGCCAGTTGGCGCTGTGCGCGTTCAAGGCTGTCTGCCGAAACCGCCAGCACCTCGACGCCCAACTGGTGGAACTCACTCAGCTTCTCATTGAGTTGAGCCAGATAACGGGTGCAGAGCGGGCAGTGCGCGCCGCGATACACCACAATCAGTTGCCAGTCGAAACCTTCAGCGGGTGAGCCGAGTGTTAGCTCACCGCCTTCAACAGACTTGACCGTAAGCTGCGGAAACAGAGCTCCCGCTGCTAATGCTGTATGTTTCACAAAAGCCTCCTTGAGTTTTGTAATGAACGTTATTAAACTTGAACTCAAACAAGAGTCAATCGTTTTGTAATGAATGGTACAAAATAAATGGGACGCCCAAGAAACTTCAACAAAGACGAAGCCCTGCAAGCTGCCATCAATGTGTTCTGGCAAAAAGGCTACGACGGGGCCTCCATGAAAGACCTGACGACCGCCATGGGCATCAACAGCCCAAGCCTGTACTCAGTGTTTGGAGACAAACATCAGCTCTATCTGGAAGCGATCGACCGCTACTCCAATGATGATGGATGTGCGCCGCTGGTGGCGTTTGAAACTGAGCCGGATATTGAGAAGGCCGTGGTCGCCTTCATGCGTTCCACAATTGATTACGCCAGCAACCACGAAAGCGGCAGTAAAGGCTGTTTTCTGGGCAATTGTGTTTCAACAACAGTGGGTCAGGTGGAAGGCACCACGGAGCGCCTTCAGGATGCCATCACCGGCGCCGACGAGCGCCTTGCGTCACGGTTTGAGAAGGAAAAAGAACTCGGCAACCTACCTGCCGACTTCCCCTCATTAGAACGTGCCCGCCTGATGTTCGACCTGCGCCAGGGCCAGGTCCTCCGCGCCCGTGCCGAACTGGATCAGGACACCACCGAGGCCGGTCTGGCCTTCCGCGCAAAGATGATATTGGCGATGTGAGGAGGGTTGAGCGCAGCTGCTTAGAGTGTTGCTGCGCGTTTCTTTACTTGCTCTTTCAGACGCCTATCAAGAATACCGGGCAAGAAGACCATCGCGAGCACACTAAGAAGCGCTGATTGAATGAGCAGGCGGAATGGGGCGCCGAGCTCGGCTTTCAGACCGATTGCCACTGTGAGAAGGTCAACACTGCCATGAATAGCGAGAAAAGAGCCCGCCAACAGGATCGAAACAATCTTGGTTTTTTCTCTGATGAACTGACCGTAGGCAATGTTTTGGAGGCGCTTGTCATCTGATTTCTTGAACACCCAAAGCCGTGAAGAAAAATAGAGAGCTCCGAAAAGTGATACTGTAGCTACTGCAAGGGAGAGGTAACCGGCAGTTCCTGTGAGATCTATCCGAAATTTGGTTGCTGCGAAGCCAAGCGCAGCGAAAAGCACTAGTAAAGCTAAGTAACAAATAGAGAATTTCAGCAGGAATCTGATCAGAACTGCTGTGCTGTTTGCAGTCATTTCCTTTGTTATTTTAGCCGTTGAAATCGCAAGCAAATAAGTTGGCAGCCGCTTTGAGCCCTTATCTGTGATTTGCCAGCATCTAAAGGCGTCGTTGGCGGTCATTTCGGGTTCAACTTCAACAGTTCTCGCCCAACCTCGCAGTGAGATTTCGTCCAGAAAGCGGTCTTTTGGGAAGCCTCTGGGGACAATCTGGCTCACTGTCGGTTCCATTATCATGGAATATAAATTTGCTCTGTCATGATCTGACAATGCTTCGTACGAACTGGAAGCACCCTGAAGTTTCTGCTCTGACCTGTTCAGTTCGATTTCCATATAGTGTCTTTGCAAATGGCGAGTGTTGCTGGTTCGAAATTCTGAGCTTTAACAGATAAAGTTTAGTTTGCAGGGCGTTGTCATGAAAGCTTTGGAAACTGAGGGTATGGTTTTTGAAGTGCTGCCGAGTCTCTTTTCAAGAGCTATAGTGTGAACTGTAAAAAATATAAATATCACAATACGTTATCGCATAACTGTGCCGTTACCTAGCTTATGAGATTTTACCGCTGATATACCTTCCTCTCCGGGCCAAAGAGTTTTTATGTTATCTGCCAAAACGCCATTTACGCTTGTCATTTTTTTGTCCGTTTCTGCCTGTGCCAGTCATCAGGATAAGCACGGGCTGTTTGATAGTCCTTCTCACAATGAGATTGCGGGGAGCGAAGCGCCGTTGGAGCAAACAGGGCAAATGCCTGCTGCGTTTCGTAAGCTTGAGGAACCGCCGAAATACTTTGCTGCCGCTAACCTTCTGTCCGTGCCGCTGACGAGTGAAAACTACACGATTAGTGAGGCTGCGCCGAGCAATGGCCGGTTTGTGACGTTTGCGATCAAGACAGAGGACGGTGCTTACACGGTGCAGGGCAGGCAGTTTATGGAGGATCACATCCACGAGCTGAACGCGCTGGCCGCGCTGCGCGAACGAAACAAGGCGGTTGCCTTTGCCAAGAGTGCAGGCACAGCCGTCATCACCCCAATCAAATCAGTCTACACAACGGTGACAGCACCAGTCACTGCCGCCAAGAATGTTTATGGCAACGCCAAAGGCATGGTGAAATCCGTGCGCAAGGGCGTGGGTAAAGCGGCGACCTTCGTCAAAACACGTGGGAACCTGCCGCAGGAAACTGCTGAGCGGGAAGAAGACGGTTTCATCAGTGGCTTCTTTGGCCGTCCGGAAGCCATCCGCAAAATTGCCTTTGAAATGAAAGTGGACCCGTACACCCATTTCACCCCGCTGCGGGATGAAATGTCAGAGTTGGCCAACTATCATGCCGCTGGTCAGTTTGGTGTTGATCAGGGGCTGAGCTTTGTTCCCGGTGTAGGCAGCATCATTATCAGCAGTCTCAAGACGGCAGATAGCCTGACGAAGAGGACGCTGCTGAAAGACCCGGAAGAGATGGCCGACATCAACCGGGAACGGCTTGCGAAAGCTGGAATTGCCAAGGAAAGCACAGAACCCTTCCTGCTTAATGCGCACTTCACCCCAACGGAGAAGACCCTCTTCACCGGGCTGGCGACGAAAGCGAAAGACCTTGAGGGAATTGATGTTCTCATGAAGCACGCGTCTGGCGCGAAATCCCGCCCGCAAGCATTTGCTGCACTTATGCAGGTGGAGATGCTGGGTCGCCTGCATGACAGCAGCAAGGTTGAGAAGGTGGAAGTGCATCACGATGTGGTGGTGGCTTACCAGGCTAATAGCACAGCGAATATTGTTCTGCCCTACGACTACCTGAGCTGGACGTCATACAACGCAAAGACCATCTGGAAAGTGACCCGAAGCCTTGCGGACAAGGATGTTAAAACCAGAGATGTTCGGTTCGTACTGGCTGGAGATCTTTCTAAAAACAGCCGCAAAGCGTTGGAAAGCCGCAGGTGGGGCGTGCAGAGAAATCTGATAGCAGATCTGCTCTGACTTAATCCGCCAACGCCCCGCGCACAAACCCGTCAAACGCGGTGATCTTGGGATTGCCGCGATTGGAGGGATGGTAGAGCAGCCACAAATCGGTTTGGTAGATGGCGGGTTGCTCACCAACATCACGCAGGCCATCCAGAAGCGTCGGTATGTCGGGCAAGATGCCGACGCCCAGACCACTGCGGATGCCATCCGCCAGCAGGCTCATGCTGTCATAGCGAATGAGGCTGGTTGTTGAGGAGACTTTATCACGAAACCACTCCGTCGCCGGATGCGCTTGCAGGCTGTCGCCGGGGATGAGCCATGTGAGCTCCTGATAATCCAACTCTTGCACCTGATCCAGATATCGCGGCGCAGCCACCAACCTGTTGTCGATGGTGCCCAGCCTCATGCCGATCATATCTTCTGGCGGTTGGCTGGTGGGGCGCAAGGCGACATCGTAGCGACGCTCGCTCAGGTTCTCGAAGTTGTTGGTGACGTTGAATTCCAGCTGCAGGTTGGGGTGGGCTTCGCGAAACGCCGCTAGGTGAGGGTGGATCACGCTTTGCAGCAGTAGATCAGTGGTCGTCACACGCAGGGGGCCAGATAGCCCGACATCCTCACCACCCAACAACGCATCTGCGGCAGACAGGCCCGTATGAATTTTCTCGGCCTGCTCACACAGTGCCAAACCCAAAGGCAGGGGCTTAAAACCGGCGCGGGAGCGGGTGAACAGCGGCTCGCCCACCTTGGCCTCAATGCGCTTGATCCCGCGAAAAACGGAGGAGGTGTCTTTGCCAAGCGCAAGGGCGGCGTTCTCCAGCGTCCGCTCACGCGTCAGGTGCATAATCACCAGAAGATCGTCTGCGCTTAGTTTCATATGCATGTCCGCCCTCGTTCGCTGCAACTATGCATATTTCACAGTATCAGGGCAATCGCTAGTCTCAGCTGCATACCGGGAGCCGACCTCTTTGCTCTCATGAAAACAGAGACTTACAAGGATAATCCATGTTCAAAACAGCCCTGAAAGCCCTCAGCACCGCCGCGCTGATCACCCTGTCCACCGCCGCTTTTGCTGGTGGGGATGAGGATCACATGACCCAGCTTAAGGACATTGAGTGGACCCAGTTTGGCAACACGCCGATCCACATTTCGGTGCTGTGGGGCGATCGTGATACCGGCCCGTATGGCATGTACTTGAAGATGCCGGGTGGCTTTCATGTGGGCGAGCATGGCCACTCCAATGACTATTATGCCATCACCGTGCAGGGCCAGTGGGAACACACCCGCGCTGGCAAAAAAGAAGTGCTGCCCGTGGGGTCCTACGTCATGCAGCCGGGCGCTGAGTTCCACGACGATGCCTGCGTTGGCCCAAAAGACTGCATCCTGCTGGTCGTCCAAAACGGCAAAGGCGACGTGCTACTGCCTCAGTAAAATGCAATAGTTTTCGATCAGGAATGGAGCCGCTATGGCTCCATTTTTGTTGGTGAAGGCAGTGCTTGCATTCCTTTCAAAACTGACGCAGCGGAGGGCTGAAGTTCTAAGGAAATCAGGAGGTTCTGTCCCTCTGCTTTGGTTATGCGTTGTATTCAAAGGGATTATTGTACATCCGCTGATATTTCATGCAGTATGGGTCTACGTAATATTGCGAGTGGGCCGCATTTCATAATTAAATCTCCAAAAAATCTTGGGTCTTTTCATCGCAGATAATTTCCTGCCGTACTCCGGCAACGCCAGACATTTGTGAGAGTAACCTGATGGTTTCTGAAGAAAAAAGCAGTGAGCCGACCCCGTCCAAGAGCCACAATGCCCCGTCGCTGGATGACAAGTACACCCAGACCAGCGGAGTTGTCTTTCTTACAGGCAATCAGGCGTTGGTGCGGTTGCCGTTGCAGCAGCGCATGCGTGATGAGCTGGCAGGGCTGAATACAGGCGCTTTTATCTCCGGTTACCGTGGTTCTCCTCTTGGGCGTTACGATATGGAGCTGTGGCGCGCGCAACTGCATCTGGATAAGCACAATATTGTGTTTCAGCCGGGCGTGAATGAGGATCTGGCAGCAACGGCCATCTGGGGCTCACAGCACGTGGGCAACATGAAAATGCGCAACAAGGATGGCGTGGTCGGCTTCTGGTACGGCAAAACGCCGGGCGTGGACCGCTCTGGCGATGCGTTTCGCCACGCCAACTTTGCAGGCACGCACCCCAAGGGTGGTGTTGTGGCGCTGTGTGGAGATGACCACGCGGCCAAATCCTCCACCGTTGCGGGCCAGTCCGACCATGCGTTGATTGCCTCTGGCATGCCAGTGCTTTACCCCGCCAACCCGCAGGACATTCTGGACTACGGCATTCTGGCCGTGGAGATGAGCCGCTACAGCGGATGCTGGGTAGGCGTGAAACTGGTGACGGATGTGGTGGAAAGCGCCTCTACCGTGGAGGTGGATCTGGACCGCATTGAGGTTGTGAAGCCGGAGCTGAAAGACCCACAGGGCGGTGTCTGGATTCGTGAGATCGACCTGCCCGTGCAGCAGGAAAAGCGGCTGCTGGAAGAGAAGATTCCACGCGCGCTGGCCTTTGCGCAGGCCAACAACATCAACCAGATCACCCACGATGCCCATGAGCCGGAAGTCGGCATCATTGCCTCAGGCAAATCTTATTCTGACCTACGCCAGGCCATGAACGAGCTGGGTTTGACCCCTCTGGAAACAGAAAAGCGCCGCATCCGCATTCTGAAGATTGGCATGGTGTGGCCGCTGGACCCAAAGATCATTGAGGGCTTCTCGAAGGGTCTCAAGAAGATCCTTGTGGTGGAAGAAAAGCGCCCAGTTGTTGAGGATCAGCTGAAAACCATCCTGTTTGATGCTGGTATGTCGCTTAAGGTGCAGGGCAAGGGCCTGTTGCCGAATTCCGGCGTGCTGGCCGCCAATCAGGTGGCCTCTGCCATTGCAGAATTTTTGGAAGACGACGAGCTTAAGGCCAAAGTGCCGGTGCCGATCAAGCTGAAGCCGGGGCCGGTGCGCCGTCCCTCGTTCTGCTCCGGTTGCCCGCACAACACCTCCACCAAAGTGCCCGATGGAAGCCGCGCGCTGGCAGGCATTGGCTGCCACACCATTGCGTATTTTAATGATCCGGTGAAGACCAAGGCCCCTTCCCAAATGGGCGGCGAGGGTATGCACTGGGTGGGTCAGGCACCGTTTACGGATGAGCCGCATGTGTTCGCCAACATGGGCGATGGCACCTACTTCCACTCCGGCTTTCTGGCTATGCGTCAGGCTGTGGCCGCTGATGCGACCATGACCTACAAACTGCTGGTCAACGGCTTCGTTTCCATGACGGGTGGACAGCCCGTTGATGGGGAGCAGTCCGTGCCCCAGCTCATCACCGCCGCGCTCAATGAAGGCGTGAAGAAGGTGGTGGTGGTGACCGAGGATGTGGAGCGGGTGGAAGCTCAATCCATTCCGGCAGGCGTTGAGGTGCACCACAGACGAGAGCTGGAAGCGGTGCAACGCGATCTGCGTGAGATACCGGGTGTGACAGTGCTGATTTACGATCAGGCCTGCGCCACCGAGCGCCGCCGCCTGCGCAAGCGTGGCAAGTGGGAGGACCCGAAGGTCCGCACCTACATTCACCCGGATATCTGCGAGGGCTGTGGCGATTGCGGCGAGAAGTCGGGTTGTCTTTCCATTGAGCCGCTGGAAACGCCTCTGGGCCGCAAACGGCAGATCAACCAGTCCAGCTGTAATAAGGATTTTTCCTGTGTTGAGGGCTTCTGCCCCAGCTTTGTGACCATTCATGGTGCCGAGCCGAAAAAGGCCACCACACCTGCAGAGCGTCAGGTTGAAAGCGTGGGCGATGAGCTGTTGGCGGAGCCAGAGCTGCCCGCGATCAATGGTGCAACAGGACTGCTGGTGACTGGTATTGGCGGCACAGGCGTTGTCACCATCGGCGCGATCCTTTCCATGGCTGCGCATCTGGATGGTAGCCGTGTTTCCACTTTGGACCTGACGGGCCTTGCGCAAAAGTACGGGGCGGTGATGACGCATATGCGCATCGCCAAGTCCGCCGATGGCCTGCAAAGTGCACGGCTGGCGGTTGGCGAAGCGGATGTGGTGATCGGTTGCGACTTGGTGGTGACAGCAGGCGACGAGACGCTGACAACGCTGCGCAAGGGGTCCGCTCAGGTGGTGGTGAACACCGAAGAAGTGCCGACCATTGACTTTTCCAAGAACCCGGATTGGGACATCAACACGCCCAACCTTCAGGCGCGGTTGAGCGAGGCGGTTGGTGACCGATTGGATTACTTCAACACCACGCAGGCCGCGAAAGACCTTTGCGGCGATGCGGTGATGGCGAATATGATGCTGTTCGGTGCCGCCTGGCAGCGCGGTCTCATTCCGGTATCTCTCGGCTCCATCCGTCAGGCCATTGAGCTGAACGGTGTTGCCCGCGACAAGAACTTCGAGGCCTTTAACTGGGGTCGCCTGATAGTGCTGGACCCGGAGCGGGTCGCCAAAGCACGGGCACCGGTTGCGACTGTAGTGAAGCTCGACCGCCCGTTGCCGCTGGAAGAGCTGATTGAGGACCGGGTGAACCGCCTCAAGGATTATCAGGGCAGCAGCCTTGGCAAACTTTACCGTCAAAAGCTGGTTGCGCTGAAAAAGGCTGGAGCAGGTGAACAGATACTTCGCACCGCCGCGACGCAATATTTCCGTCTGCTGGCGCATAAGGATGAGTTTGAAGTTGCGCGCCTGTTCTCACTACCATCCTTCAAGCAGAGCCTCGCGGAAACTTTCGAGGGTGATCTGGATGTCCGCTTCCACATTGGCGGCGGTCCCTTTGCCAAAAAAGACCGCGTGACTGGTTTGCCCGTGAAGACCGAGTTCGGGCCATGGATGATGAAGTTATTCACGGTCCTCTCCAGCCTCAAAGGTCTGCGCGGCTCGTTCCTTGATCCGTTCCGCAACAATGAGGAGCGCGTTCTGGCAAAAGAAATGCGCTCATCATATGAGGCGGACATGAATCTGGTCTGCACTCGTTTGGCGGAGGCTGGTGAGAAAGCTGCGCATGATCTGCTGAGCTGGCCAGTGAAAGTACGCGGGTATGGCCATGTGCGTGCGGGCAATGCGGAAAAAGCGCTGAAGCTTCGCGAACGACGCATATCTGCACTTAGTAACGCACAAAACAACGCAAAGCAGGAGAAGGTGCCTGCCTGAATTTAACCTTCTGAGATAATTAATGTAATTGGGGTGAGGCCTGCGGGTTTCACCCCGTTTTGGTTTAGAGGCTTACATAGCAACGCAAACGGGCTCAGCGATTTTTTGTAGAAAATTGGCCCCCGCTGCAGGGTCGCACAAGATCATGCCGTTATTCCCTCAGTTTAAGACGTGCCGTGGAGACGTGGCAGCAACCTGCCGTTGATGGGATACCCTGAGCGAAAGATGTAGGTAATAGTACCGCTTTAGTTTTGAGTTTTTCAAAGTTTAATTCCAAGGCGTGTATTGCGAACTTAGGATAATCCCTAATAGTGATAATAGTTTTATTTTAGTATTGTCCAATAAAATGGGTTCTCTATCAGGAATAAAATCTGATCTAAGCTTATCTTTTTATGTATTATGATGATAAATTCAGTTAAATATTAACAAAACTATAATAATGGCGACTGTTGTATTTACGCAAGGAGAGGGGCAATCAACCAAAGGTGGTTGAAACCAGCATCATATGAGTGAGAGATGGCGGAACCCGTACTGATTTCTACAGTATGGCGAAGCAGAAAATGAAACTAAGTCATCGCATTGTCAGCGCATCAGCAGCGGTCCTTCTCGTTGCCTCATCGCTCGTAATTTCGATCGGAACCTACCTCAGCATGCAAACGGCTGAGCAAGACAGTCGGACCCTGTTCAACTCGGTTGCATCTGGACTGGCTGTTACAGCGCAGGATCTTTTAAAAGAGTCGCAGGTTATTTCCACAACACTTGCACGCACTTACGGCGCTGAAATCGACAGTGGAGACGCTTCGCGCACCAACATCGCGCTCATGACAGAAGCGGCCTTGCGCGGCACAACGGACATTCTCGGCATCGCCGTCTTCCTTCAGCCGGATGTTGCAGGCAAAGATGCTGATTACGTTGGCAAGAAATACGCTTCTGACACCGGCCAGTTCGTTCCCTACTTCTATATGGAAGATGGCAGCGTCCAATCCCTGACAGCAGACATTGGCCGCGCTGATGTTCAACTGCGTATGCGCAGGGCGATACAGCAGAAAAGCCAATTCGTGACTGAGCCTTACACCTTTGATGTTGAAGGCAAAAAAATCCTCTCCGCTTCCGTTCTGGACCCAATCCTGAACGCGAAAGGCGAGGCCGTTGGTGTTGTGGTGATCGATGTTGATTTCGACAAGCTGCAAGAAAAAATGGGTGCCGCCAACTTCTATGACACAGGTCGTCTGGCCGTGGTCAGTGAAGACGGGCTTTGGGTCAGCCACAGTGACCGCTCTGTTTTGGGCGAGAAAGTCCGCCCGGTTATTGCGAGTATCATGAGCGGTGTCCGCGACAAGGCGAACATGCAAGAGGTTGGTGACCGCCTGTTTATTTTCGAGAAGTTTCAACTGGGTACGACAGATCAGTCCTGGTTTGCCGGCATGTCCGTCACCACTGAGGAGCTGACAGCCGGTGCCCGCAATACACGCGATATGGCATTGATTGCAGCGGTGGTTTCCGGCCTGATCGGTTGCATTATTTTATGGTTCATCGGCAACTCCATTGCCCGTCCAATCGTCAATCTGACCCACCGAATGCAATCTCTTGCTGATGGCAATGTTTCCGATGAGGTGCAGTACACTGGCCGTTCTGACGAAATCGGTCAGATGGCTAACGCATTGAAAGTGTTCGTAACTGCGGTCTCTGAACGCCAGAGCTTGCAGTCAGAAGCTGAGAAGGAGCATTTGCGCGAGGTGGAGCGTCAGAAGGAATCATCCAAACTGATTGAGGCGTTCTCCGGCACCGCAGAAACCGCTCTGACGGTCATTCACAGTCGGTTTGATGAGCTGGAGCAGACCTCTAAAGATCTGGCGGATATTGCCGAGAACACAAACCTTCAAACCACAGCAACCTCTGCGGCTTCTGAAGAAGCAACAGCGAACGTACAGACGGTGGCCTCTGCTTCTGAGGAGCTTTCAACCTCCATTGAAGAGATTGCGCAGCAGATTGCCCGCACCAACAAGGTGATCACCCAAACCAACGATGCAGTACAGGCCACCAACACCAAAGTGCTGGATCTGGACGGCACGGCGCAGCGCATTGGCGAGGTGGTCAATCTCATTCAGGACATCGCCGAGCAAACCAACTTGCTAGCGCTCAACGCCACCATTGAGGCAGCTCGTGCCGGTGAGATGGGCAAGGGCTTTGCTGTTGTGGCAACCGAGGTGAAGGAGTTGGCAAGCCAGACCTCTAAGGCGACTGAAGAAATCTCTCAGCAGATCGCGGAGATTCAAGGCTCCTCCAAGGATGCCGTTGAAGCTATTCAGGAAATCACCTCCAGCATCCGGCAGGTTAACGAGTTTTCATCCAACATTGCGGCCTCTGTTGAGCAGCAGGGCGCGGCCACTGCCGAGATCACTGAAAACGTGCATCAGGCAGCAACAGGCACGCAGAACGTTTCCGAAAACATGGTGCTGGTGGCGCAGGCAGCAGAGAAAACCAACCAGTCCTCTGATCTGGTCTCCAAAACCGCATCGTCCGTGCGGCAAGAGGTTGTTGACCTTCGCGAGCAGATCGACGACTTCCTGTACAAGGTACAGTCCGTATAAGGCTGTAACCTAACGATAAATCAGGCTGGTGAAGTGATAAGCTTTGCCAGCCTTTTCTATGCTTGGATGTAGCGGCTTGCACCTATCCGTTGCTTCATCTGCGATATGAGGTCATCTCGTGAAATAACCTGACTTCACAACGCTTTCTGTTTCTGAATGACCTGGAACCACAGTCGCAAATCCCTCGATGACCTGGCTGCTGAACTTTCTAAGCTCGATCATTTCTTCTGAATTGTAGAAGGTCACAGCAGCCTCAAAACTCTCGAATCTGTACATCACCATATTCGTGTAGGATGTTGACCCCGCAAGGGTTTTCATTGGGCTTGCGACAATCAACTCGCCGCCATATTTTTCGATAATGGGAAGGGATCTGGGGCCAAGTTCCTCAATGCGTGACCTGTCGATAATATTGTAGTGGTGAAGAACATAACCAGCCATTTAAAGTATCCTGAAATTATAAAGTGAGGCGCCGCCTACATCACTGCGCCTGCTAAGCAAACCCGGTCTGCCTAAATGGTGCTGACCAGAACAGTGACTGTCTCTTCCAGCTCTGTCAGAGGCGTGCCGCCGCGCACCATGACCCGCAGGCCGAAGTAACCTGCTGCCAACAGATTGGCCTCCTGCTTTCGCAAGGCATCATCACTCTTGTAGGGCTCGGAGACGGCGAGGGCAGTGTTGAACAGGTCTTGCGTGCTCTGGATACCTTCCTGCGCGTTGAGCTGGATCTGCTGATCATCATGGGCGTGCTCAATGGCGGAGTTGCACAGGAAGCAACCGCTGCGGTCGCCGTTGCGCACTGGCTCCAGCACTGCTGCAAACAGATCCACAAATCGCTGTTTTGCGTCCGGGGCCTTGCAGATCACCTGTGCCAGATGGGTGATATCTCGCTCGTGGTAGAGCTTCAGCGCCCGCGCGTACATGGCGTCTTTATTGCCAAATTCCCGGTAGAGCGACTGCTTCTTCAGCTCGGTTATCCTCTCCAGGTCCTGCATGGAGGTGCCGTGATAGCCTTTTTCCCAAAAAGCTCTCTGTATTCTGTCCAACGCAGTTTTGGGGTCAAATTCCCGAGGTCTCGCCATCACATTAATTCCCGCTCACAACAATGTTACCGATCAGTCCGTAATTCATTATGGACACATCGGTCCGTAATACATATACCTAAGTGCACAGGCTGGCAAGACCCGCCGCAACACACTACCAAATTCAACACAGGAGGTTGAAATGACTGATCTTACTCACGCGCCTGCCACTCAATCAGATGACAACGCCGCCCTGGGTGCTTTGTTCTCCGATATCGCGAAAAACGGAATCTTCGCCGCCCTTATTCTCGTGTTCCTTTGGTTTGGTGGCATGAAGTTTACGGCTTATGAGGCCGGAGCAATTCGCGGACTGGTCGAGAATTCTCCCTTTCTTGGATGGCTTTACTCATTCCTGTCCGAAGGAGCTGTGTCCAAACTCATCGGACTTACAGAGCTGACCATCGCGGCGTTACTCACCACCCGCTTCTTCGCGCCTAAATTTGCGGTCTTCGGTGCGCTTGGTGCCATCGGCACGTTTCTGTTGACCTTCAGCTTCTTCTTTTCCACGCCGGGCGTGTTCATTCCGGACACTGGCGTGCTGGCGATCTCCGTTATTCCTGGGCAGTTCCTTTTGAAAGATATTGTCCTGCTGTTCGCATCCGTGTTCGCCCTGGGCAACGCCCTCAGTGCTACTGCAAAATAAAGAACTCCTCACTGTGCACTGAAATGGGGGCGTCTATGGCGCCTCCATTGGGCTACCCGCAAAACGCCGGCAAGTACCGGCTTTTACCGCCCACCTGTCTTCATTCTACTCCCCAACGCTTCCAGGGAAACTTCGATTAATTTGAAGATCTTCTCCTCGGGCATGCCGAACTTTACCATCTCGTAGAGCCCTTCAAAAATGAGCATAAAGTACCCGGTTAGCAGCTCGATCTCGCCCGGGTCTTTGAGCTCATTCTGGCATTGAACGAGCTTGTCGCGGATCTGATCTTCCCAATTGAACTGCAGCCCCTGAAACTGCTCCCAGAGCTCTTTATCCACGTAACCAAGATCGATAAGCGTCAGCCAGAAGAGGCCTTTCTCTGCTTTGATCTCATCGCAGCACAGCTCGGTAAACTCCATGAAGGCTGCTTGCATGGCGGAGTAGATATCAGAATGCAGAGCCATAATCGATTGCATTTGCTGGCTATATTTGAGGTAGTACCAACTGAGTGCTGCGACGACCAGGCCCTGTTTTGATGTAAATCTGCCTTCCAGAGTGTCAAGAGAAACGCCCACCGCCTCCGACACGTCTTTCATCGTGGCAGCTTTAATCCCCTTTTCCAAAAACACACGAATGCTCGTATCAAAAAGACTTTCGAGTTCGGGAATTGGAATGTCCGGTTTAACTGGTTCGTCCGAGCTCATTTTGAAACTATAGATTATTCAAAAATGCCCTCAACACAGATGCTCGGCTTTAGAAAAAGAAACGCAAATCCAATGAGTTGGATACATTTCAATTTATGCCAATTCCGTTGAACTCCGCCAGACAGACTGCACAATAAGGCAGTTTTGTGCTGTTTGCCTTTAAATATTCAAAATGTAAAAATCAGACAGTTGCTCCGCGTCTCTATGTCTATCATAGGTTGACTTAAGGTTATTTCGCATACGTAGGGTTATAATATTTCGTAGGCGGCTAAGTATAGCACCCAATTTACTTGCGGCTGTTTGGGGCCAACTATCACTCTATGAGGCGGGAAGGGTATTCTTGGCAACTCGACCTACAGGTGGGTGCTTTTCGCGTTCTGCGCTTCATGATTTGAGTCAATTGGAGGTTCAGATATGTCTATCAAAACAGTCGTCACCCTTACCGACACGTCCGGTGATCAGGTTGCATCCCGCGTTGCAGTTGAACTCTCCAAGCTGACAGATGCCTATCTGATTGGCGTCGTGCCCAACTACGAGACCTCCTACTACCTGTGCACCGCTGGACCAATGCCGCCAGATTATGAACAGCGCTTGCAGGAGCAGTCCGTCGCGACACTCAATAAGTCATTGGAAGGATTTGCAAAACACTTCGATGGTGCGGGCATAGATGGTGAAACGCGCGTCACAGACATCACCCTTGGCGGCACGTTTGACGAGCTGATGCATCTGGGGCGTTTGAGTGATGTTACCGTGATACGACAGGACGATCCTACCAAGCCGGAACCGATGCGTGCTGCCATGATTGAAGCGATGGTGTTTGACACCGGTGTCGCGACACTTATTGTGCCGCATGCATATGAAAAAGCGTTTGCGCCCAGAAATATAGCCGTGGCTTGGGATGGCTCTGGTCCTGCATCCAACGCAGCGCATGCCTCCATGTCCATGCTGCAAAATGCAGACACTGTTTCCGTGGTGATGATCACGCCGCATGATGAGCCGAAGCACTCTGAGCTGACAGACATCCGCAATTACTTTGAGCGCCATGGCGTGAACATTCATCTGGAAGTGATGAGCAACGTCTCCGGCTCCGTCTCAGAAGCGCTGTTGAGCACGGTAGAACGCCTCAATGCCGACATGCTGGTTATGGGCGGATACGGACACAGCCGCTTAGCGCAGTACCTGTTTGGCGGGGCGACACGCCGGGTGCTGCACGAGATGAAGATCCCGGTGCTGATGACCCACTAAACCCAACTCATAAAGGGGACCTCACAGGTTCCCTTTTTTACTGCATCCTCCTCTCTTTACATTTCCCATGATGTTTTCTACAGGCAATCCGGCGTGTTTTTCCCAAAAGAACGCGGTTTGATTGCCAGTCTTCAGAAAACAAGTCAGTTTGGCGTCACCTTGTGGAGGCACCTTGCTCCACACCTGACGACGTAGACTGCGCGTGGCATTGCGCGCTCAATATTGGAAATTGTACTTATGAAATTGAGAGAGACTGCCGGTTTAACGGGTCTTCTGGCAGTATTGATGTTGATTGCTCTGCCTGCACACGCCGCTGCCTTTTCAACTGCGCAAGCCAAAGCGGATTTTCTCCACGGTCTGTGGCATCCCCTTGGTGGGCTGGACCATATCCTCACGATGGTTGGTGTCGGTGTCTGGGCTGCGCTGGTGCTTCTTAAAAAGCGTTTGGTCTGGCCGCTGGTGTTCACGCTGGTCATGTTCATGGCGTTCTGGGCACGCTACATGGGCGTTGTTGTGCCGTATGTTGAGACAGGCATCCTCGCCTCTGTCATCCTGATTGGCTTGCTGGTCGCGTTTGCGCTCAAAGTTCCGGTTGTCGTGGGTGCGCTGGTTGTTGGCGTGTTTGCCGTCTTTCACGGTGCTGCACACGCAAATGAGGCGAGTGCAAGCAGCCTGCTGATTTACGCTCTTGGCTTCTCCGTTTCCACGTTTGCGTTGGGTCTTGCTGGGCTCGGCCTTGGCTCCCTGACAGAATGGAACAGCGGACGCATGTTCCTGCGAGCCCTCGGCGCTATCACAGCGTTGTTCGGTCTCTACCTGATGTTTGTTGCCTAGTGTCGCTTTAAGGCGACAGTTCTCGAGGGATTGCCTCAGTTTTGAGGCTTCCCCTTCGCAAGCTCACTCATTTTTGCTTAGGTTAAGGTGCGGTCCCGACCGCGCCTTTTTTAGTGCTGATTTTGATAAGTGATTGCGAGTTTCAATGAGTGATGGCCGTTTGATGATAGCGCCCGAAGTGGTGCGCAAGATGCTTGATGAGCAGTTCCCCGAGTGGAGCGACCTGTCTGTCAGACGTGTTGAGCAGGACGGCTGGGACAACAACACCTTCCGCCTTGGCAACGAGCTGAAGGTGCGTTTGCCGTCTGCAGCGGGTTATGTTCCGCAGGTCGAAAAGGAGTTTAACTGGCTGCCGAAACTGGTAAAACATCTGCCTGTCGCGGTTCCTGAGCCTGTTGCTCTTGGCAAACCGAATGCAGATTACCCATATCCGTGGTCAATCTATCGCTGGATCGAGGGTGAGACAGCCTCTGCTCATTCTGTCCGTGATATGAACGAGTTTGCGAGAAATCTCGCGGCCTTCCTGCATGCGCTCTGGGCTGCCGATACCACAGGGGCGCCGGAAGCTGGAGATCACAACTGCCACCGTGGCGGTAACCTCAGCGTCTATGATGAGGAGACACGCTTCTGCCTCTCGGGCGTGACTGACCTGATCGATGCTGATGCCGCACTGATGATTTGGGAGAGAGCCCTCCAAACCAAATGGACGAAGCCTGCAGTTTGGGTGCAGGGAGACCTCTCAAACGGGAATATCCTCACACGGGATGGCCGCCTCAGTGCCGTTATTGATTTCGGCTTATGCACGGTTGGCGATCCCGCCTGCGACTTAGTTATAACCTGGAAGTTCTTTTCCGGCGTCAATCGCGAGATTTTCAAAACCGCGGTCAATATCGACCAAAATACCTGGGATCGCGCCATAGGCTGGGCTCTCTGGAAGGCAGTTCGCACGCTCTACTACGCCAGAAAAGACAATATCGCTGAGGAACAAAGAGAAGCAAAAGCAGTAATTGAAGTCATCCTCTCAGATGCAAAACTTGTTACCACGAAGACTTAAGGTCCTGCCTTTAGGCTCTTTCTGATCTTATGCAGTCAAACAGGAAGAGCAGCAATGGAAAGAGACTTTGAGTTGTTGTTGACCCAGCGCATGTGGGAGGATCCGGCATTCGCGAAACTGGCGCAGCGCGATGCAGCTGCTGCGCTTAAAGAGCTGGGAGTGAAGGTTGATCCCAGCGTTAAAGTCCGGATCATCCAGCAGCGCAAAGACACGCTTTATCTGACTATTCCACCTGCCAAACAAGAGGGTGCACTTGATACAACATTGGATCTCAACCAGATGGATTTGTGGTCCAGCGGAGATATGTTTGTCTGGGTTGCCTCGGTTTATAACAAGGTCAAGCTGCTCGGCATCCGCTCTTCCATCGCGAAAGGGAAGAGGGAAGCATGACAGACCGCGATAACAGCGACTTTGCGGAGCAAGACTACCGACGGATGATCAACGATCCTGCGTATCGCCAGCGACTGATTGCAGATCCGAAAGGAACACTTGGCGAAACAACGGGTTATGAGTTTGATGCAGGCGTACGCGTTGAGGTGATTGAGCAAGAGCCCGACACCATCTGCATGATGATCCCCATTAAGCCGGAGGGCTCTGCTGATGAGGTTGAGCAGGCGCTGCACAAATCTACCGAGCGCACGTATGACCTGCTGTTTTCCTCTGGCATCAGCGGGTATTTCATCCCGAGTGATGAGCTGAAATGGACTCTTCGAGATATGCGCCACAGTTGGATCAGCAAACTGGGGCTCAAGTTATGACCCCCAGTACACAAGCACATCAGTTCTGCAGATTGGACTGATAGAGGGATCTCAGATGCGGGATGAACTCGGTGCAGAAGGAGATGGAGACCTCCTCAGGATCGTAAAACGCGTTCGGCTCACCACAGCTTTCCACCTTTACGATGACCTCGTTGGGCAGAGACATGTCGTCTTTTAGGCTTTTAACTTCCTCAGAAAGTACTTGATTGATGACCTCGGCGTCCGCGCCAGTCCCGGCATGAAAAGTCATTGCGACACCGGAGTCTGGCGTCATCTCATCAAACACAGCGCCCCAACTGCTGGCCGCTTGCTCGTATTCTACAGGGCACATCTCCGCCCGGTCTTCCGGTAGGTCCAGATCTTCGGCCAGCCCTGCACGGTTATCCGGGTCTGCACCATAAAACAGGCAGACGTGGTTGTAGTAGCGTTGCTGATCTGGCCCATGCAGATCCCACCACGCCACCTCTTCCTCCCCATCGGGATCGTTGATATAGCCAAACGCGCTGTTGACTGCGAGCTCCAGTGCGGCCTCTTCCTCGTAGAGCCAATCAATCATCAGCACGGAGAGCACGTCTGCCGCGTCTTCCTCCTGCCCGAAGATCGGCACCTGCATCTGGTCAATCACCGCATGGCCAACCTCGTGGTAGAAGATCGACAGGATGTTTGCTTCCACAAAGGCGTCCTCTGCTTCATCAGCCTGCGCACCAAAAGGGGACAGCAGCGAAACTGTGAAAGTCGCAGCGAGAAGAAGAGAACGTAACATTGGCGGCCTTCCGTATGAGCACTTGAAATCTCTGATTAATTATTCAAGTGCCACGTATACGCAGGTTCGCCAAGTCCTTTGTGCTATGTGATACATCTGAAGGGCGTTAGCAGTGGAAGTTGAGCTTGTTGCCATCCAGATCACGGCAATAAGCCCCATAAAACGCCTCACCACGCGGGCCGGGAGGGCCTTCATCTTTGCCGCCCAGTTGTAGAGCAAGTGTATGCAGCGTCTCGACGGTTTCGCGGTCTTCCACCCGCAAAGCCACCATGGTGCCATTGCCAATGGACGCGTCCTGACCGTCATACGGGGTGTTGAGGACGATGAGCGGTTTGCCCTCGCCAAAGCTCCAGGCATAAAGCCGGTTGTTTTCAAAGACCCGTGTTGCGCCCATCTTCCCCAAAATGGCGTCGTAAAACGCGCAAGCGCGGTCTAAATCGTTGGTACCCAAAGTGATATAGCCGATCATATGGTATCCTGATCCCAATAAATTGCAGTCAATGGCAGAGCGTTCAAAATCAGTAGAGGTGAATGGTTCATTCCCCTGAGTAAACTACAGGGCACGCTCCAAGTAAATGCAGAAGAGGCCTGGGCTGCCACGCTTCGTCGCCCTAGGTGAAATACCTATTGCAATCGAGTGGGATCACTGTTTGTTTCGGATTATCTAATATACGTTGAGCCTAGGAATTGCTGCATGCGAGGCTTTCTTCAGCGCATTGTTTGTGTTGCCCTTTTTCTTGCTGTGTTGGTTGCAAACCAGCTGGCGGCAAGCCCGGTGTTCGCGCAATCTGAAATGGTGCGCGTCGGCATCCTTTCCTATCGTGGCAGCTTGGAAACTCAGCGTACATGGGCGCCGACCATTGAGCATCTGCAACGTGAACTGCCGGATGTGGAGTTCTCCTATCTGCCTCTGACGCTTCAACAAATTGCTGAGCAGGCAGACCAACTGGATTTCATCATCACCAATCCGGGTCACTCGTTTCAGCTGGAACGGATTGCGGGCGTCAGCCGCATTGCCAGCGCACGCTCTCACGTTAACAAAAGCGAGATGCAGGATCTCGGGTCGGTTATTTTCACGCGAGCTGATAGCGGCATTGGTGGGTTGACTGAGCTGAAAGGCGCGAGCGCGGGCGTGGTCTCTACAGAAGCTTTCGGCGGATATCTCGCAGCCAAACACAGCCTGCAGCAAAGCCTTGGCACTGAGCCTGACTTGCGCGTTAAACCTCTGGGCTTTCCGCAGCAAACAGTGGTGGAGGCGGTGGTCAATGGGGATGTGCAGATCGGCATTGTCCGCGCTTGCCTTTTGGAGAGCATGAGTGCGGCTGGCAAGCTGGATAAAACGCAAATCCGTGTGTTGGGTCAGCAGTATGACCCGGAGTTTGCCTGTGCCAGAACCACGGAGCTTTATCCGGGTTGGGCGTTTTTGAAGGTGCCCGGCGTCTCTCCTCAGCTGGCAACACGCATTACGCAGGCCCTGCTATCCATGCCGGACGGTGCCTGCACGGATGAATGGCTCGGCCACGCCAACTGGATTGCACCTGTTTCTTATGCTGCGGTTGAGCGGGTTTACCGCGATCTGGCGCTCTACCCCTACAACAAAGACCTTCGGCAAATCCTGAAAGACTGGGTGGAGCGGAACTACTTTCTGCTTGGCGTGATCATCCTGCTCAGTGGAGCCTTTTTGCTGCATGTCGGGCATGTGGAGTTTCTGGTCCGCCGCCGCTCACGGCAGCTGGAAACAGCCAGTGGCAAGCTGGCCAACGCTCTGCAACGCAACCTGATGCTGGAGAGTGAGCTGGCCCATGCCGGGCGTGTGTCTTCCATGAACATCCTTGCTGGCAGTCTGGCGCATGATCTCAAGCAACCGCTTGGCGCCATCTCCACCTTCGCCCATAGCTTGCGGCAGCGGTTGGACCGTGGCACGGCGGATGAGGAAACACTGCAGAAGCAACTCACCCGCATCTCAGAGCAAGCCAATCGGGCTTCTGACTTCATCAACTCCATGCGTAGCTTTCTTAACAAACAGCCAGAAGCGCGGCGGCGTGTTGACCTGCGCGATCTGGTGGATGAAACCGTGATGCTCATGCGCACCTTTGCCGCCAAGCATGCCTGTCAACTGCAATGGGACCCACCGCAAGAGCCTGTGTTCGTTTGTTGTGATGATGTGCAGCTGCGGCAGGTTATGGTGGTTCTGCTGCAAAACGCGCTTGATGCCACGGTGGAAGCTGGCCTTGAGGATGGAGTGATCTCCATTCAGCTGGACCATACAGCAGAAACCTGCGAACTGAGGGTGTGCGATCAAGGTGCTGGCATTCCAAAAGAGCTGGAGGAGAAGGTGTTTGAGCCGTTCTATTCCAGCAAAGGCAGTCTGGGGTTGGGACTGGCGACTGCGCTGAGCATTGTTGACAGCCACGAAGGGGATTTGACCCTGAAACCGATGCCAGAAGCAGGTACATGCGCAACAGTGAGACTGCTACTGAGCCGCTCGCAAACAGAGGAAAACCATGACACAGCAACCCGTTAAACCGCTTTACGGACCTGAGGCCGAACCTGTCATCATCATCATTGATGACGATGATGCCATGCGGGAAGCACTGGTGTGTCTGGTGGAGTCCGTCGGGTTGAAGGCCGTCGATTTTGAGCGCGCCGATGACTTCCTGAACTCTGACCTACGTCCTTGCGTCGGTGTTATCATCACCGACATGCGCATTCCCGGCACCAGTGGTCTTGGGCTGCTGGAGAAGCTGCGTGCTTCCGGCCAGCACTTGCCGGTGATTGTCATATCCGCCTTTGCCAACTTGCGTGATGGTGTACGTGCCATGAGCCTTGGAGCCGTTGATGTGTTGGAGAAACCGTTTGACGAGCAAAGCCTGCTCGACAAACTGCAGGACTTGATTACGGAGACCCGAAACCGCGCCAGCCAGTGCTGCCTGACAGCGCAAGCCAAAGTGAAGGTAGACCGCCTGACTAATCGCGAACGCGAGGTGATGGGTTATCTGGCGCAAGGCCTGCAAAACAAAAGCATTGCCAATGCGTTAGGCCTCAGCGTCAAAACCGTAGAAATCCATCGCCACAATGTGCTCAGCAAACTGGAAGTGCAAACCCTCGTCGATGTCTACCAACTCACCCAAAGCGCCGACCGCGCCACCGGCTCTGGCAGGTGTTGCGGAGTGGAAGAGGGCTGAAGCTGGGTTTGCGATACAAACTTTACTCACAGTTTCAGGTTAACTTCAGGATCGCGTGGTGAGGTGCCGGGGTTACGAGGCGGCAACCAGGCGGCGTTTAAGACGCGTCTGAAGCAAACTGCAAACAACAAGTTGCTGCCATAAGAAGAACTGGCAGAAACTATGACTGATCAACAATATGTGCGCTCCGCCCGGATGCTTCACTGGCTGATGGCCCTTGGCTTTCTTTCCATGTGGGTGACCGGATACATCATGAAGCTGGACTCTCTGGAAGATACTCCACTGGAAGAAAGCCTGTTTGACCTCCACATTTCTATGGGTGTGACCCTTCTGGGCCTCTTGCTGCTGCGCGTGGTTATCCGCCTGCTCAACACACCACCCGCTTTGCCTGCGGGGCTGACTTCATGGGAAAAAATCGGCTCCCATCTTGGTCACCTGGGCCTGTATCTTCTGCCGCTCGTCACCATGCTGGTGGCATGGGCCGAGGTTGATTTTGGCGGCCACGGGGTAAAGTGGTTCACCATTGCAATGCCAAAAATCTTCCTAACCATGGAAACCCTTGCTGGCATCAATCTGGAAGACACCACGGCAACGGCGCATGAGCTGCTTGCATGGTCCTTGCTGGCGCTGGTTGCCGTTCACGTGGCTGCTGTTCTCAAGCACAAGTATTGGGACGGCCACGATGTCATGGGCCGCATGAGCCTGCGCAGCAAGTAAAAGGACGCAGGGGAGGGCTTGCAACAGCCCTATTGCCGAGGGCGTGTTGGGGCAGGCCCTCGGTTTCCGCGTCACCTCTTTGCAGATCTGTTATGCTGATTGCAGCGGGGAGGACTGGCGGATGACAACAGGGCGTATTGTGGTGCTTAACGGAGCACCAAGATCTGGCAAAAGCTCAATTGTTGCTGCCCTTCAACAGCTTGCCAGCACGCCTTGGATGAACCTCGGCGTTGATGTTGTTGTCAAGCACGTTACACCTGAGAGGATGAGACCGGGAATAGGCCTGCGCCCCGGAGGAGAGAGGCCTGACCTGGAGGACTTTGTCTCCCGCTCCTATCAGGCGCTTTACAAAAGCATCGCAGCCCATGCGCAGTTGGGCTTTGATGTCATTGCTGATCTTGGCCACCACAACAGCTATGCCAACATTGATGGCAACTGGGCCCAGTATCTGAAGGAGCTGGAAGGGCTGGACGTGATGATTGTCGGCGTCTTTTGCCCACTGGCAGAGATTATGCAGCGCCGAGCTGGTAGTGATGGGAATTATCTCACGGCCAATGAGGAAGGCGAAATCCCGTTACCCGTCCTTCGCTGGCAGGAAGAGGTTCACAAGCCGGGGATTTATGATCTGGAGCAGGACACTTCGATGTTGAGTGCAGAGGAGTGTGCGGAAAGAATTCTGAATGTGATTGCGTCAGGCGCAAAGTTTAATGCCAGAGACAAGCTTATAGCATCGCAGGTACGAGCTGCTTCGCCTGCTGATCGACTGAAGACAAGCGGGGGATGACACTATCTGGTTTCAGCAGGGTGCCGGGTGCGAGGACTGAGTTTGCACCGACCTTGCTGTTGTCACCGATCAGGGAGCCAAATTTTGTCACGCCTGTCGGGATTTCTTTTCCATCCTGAAGGAGCGTAATCTCTTTCCCAGCCCATTCATTGCGGTGATTGGCGACAACAACGCCAGCTTCCAGATTGACGTTTTTGCCTAAAATGGAATCTCCCAGAAACCCGAGATGGGCGAGTTTGGAGCCTTTGAGCATGAAGCTGGACTTCACCTCACAAAACGGGCCAACCGCGCAGCCTTCATCCAGAAACACGCCTCCGCGCAAATAACTGCGGGAGGACACAAAGGCGTTTGGTCCGATGATCACCGCGTCTTTCAGTGTCGCCCCATCTTCCACCACGGCGCTTTCGTGAATAGCGATGCTGTTGGTGATGCGGTACGAGCTATCAAGGCGAGAGATCATGCCCTGAATGATGCTTGCAGCGTTCGTCGTCATCGCCCACGGTGTGTGCCCAAGTCCTGCGAGTGGTGAACTCTCCCAGTTCGCAATGTAGTCATGCAACCGGATCATTGAGCCTTTCCTTGTGGCGGCATCTTGAGAACCAGCGCTGCAAGGAGGAAGCCGATCATCAGGCCGTTGAGCAGGTGCCACATGAAGTGGGTGCCGAAAGCGACGGAAAAGCAGAGGGCCATGTCCACGGTTCGGAACATCAAAGAGACTGCAAAGGTTGCCGTGGCGAGCGTGATATAGGCCCGGGCCGGGTGCTTGCGCAGGTGCATCAACAGGGTTGCGATGAGCAGAGCGACCATAGCTGGCAGGTATTGCAGAGAGCCGTTGAACGGGTCAGGACCAGCATCAATATCAGTCAGTACAGCATCCGAACTGAACCAGAAAATAGCGGCTGTGATGCCCACTGCAATGGCACTGGCACGCAAGGTGCGGAACAGGTTTTCGCCGGTCGCACGATAGATCACCGTGACGATGTAAAAGGCTACAAAACTCCAGATCGGGACAACGTCCGCCAGCTCTGACCAAGTGTTCGCAAATGTATGAAACAGGAATGAGCCAACACCAATGGCCGCTGCAAGCGCGATCAGCACCAGCTCTGCAATGCTCGGGTTGCCCCGTTTGCGCACCAGATAAAGCGCGATCAGAGCAGCCAAAACAAAGCTGAAATTGCTGAGCGCATTCAACGGTTCATTCCAGAACCCCGGTGCGGTTCGCTCGCAGTAAAGGTCAATATAGTCAGCAGGAAGCATCGCGATATCTCAATGGAATTCAGAGGCTGAAAGAGCAGAAAGACTAAATCTGTAAGTGTGCCGATTGTAGGGTGCGACCTGCAATATTCAAGGCAAAATCATGGAGATGCCGGAGCCTGCCAGAACCAGATCAATCATCCTATCATGATGCTTTGAGCTGAGCTTGTTCAGGATCGCTTTGGCTGCATAGGTGCCAAGGGTGATCGACCCGCCTACCAGTGCCCCGCCAATGAGGATGTCCGTGCTCATGACATTGAGATAGCTGAAGGCCGCGGCCTTGGAGCCGAACACGAACAGGGAGGCCGCCGCTTCTGTTGCGATCAACGCGCTTTTGAGGAGGCCGAAAGAGGAAAACACGGCAAGGCTCAGTGGGCCGGAAGAGGCGACCAGTCCGGTGATGAACCCGATGAGCGTTCCGCCAAACACAAGGTGGATTGGCTTGGAGCCGATGTTTTTGGAGCGCAGCAGATAGCGCACAGGAATGAGCACCAGAAAGAACAGGCCAAGGATGGTGCTGCCAACGGATTCCGGTATGGCAATCAACAGGTTCGCACCCAGAGCAGCCATGGGAATGCTCGGCAGCGCGTAAAAGAACACCGCGCGCCAGTTGATCTCACTCCACCACACAATCACGCGCCCGCAATTGGCGATGAGTGCGGCAATCGCCATGATGGGAATGGCCGCTTTGGTGCCAAACACAGCCACCAGAATAGGCAGCAGGATGATGGATGACCCCGTGCCAACAATGCCGGACAATACCCCGGCAAGCATGCCAGAAACGGCAATAATCAATATGCTCAAATGAGGAACCCTTGGAGAAAAGAACATTCTGAAAAATCTTCTGATCTGTATAAGAGTGACTGCCTCATGATGCAATTTGCTTGAAGAGAAGCTGCATTAAAAAATACAGCTTCGCTCCTCTAAACGGTTAAACAGAGTTTAGGCGGACAGGGTTGGGCGAGAGCGGAGAGACGCGCGCCTGATAGGTGGAATGAACTGGCACAGTAAAACGACCAGAAATCGGGCGGTCACCAGCTCCCGGTGCGGATCGCACCAACGGTATTGAGGCAATTGATGTTTCGCGATCGATGTCTCTCCAAACACCAGCGACCTGATGTTGAGGTTGCCAGACGCCTGATGGCACGGCCTGCCAGGCGGCGGTAAGATTGATAGCGGGCATGTTTGTTTTCCTTTATTCACCACGATCATTTGTTTGTGCAGCATGCTTATGACTGCTCTCCTATGGACGAATGAGACGCGCATCTGTGATGACTAAGGGCTTGGTCTCTGGTGTTGCCCCACCCATCTAGGGGAACTCCCCTAAGCCCGCAGATAACCTCCCCAATATTTTTGTTGCTGGCCTCCCGGTAGCTTGGGAACAACCCAAACCGTGACACTCCGGGGGGAGACATGAATTCAAGACGTGAGTTCCTCAAACTGGCCATGGCAGGCTCAACAGCTGCAGTGGCGACGCATGCATCTGCAAGCGCACAGGCAAAGCCCAAGCGCTGGGGCATGCTGGTGGATCTGCGCAAATGCATCGGCTGTCAGGCCTGCACCGTGGCGTGCACCATTGAAAACGACGTGCCCGCAGGCCAGCACCGCACCGCTGTGCCAGTGTACGAGCTGAATGGACCAAATGGCCCCAGTCAGGCCGTGCTGCCGCGCTTGTGTAACCACTGCGATGAGCCACCGTGCATTCCGGTGTGTCCAGTCAACGCCACCTTCAAAACCGATGAGGGTGCTGTGGTGGTGGATGCTGAGCAATGCGTGGCCTGTGGCTACTGTGTGCAGGCCTGCCCTTATGAAGCGCGCTTCATCAACCACAAAACCGGCGTTGCGGATAAGTGCACGTTTTGTGTGCATCGCACCTCTGTTGGCTTGCTGCCTGCTTGCGTTGAAACCTGCGTTGGCAATGCCCGCGTGTTTGGCGACCTCAACGATCCGGAAAGCGAAATCCGCAAGCTGATGGCGCAGCATGAAACCAAGGGCCTGCGCCCGGAATTCAAGACAGGACCAAACGTCTATTACATCGGGCTGGATGACAGGCTCGCCTCAACAGTTGCGGTTGGTGGCGGTGCGCGTGATCTGCGCCAAGGTCTTGAAACGCCTGCACATGGGGAGGTGTGAGTTATGCCTGCTGTCGATCTGATGTCTTTTGACCATGAAGTCGTTTGGCGGCCTTGGGCGGTCGCTTACTTCCTGCTGGTGGGAACAGGGGCAGGCGCTGCCTTGCTGCTGGCCTATGCTCGTCTTGTGCGCATTGCAGAAGCCAAAGGCGCACTAATTGTCGCCGCCAGTTTTGCGCTTGCCTCTGGTTTACCACTGCTGGCCGACCTGCACCAGCCTGCACGTTTTATGCACTTCTACCTCGGCTCAGCACCTGGCTCCATCATGTGGTGGGGCAGCTGGTTCCTGCCGCTGTTTATTGTCTCCACACTTCTGTTGGCGTTCATGACAGGTCGTCGTGGCAACGCGCCCATGTGCGGTGGCGAGCGCATGCTGACCATGATTGTCGGCGCTTTGGCCCTCTGCATTTTAGGGTACACCGCTGGTGAAATGAGCGTGGTTGCTGCACGCCCTGTGTGGAACACGCTTGGCTTCCCTGTTGTGCTCATTTTGACAGCGTTGATGAGCGGTGCTGGTGCCACCATGATCATTGACAGCCTGAATGGCGAAAAGGGTGAAGGCCGTTACATGCTGGTGGTCACAGGTGCAGCCACTCTGGTCGTGTTTGGCCTTTGGATGCTGACCGACACCAACCTCTCAACTCTGGCAGCAGACTATGCACCTGTTGGCTTGTTCGGTGGGTTCATCATTGCGGGTGTCGTCGTGCCGGTTGTTCTGGCCGTGAGTGCAAAGGCCTCTTTGGTGCTGCGCGGTGTGAGTGGAGCACTAGCTGTATTTGGTGCATTGGCCTTCCGCTGGTCCACCTTCAACGGCGCGCAGCTCATGTCCAAAACCGAGACTGCATTTTACGGCCATGAGGCCGCCCTGTCTCAGGATGCTCTGCGCACGCTTGCCGGGTCTGCTGGCCTGCTGATCCTCAGTCTTATCTTCGTGACGCTTCTCATCAACCTTCTGGCCGTGCGTGCCAGCAAGCAAACTCAAGCCTAAGGAGAGCCAGTTATGACTATTTCTCGCCGTGGGGTTCTTCAAGGTGCAACCGCTCTTGGCGCAGCTGGCGCTGCCTTCTGGGGCTTTGCTGAAACGGGCAAAAATTTCTACCAAGGTGTAATGGGTACCGCGCAAGCCAGAGGCATTGCAGGGGGCGCTTTACCGCCAGAGTATAAGGTTGATCCAGCAACAGGAGAGGTGATCCTCAATCCAGATCAGCGGGTCGGCTACACAATGTGCATGGGCTGTACCAGTGTTTGCGGTATCCGCGTGCGGGTGGACAAAGCCTCTGGCGACATTCTGCGCGCAACCGGCAACCCCTACAGCCCACTCTCAACCAATCCGCATATTCCATATGACACGCCCATCAAAGACGCGATCACCGGCCTGTCTGCCTATGGTGAGCAAGGCCTCGCCGGACGCTCCACCGCTTGCGGTCGCGGCAATGCAGCCATTGCCAAGCAAAACAGCAAGGAACGCATTCTCAAGCCGATGAAGCGCGTGGGCGAACGCGGCAGCGGTCAGTGGAAGGAAATTTCCTGGGACCAGCTGATTGAGGAGACCGTTGAGGGCGGCGACCTGTTTGGTGAAGGCCCTGTAGAAGGTCTACGTGCCATCCGCGATCTAAAGACACCGCTTGATCCGGAAAATCCAGAATACGGCCCAAAAGCCAACCAGCTTGTGGTGATCCCGGTCTTCAAAAACGGTCGCCTGATGATGGCAGCCCGCTTTGCTAAAATGGCTTACGGCACCCGCAACTTTGTGGGGCACCGCTCCTACTGCGGCCTGTCCATGCGGGCTGGCTATGCGGCCATGTTGGACAACCTGAAGAAACAGCCACACCTGAAGCCGGACTATCGCCATGCCAAGTACATGCTGTTCATCGGCACGGCCCCCGGCAATGCAGGCAACCCCTACAAGCTGCAAGGCACGCTGATGGGTGCTGCCCGTGGACGTGATGGGGTTAAATATGCGGTGGTGGATCCTGTTCTCACCAACTCCCAAAACCATGCGTTTGGCAAGGACAACACATGGGTTCCTATCAGGCCGGGCACCGATGGGGCGCTGGTGATGGGCATGATCCGCTGGATCATGGAAAACGAACGATATGACGCCAAGTTCCTGGCTCAACCGTCCGGCGCAGCAGCTCAGACGGCAGGGGAGGCCAGTTGGTCCAATGCAACGCATCTGGTCATTGATGATCCAGAGCATCCAAAAGGCGGCTCATTCCTGCGGCAAGGAATGGTAACAGCTGACCTGGAAGAAGATGCTCAAAAAGCACCTATGTGCCTTGATGCGCAAACCGGAGAGCTTTCTCCTGCAAAGGGCCGCCCTGCCACACTGTTCCACCAGGGAACCGTGAGACTTCTGGATGGTTCTACTGTGCCTGTAGCCACCAGCCTGAGCTTGCTGCGCCGGGAGGCACTGCGCAAAACGCTTGCTGAATACTCTGCAGATTGTGGTGTACCGGAAGAACGCATCATCTCTCTGGCGCGCGATTTCACCAGCGTTGGCAAACAAGCGGCGGCAGACTGCCACGGCGGCACTATGCATGCAGCAGGCTTTTACACCGCCTACGCCATCGTCATGCTCAACGCACTGGTTGGCAACCTCAACGCCAAAGGCGGCACCACAGCTGGTGGCGGTCGCTTCAAGGATGTGCAGAAAGGCCCACGCTATAACCTGCTTGCCTTCCCCGGCAAGGTGAAGGTGAAAGGAGTGGATGCAGGCCGCGGTGGCTTCGCCTATGAGAAAACCAGCGAGTTCAAGCGGCTGGTTGCGGATGGCAAGAACCCGTATCCGGCACAGGCGCCTTGGCATTCTTTCACCCAGCCCATGGGTGCGCAATGGCTCACTTCCGTGCTGGAAGGCTATCCTTATAAAGCCAAAGCCGTGATCACATGGTCCTCCAACCCGGTCTACGGTGTTGCAGGCATGGAGAACGACGTCAAAGAGAAGATCAAAGACACCAAACGCTTGCCGCTGTTCATCGCTATTGATCCATTTATCAACGAGACCTCTCGTTTCGCCGATTACATCGTGCCGGACCGTGTGTTCTACGAAGCATGGGGCTGGGCGTCTGCATGGGGCGGTGTGCCCACCAAGGTCTCCACGGCCCGCTGGCCGGTGGTGGATTGCCAGACCGGCAAAACACTGGATGGACGCCACATGGACATGGACAACTTCTTCATCGATGTAGCCAAACGCATGGACCTGCCGGGCTTTGGTGACAAAGCCATCCCGGATGCAGACGGCAACCTGCACCCGCTGCACCGCTCTGAGGATTTCTGGATGCGTGCCGGTGCCAACGTGGCGTTTGACGGAGGAGCTGTTCCGGAAAGTGATGACGCCGACATGACGATCACCGGTGTGGATCGTATCCGCGCGGACTTGGAAAGCACGTTAAAGCCAGATGAATGGCGCCGTGTTGCGTATGTTTACAACAGAGGTGGCCGCTATGAGGATGCGGCGAAAACCTACAAGGGAGAGACCTTCGCACGTTCCTACAAAAAAGGTACTCAGGTCTGGAACGAGACTGTTGGCACCGCGCGCAACTCCATGACGGGTGAGAAATTTGTTGGCTGCCCAACATGGCAGGCCCCAAGCTTTGCCGACGGAACTCAAGTGGACAAAGCCTTCCCGCCGGATCTGTGGCCGTTCCGCGTTGTCAGCACCAAATCCCAGCTGCGCTCTTCCAGCACCGGAGGCAATCCGTATCTGGATGATCTCAAACTCTCCAACGCCATCGCTATAAACACGGTGGATGCGGACCTGCTTTCCATCAAAACCGGAGACTGGATCACCGTCATCTCCCCAAGCAACCGCATCAGCGGGCAAGCTTTGGTTCGCCAAGGCATTGCACGGGGCGCCATCGGTATTGAGCACGGCTACGGTCACCACGAGCTGGGCGCGCGCACCCATAAGATCGGAAAAGTCATTTTGGAAGGCCATTCTGAGCGGGGCCTCGGCACCAACAGCAATGATCTGGGCTACACCGACCCAACCAGCAAACGCCCGGCCCTGCTCGCCGACCCCGTCGTCGGCAGCATCGCCCGCCAGGCTCTCCCCGCGCGTATAGAAAAAGTGAGCTAACCAAACACCGGATAACACCTCCGATTTTCGGAAAAAGAATACGCCAACAAAAACATCAGGCACTGCCCCCCAGCGGTGCCTGACCACAACAAACTGCCAAAACCAAACACCCCACCAACCCGGCATGAGGCACATCTCGGGCAGAAAAACTCCCACGACCCTCGCCAAAAGTGGCGGGGGGCTTTTTGTGAGGGAAGGGGTGCGGGGTTAGGTGAGGCGATTCTCCAGCAATTGCTTAAACACCTCAAGACGCTCCAGAAAACCAGTTTAAAGGCTGGATACCGGGCAGAACCGAACTTTACATGGTGCGAGATTTTTGCCTGAAGTTCAATCATTACAATGGCTTAAATAAACCAGTCCGTAGAAAAGATCGGCGCCAAAGTTCATCAGGTTCAGACAAGACAACCGAGTCAAACTACCCCAAACTGTTTTTATGTAATCGGGTTCAATTCAATGGATACTAACCTTCGTTTCTCAATGCTCAATCGGGACTTGCCTGGTGCAAAGGATCGAACAGCTAAGGATCCAATAATTGCCCGTGAAGTTCAGTATTATGAAGAAAACTTCAGCAAGGTTGAGACAGTTGATGATCTGCTCAACGACTATCGGCTTTATACTTTTGTGTTGAAAACAATGGGCTTGGAGGACATGTCCTATGCAAAGGGCATGGTTCGGAAAGCTCTAGTTGAAGGCACAGAGGATCCCGGTGCGCTCGCTAATACTCTAAAAGATAGGCGCTTCCGAGATCTAGCAGAAGCGTTCCCGTTTAACAAAGATGGTACGATCAAAGGAAAATTTGATTGGGACAGCAAAGCTTTGGATCGGAGAATGGCGCTCTGGTCCAACACTCCGGGGCAAGAGATTGATGACGTTGATCGATTGGCTAAATATTATCAGCTAAAAATGCCAAGGGATGTACTTTTCTCCACACAGATTCTGGCTGATCCCGCTTTGTATGAAATTATAACGGTCGCGTTTGATGTCCCAGAAGATATCATTAATGGCCCGAAGAGTGAGCGAATTGATTGGTTTGATGAAAACATCGATATTGAGGAGTTGAAGAAACCAGCAGAGCTGAAGGATACAATCGCAAAATATCGAGATAATCTTGAAGTGCGCGAGGCGGAAAGAGCTAAAGGTATTGTTGAACAATACATCCAAGTTAGTTTCGAAGAAGAAGAAGGTGAGCAAAATGATGGTGTCAGGCTTGCTCTCAACTTCCAAAGAACAGGTGGTAATATCAGAAGTGCCTACGAGATTCTTGGATCGCCCGCATTGTATCAGGTTGTTCGGACTGTATTAGGTATGTCTGAGTCCATGGTTGGCACAGACATTGACAACCAAGCCGCGGTAATTAATGAGAAATTTGACATTAAGAAGTTTCAGGATCCAGAGGAAGTTGAAAAGTTCGTCAAAAAGTTTGTGATCTTATACGATGCTCAAACTGGAACGGGTGGGGCACCGACAGTGCAGCTGTTTGCTGGCAATCCTATAGCTGGGATCTCTGAAAGTGCGCTGACGGCCGTTAATGCTCTGAAATTCGGTGGTTAGGTTCAGTTTGATTTTGATAGTGGGAGTACCTTCTCCCGTTTGACTGATGCCAAAAATCACAAATTCAATTAGTTTTGGATACCAAAATACCAGCGAACGCATACAGCGACGCTGGTATTTTTCTTAAGTAATTCCCTGCTTTTTCCGGGGATCTCTTCGACAAACTCTTGCAGACTTTCTTGATGTGGCCTGGGAGTAATGTGCTTTGAGCAGGAATGGTCTCACTTGGGAGGCTCGGTGCAAATGTAATGCATCCTACTCGAGCGATCTGCACCGCTGTATGTTCAGCAGAATATCCTCAATTTCCGCGACATCTCCTTTTTAATAAACATTCGCTCGATAGAGGGAGATTAGTGAAACATTATCTCATGGCGTAGGTGATATCCCGCACTTAGGTATTTTAGTGCGCCAAGAGGTCCGTTATGGCTGGTTCCGATATCCCTTCCGGTTCGAATGAAACTGCTGGTACTCAAAAACAGTCCAGTCAGGTTGATGCATGGGCGAATGCCATGCTTAAAGTCTGCAGTATTGATCCTTCCGAGGCCGATACTGACTCCTCCTACGGAGATGAAGTGCCAGAGGCACTTGAGGTGTCGCTTGATACGGCTGAAGGCGTTCAGATTGCGGTGGCACAGGCTTATGTTGAGTTCGGAAGTCTTACGGAAAAAGCCCATCTGATCATCGACAAGGAACAGCTCAAGATATTCGAGAATTTTGAGCAGAAAACCGATGACTATCTGAATGAAGCAGAACTTGCGGCTGTTGGTGAAGACATTGATGCTGCAAATGATTGCCTCGACAACGCAAAGCTTAGCTTAAAGGGCATGCGTGATGCTCTTGATCGTGGTGTTTCAACTGCGCTCAGGCTGGATGGCTATGTGCAGCAAGTCTCTGATTTGCTTAAAGAAGCCGGTACCTATTATAAACAGCGTAATAAGATCCCCTATGAAGAACAGCTCTCTGACCTGTTGAGCTATCAGACCATGGTGGAGACGCTGGGGCAGGAAGCCAAGCTACTCATCTCTGAAAACCGTATTGCGGATGCCAAGACAGCTATCGAACAGATGAAGGCTGCTATCGGCAACATGCCTAAGTGTTTTGAAGAGCCTAAAAACGCCAAAACTGCGAAGAAAGCCACTGCGGATGAGGTGGAGTTCGGGCTGGTTTCAAAGGGTGCGCATGCAATGGAGGACGTTGAGTTCCTCGATGATGTGTTTGGTGAAGAGATCGCCCTTGCAGAACGTCAGGATGCGATTTTCGCCCTGCACCAGAAGCTCGAAGAAGACCACAAACAAGACAAGACAGGTTGGTCCAAAAAGTCTGTGAGTGAGTTTGAAGACGCCTATCAGATTGCAAAGAATGCAGCAGATGGCGGTCACAAAATGGCGACGGATCTTTGGCTTGATTCAGATGTCAAAAAAGCCTTGCCCAAGATTGATAGTTTGATTGAGACTAGCCGAACCATGCACATGCGCATGAAGAAAATCAGTCTGACCGCGCAAGGGCATAATGATGCTGAAACAGACGAAATTATCTCCGCTGAGAAGGAAACAGCAGGTGATGTGCTTGAGAACCGTCTGGCACGGTTGAGGGGAGATCTGGAAAGTCTGAAGACTGCCATCAACACAAGCAATGCAAATTGGCGCCCGATTTGTCAGGACGTCAATGGCAAGGACTTCGAAGAAGTCTATCAGGGTGCTCTGTCATCCCAAGAAGATGGAATGGCTTGTTCTCAAGAGACTAGAGAAGATAAAGAGGCGCATTGCGAGCAACTTCAGCAGTATGTTTCCTCTGCCAAGTTTGCGTTGGTGCAGATGCAGCAGCTTTTTACCAAGGTACAGGAGATCCGCAAAAACGATATTTCTGGCATTAACATCAAAGCGAAAGAAGCGACCGCGAAACTGCAGGACTTGGTGAAGCGTCGGCCTGAGATTGAGGCTTGGAGCGTTGACCTTGGAGCCTTTGATAAGGCCCGTGCGCTCGCCGCCAAAGCCCTTGAAGCGCTCAATGTGGCTATGGCTGATAACAGTACGGCCGTGAGCGTTGGCGCGTTGAACGCGTTCAATAGCAAGATTGCCGATATGCAGGAAGCCTTTGATTTTGCGGCAGCTGAAATTGAACGTGTCGGTGCGGACACGAAGTTCCGCCTCAAGAATGTGAAAAGTGTTTTTGCCAGTATTGCAGCTCGCAAAGAAGAGCTGAAGAAGAAGCCCAAGGAATTTGCCGAGTTTTATAAAGCAAACAATGAGGCCTTTACGCTGATCACGCAGGACCAGGTTGTTCTGTCCAATCGTGATAAGAAGGGTGCTGACAATCTGCTTGCAGGTGTTGAAGTTGCGCTTGGCAAAATGCGCGCATTGCTTGGCATGCCGGATGCGGGTGAAGGCGGCGTGCAAAATGATGCCTCAGGCCGCAGAGAAGAACTGCTGCAGGCCGTGCGCGACAGATTTGCCCAGTTGAAGCAGGTTGAAAAATGGGCCAGAGAAAACCCTGACGTCGAAGGCCACTACACAGATTTTGCTAATACCCATGCGGATGCTCAAGCACAGTCTGACACATTCAACGTAGGTCTCATCGAGCTTGGCAATATGAACCCGAAAGTGGTCGAAAATGCCTTGCGCGCCATCGATCAGGATTTGGATGCTATGGACAATATCTTCCAGGCTGCCAGAGAGCAGATGGAGCAGCTGAAAGGTGTTGATGCAATTGAGGGTGAACTCAACGCGAAGTCTGACCTTCTGGAGCGTATCAGAGCCTATAATCCTCGCATCACCAAGTATGAAGATAATACTGGCCTGTTCCAGGATCTGGGTGAAAAGGAATTCTACAAAGGCACAATCACGAACCTGAAAGAGTGTCTCCTGACGGCCTCTGATTTCTACTATCAGGATGAAGATGCTAAGGGTGAAGCAGAGTTGGAGAAGGTTGAGGTCTATTTCGACGGCCTTGATGAGTGCCTCAAACAAGCAGCTGTGACCCGAAAAGAGGTTGAAGGATTTGAGCATATTCTCGATATGGCAAGCCAGTCACTGGCTGACCTGAATGCCAAAGAAGAAAACCTGAAAACCCGACCACAGCGCAACGCGTTTGTTGTGAACAGCGCTGATGTGAAAAAGCTTATGGCGGATGTTTCCAAACACATCGGCCAGCAGGATATCAAGCCAATTCGTGAGATTATTCCAGCACTTGAAGCTGCAGTGCAGAAGATGGAAGAGGCATTCCCAAAATCCAGAAGCGAGAAATTGAAAGCCGCTTTGGGGAAGAAGAAAAAGGGAACCTTCGAAGACGAACTGGCTGCTATGCAACAACGACAGGCAGCTGCGGAAGCTGAGAGAGCTGCTGAAGAAGAGCGTCAGGCACATTCCGATGAGCACTTGAGTGAGGAAGAAAAACTAGCCAAGGCCAATAAAAAGGCAATCTGGGACATGGAGCAGATTGTCTACAAGGCCTGTGAGATTATGGTTGGCTTGGATAGCAAGTTTGAGCCTGCACAAAAGGATCTGACCCAAAAAGAAAAAGCAGCCCGTAGTTCAAGAGAGAAGCAGAAGCTGGCGAAAGAAAGAGCTCCGCTGACGCAGTATTATAACAATAGAGAGGCCTTTAAGGCCCTGATCGTGGACATCGGAGCGTTGCATCGAGAGTTGAAAATTGAGGAAGCCTGGAAGCTTATTCCGAAGATCAAAGCAGCTGCTTTGAAGATGGAAGATGAGTATCCAAAAACACGGTCTGAAAAAGCAAAAGCCGCACTCAGTAAAAAGAAGAAGAAAGACGCCTTCGGCGATGATGTGGAACCTAAGGGCGGCAAGAAGAAATAGCCTGGCAGACAGCGAAGAGGCATAGCTAGGCTATGCTTCTTCTTCCAGTCGCTTCCTCAATGCATATTTGACGAATTTGTTGGGTTTGGAGAGCAGGGACTTGAGGTGCCTGCTCTTTGAGATTTCGTGTTGGAGTTTGTAGAGAATCTCTGCGCTCTCGGTGTCTTCAATCCGCATGGCCTGATCAAACAGAAGCCCGAAGGCATGGCCCAGGGCTTTTTTGTTGAACTTTTCCTTGTTGTTGAGCAGGAAGGCTTTGACCTGATCGATATCCATGGAGTTCAATGGCTTACGATCCACGAAGGCCTTTTTGTTGCAGTAATAGTCTTGCCGTACGGAGATGAGGCGCTCGCGAACAAGGCGTTCATCTATGGCTTCCAGATCAAATTCATCTGCCATCTGATCCACCGGGTCACGATGCCCGGCGCGGCGTTGCTGCACGCTGATCTCTGCAAGGCGTGTGATGTAAAAATGCTTCCAGAATCTGTTGGTCAGATCACGCTTGTCCGGAAAACCGCGATAGGCAACAAGCCGCTCTGGCAGGTTGGCAAAGGAGTATCTGTCCTGTGCCCTTAACCAGAGGTCATAGTCCTGACAGATACTGAAGATCTCGCGATAGCCTCCAAGCTCCACAAGCGCACGGCGACGCATCATCATGGATGGGTGCACGAAGGTGTTTTGGCCGCGATCCAATTGCGCTTTGATCTCGAAATCATCCTCGGGGAACTCAAAGGATCCTGTGACTTTATCATGGTCGTTGATGTGGTCGGCAAAGGTGCCAAGGAATGAGATGTCGGGGTTTTCTTTCAAAAACTCAATCTGCTTGGCAAACCGCTCTGGTCTACACAGATCGTCGCCATCCATACGGGCGATGTACACTCCACTGGCCTGCGTGATGCCAAAATTAAGAGCGCCAGCCATTCCGAAATGAGGGGAGTGCAGCAGCTTGAACCGGTCATCGACAGTGGCAATGTCTGCGCACACGTCCTCTGATCCATCAGAGGAGTGGTCATTGATCATCAGCACTTCGAAATGAGGGAAGCTCTGGTACTTTAGGCTCTGCAATGCGGGCAGCAGATATTTGCCGCAATTGTGAACCGGAAGAACGACACTGATCTCCACAATACCAACCTCTTGGAGTGCTCGGGAATCTGCGAAAGGGCATGCGGGCCAAACCTAACAGCTTCCGAGCCCGGTTTATTCTGGCAGATCTGCTTGGTTATAGAGCGAGGTATGATTTGTTCTGAGGCGACTAAGTATCCGCCTCTCAGGTTGCCCAACTGTGGCTTTTTGCTAAAGAAAGAAGACAGGCTTTGCCAATCTCATGCGCTCTCTTTAAGAGAAGAGGGACGATTCCCAGCTGGCTGACCTGAGGCGATTTGAAATGCGCACCCTGAAAGAGATGTTTCTTGATCCAATCCTGAGCCTAAAGGATGCGTTGGAGAACCTCTCTCCCGCCAAGCGGATCACGCCGGAGATGATTGCGCTGCGCAACACGTCTGATATGGACCTGCTGTTTCTACTCTGGAATGACAACGGGGACGACCTGTCCATGTTCTCAACCGGCTTCCTTTCTCTGGTTGGAGAGCATGGGCTGAAACGGTCTTTGGAGGATGCACTTGCCGCTTACGGAGCAGCGCAAGAAATCAGTAAAGAAACGCGAAAAAACGCATTTCTCGTCAAAACAACGCACTTTAAGATCGTTGTCCTGTTGGAGCGGGAAAGATCCGGCAAAATCAAAGGCTTATTTATTAAGCCCGCGCTGTATCAGGTAGAAAACGTTGATGAGTGCCTGTCTCTGATGCAAGAGATCACAGGAACGTCCAGCCTTCTCATTCGCAAAGATGGTGTAGAATTTTTCAGCAAAAATGCAGATCAGCCCTTGGCGATTGGCCCAGCTTACAAGCTGTTTGTGATGCAGGAACTGGTGCGCCGTGTGAAAGGCGGTGAGCTGAAGTGGAACCAGAAGATTCGACTGGAAAAAGACTTGGAATCCCATCCGGTTAGCAGTCTTTACGCCAAAATGAGCGGTGGATTGGTGACCCTGCAGGTGGTTGCACAGCATATGATGGCGGCCTCTGACAATTCCGCTGCTGATGTTGTTCTCAACCTCATCGGCACTAAGGCACTGGAAACACGCGAAGAACGGACGCCGTTCCTGACATCTCGCCAGTTCTATCAACTCAAGGCGGATCGTGCTCTTGCTGATAAATACGGTCAGGCGGATGTTGCTAAGCGGCGGAAAATTCTGGAGAAAATTGAGGAACGCCCTCTGCCGGCGATTGAGGATGTGGCAGACCCATACCTCACCGGAGTGGAATGGTATGCAAGCGCAGAAGAACTTTGTGATGTGATTGGCGAAATTGCAGATGACAAGGCGATGCAATTCAATCCTGGCCTTGCGGAAAAGACGGATTGGCAACGCGTTGCATTCAAGGCTGGCAGCGAGATCGGTGTTCTGAATTTTACTTATGATCTCAAAGGTTTGAATGGAACACACTGGCAAGTCGCGCTGACGTGGAACCACGATGATATTCTGCCGGAAGGCAAGCTGCTTGGCCTTACCAACGCACTGCTTCAGGAGCTGAAAAAGCTATAGCTTGTGCTGCACCATGTCTTCGGGCTGCATCAGTTCAACGCGGTTGCCGAAGGGGTCATGGGTGGTTCTTCTCAGGAAGCCAATGAAGGTCGGGTCCTCTGAAACCTCATAGCCCGCATCCCGCAGGTGCTGTGTGAGTTTGATGATATCATCCACCACGAAAGCCGGATGCCCCACCTTGTTGGCGACGAACGGGTCTTGCACGGTCAGGTGCAAATTGACAGAACCCACGGAAAACCAACCACCTGACCGGTGCCGTATGCTCTCAGGTCGCTCAACCTCTTCAAAGCCCAGCAAGTCTACATAAAACTCACGCGCGAGCTTATCCCCGTCAGGGGCGATTGGAAGGTTGAAGTGCTGCAAACTGAGAATGGTCATCTGCGGGGACTCCTGTGCCGAGGTGAGCTTGCTTGAGTAACTCACCCTCTAACACACACAGGATATCGTGAGGTTTTCGAAAACTCGAAGATTTTCTGTTTATTTATCAATGTCTAAAGCAGAAATTTGAATTCTATTCTGGCGCGCGGCGCCAGCAGTTAGCCCGTCTTCTGCATCAGCTCTATGCGATTACCAAACGGGTCTTCAGTGAACTTTCTGATGTAGCCTGGCAATGGCTTGTCATCTTTCAACACGGCACCTGCAGCGGCGAGGCGATCGATGGTTTCCTGAAGATTATCAAACAGAAAGGCAGGATGAGCTTTCTTGTTTGGGGTGAATGGCTCTTCCACGCCAACATGCAGGTTAACGCTGCCAGCGGTGAACCAGGCTCCGCCACGGCCTTGTAAAGACGCAGGTTTTTCGACTTCAACGAAACCTAACAGCCCGACAAAGAAGGCGCGCGCTGTTTCCTCTTCACCTTTTGGCATGGTTATCTGAACATGATCCACTGCAATAATGCCCATAGATTTCTCCGCAATTATGGTTTTGGGAAACGCCGCAACCATTCGAGTGGGACGCAGGCGCTATTTGAAAATAGGTGAGCGCTTTTCAAGAAACGCGTTCAGGCCTTCGGCATGGTTTTCCGAATTTCCAGCCCTTCGCTGCATCTCCGCTTCCCGCACAAGCTGGTCTTCCAACGTGCTATCAGCTGATGCATGAATGAGGTGTTTGGTCATGGCATAAGCCGATGTTGGGCCTTTTGCAAGTTTAGTTGCAATATCTAGTACTTCGCCCTGGAGTAGGTCATCTTCAATGGCTTCCCAGATCAGGCCCCAATCCGCTGCGCGGTCTGCTGTCAGCGGCATGCCTGTCAGCATCAGCCCTTTAGCTCGCACCTCGCCCACCATCCGCGGCAAGTGGAAGGACGCACCAGCTCCGGGTACAAGGCCTAACTTGCTGAAAGCGTGGATGAATTTTGCGCTTTTAGCTGCAAAAACCATATCGCAGGCAAAGGCGAGACCTGCGCCAGCACCCGTGGCAACGCCGTTCACAGCACACAAAACAGGCTTTTCCATCTGGCGGATTGCGTGAATAATCGGGCTGTAATGCTGGATTAGAACATCACCCAGATCGGGCTTCTCTCCAGTGCTGTCGGGCAGAATGTCATTGAGGTCCTGTCCGGTACAAAAGGCGCGGCCAGAGCCTGTGAGGATAACCGTGCGCACTTCAGGGTTGGTGTGAGCTTGGTTCAGCGCGGTCAGCAGGTCCTGCCGCATCTCTGGCGAGAGAGCATTGAGTTTGTCCGGGCGGTTGAGTGTAATTCTCAAAACACCATCAAGCCGTTCTTTTAAAAGGGTTTCCTGCGCCATACTCTCTCGTCCAATGCAATCGATCACTCAAAATCTGCGGGGATACTAACGAATTGCTCGGCCTGCGCCCATAAGCCATTTGGTCTTACCGGTGGGCTTTTGCGCACTCTATGATGTGTTGGATAAAAGCCCGCGTGCGTTTCGGTCTGTGCTTTCGGGCTGGGGTTACAATGTAAAGCGGTACCTCAGAAATCTGCAGCGTGGTTTTTAGGTGATGTAAACGGCCTTGTTCTACCTCATGCTCACAAAGTGAAATTGGCAGCACAGCAACGCAATCCGTTGATAATGCGAGTTGTTTGGTCAAACGGAAGTTGGTGGTCTCTATCGTATGAGTGGAGGTTGTACCCACCGAGAACTCAGCTAGAAAGCCTCCCGGGTCTCGAAGAGCAAAGGAGGCAATGTTGTCTCCTGTGATGAGTTTGTGCGGTTTGCGAGAGAATAGTCCAACAGGGTCATAAGTGTAGCGCTGCGCGATCAGGGTTTCTTCTCCCGGATGCCGCGCGCGGATGGCAAGATCGAAGTGATCTGCCACGAGATCCACCGGACTGTCGCTCATATCAACGTAAAACGAGACCTTGGGATGCAGCTTGCCAAAGCTGTTCAGCAGCGCTTCTAACGTTTCTACCGGATAATCTGTTGGGACGGAAAGGCGAATGTTTCCAGAGAGTTCGTCTTTCTCTAGCAGGTCGCTTTCAGCTTGTAGAAGCGCCTCCAAGGCTGGCTCGCACTGCTGCAAAAACCGTTCACCCTCCAGCGTCAAAGAAACCCGCCGTGTGGTGCGGTGAAGCAGTTGTACGCCGAGCCGCTCCTCCAACGCTTGCACGCGAGCTGTGACCGTTGAACGGGGAATACTCAGTTGCTCTGCGGCCTCAGTGAAGGAGTTCAGGCGGGCGACGTCAACGAAGGTTTGCAACTGGATGATGTTCGTCATTATGCAATTATATCGTTTAGTGATGACAGTATTATCTGAATACTCCAGCCGCTCAGAGTTTGCTAGCCCTATGCTCCATATAGAGATAGGTGACAAGATGGACAGACGGAAATTTCTTGGTTTGAGTGGAACAACAGCACTGGTTTCTGCCGTTGGTTTGCCCGTACTGGCGCATGCCACAGTGAATGACTCGCCAGAGGAAACGCTGCAGATACAGTGGCTTGGCGGCGCTACAATGCTCATCAGCTTTGATGGAGTGACGTTCCTCACAGATCCAGCCTTTGGCGTTGGGAAGCAGGCAATTGTGATGCCGAACCCGAATGAGATGTTTGATCTCGCCAAGGGACCCAACATCAAACCGCAGCCAAGATTTGGGGCGTTACCTGCGTTTGATCTTGGAGCGGTGACTGCAACACTGATCAGTCATTCCCATCCAGACCATTTTGATGCAGCAGCAGAAGCGAAAATCGCTTCTGACATGGCGATGATCACGACAGAGCACGACAAACAAGTGCTTGTAAAGAAGGGCTTTTCCAATATCACCGCTCTGCCATGGGGCGAGCAAATGGTGTTCCCGACTAAGTCTGGTCAGATCACCATCACGGCAGTTCCCGCTGAGCATTCTGAGAATGCGGAGATCCTGAAGATCCTCGGACCGGGCAATGGGTACTTCTTTGAGTTCGTGGCCGGTGATTATCGCAGGACCATGTACTGGACTGGCGATACCTTCCCGGTAGATGATGTGATGGCCAAAGTCCAAGCCCTTGGTGCCATTGACGTTCTTGTGCCACATGTTGGCGGGGTGGGTGTGACGGGCGCTCTTGGGAAGATCAGCATGGATGCCGCAGATGTGGTGGACATGGTGGATCGCCTGAAGCCAAAACGCGTCCTGCCCATTCATCACTCCACGTTTGGGCTGTTCCTTGAACCGATCTGGAAACTGGTGCAGGCGATGGAGAGGCATGAAGCAGGTCTTGATGTCATCGCAGAAGGCAGCACGGTTCAATACCAATAGATGAAGATGTATGCGCGATGACTATTATGAGTCATCGCGCATACTGTCTAATAAGTGGGCAATCAAAAGAATAAATAGATTAGCCTTATGGATTTCACTCAGTGAAACTGAAATGTATTCATATATGAATAAATGAGAATCTCTTGTTTACCTTGGTTCTGTTGCCTAGGATCACTCGGATAATATTATTATTTGGAGGGGTAAATGAATATTATTAAATCAATCGCGAGTATTGGCCCGGTTGTCAGCGTGTCTTTGCTGGCCTTATCTCAACCCGCATTTTCCGGCGAAGTGATGGACCGCGTCATGGAGAGCAAGGTGATCCGCGTCGCGACCAACTCCGGATATCCGCCAGCTTCATTCCTGAATGCTAATGGTGTGTTTGAAGGTTATGACATTGATGTTTCAAAGGAAGTCGCCAAACGTATGGGCGCAAAGGCAGAGTTCCTGAACCCGGCTTGGGAGGCCATTACATCCGGCAAGTGGGGCGGGCGCTGGGAGATGTCCATCGGTTCCATGACGCCAACACCTGCCCGCGCGAAAGTGCTCGATTTTCCAGCAGTTTACTATTACACGCCTGCTGCGTTTTACGTGCACAAGGACGCGTCTTATGAAACGGTTTCGGAGCTGAATGGCAAGCGCATCGGGGCCAGCACAGGTTCAACCTTCGAGTACTATCTTCAGCACGAGTTGGAGCTGGACGCTGCTTATTCTCCTGCGTTCGAGTTCGCCGTGACACCGGGTGAGGTCCGCACCTATGAGGCTGACAGCAACGTTCTGGATGACCTGCGTTTGGGAGATGGCAAGCGTCTGGATGCTGGTATCACTTCGGTCCCAACCATTCTGGAAGCAATCAAGGCGAACTATCCGATCCGTATTCTGGGAGAAGCGGTGTTCTTTGAGCCTTTGGCCGTTGTGACGTCTCGTGATGACCCTGAGTTTTCTCAGAAAGTCGGCGAAATCATTGAGGAAATGCGGGCAGACGGTACCCTGGTTGAGCTTTCCCAAAAGTGGTTCGGGGCTGACCTTGTAACCACGACGCACTAGTGCGGCTGGTCCTATGACACTGCTTGTGAACCTGTTTAGCCATGCGCCCTCCCGGCGCCTGGTTTTCTTCGCGGTACTGGCGGCGTTGCTCATGGCGTTTGATCTGAGCAGCGTTGGGCAATACCTGACGACTCTTCTGAACCTTGATGTGGCCCCTGATACCGCTTCCGTGCTGGCCGCATTCGCGATTTCTGCCGTGATCACAGCAGACGTAGTGTTCGTCTCCAAATTGCCAATGAAGGTGCAAGTGCCGATCTACTGGGCGCAGCTTCTGGCGCTGTTTCTGGGGTTCTTCTACTCGTTTGACCTGTCGTTTCCGTTCATTATCGAGCGGTTGCCGATCCTGCTTTACAAGGGGCTGTTCTACACGCTCTTTGTCTCGTTTGCGTCCATCATTTGCGCCAGCTTGCTGGCATTTGCTGGCGCACTTGCCCGTCTGTCCAACTCAGGTCCAGCCTATGCGGCCTCAACGTTCTACGTCTCGTTTTTTCGCGGTACGCCGTTGTTGTTGCAGGTTTATCTGATTTATCTGGGCTTGCCGCAACTTGGCATTACGCTGGATGCAATCCCGTCAGGTATTCTGGCTTTGTCGCTCAGTTACGGGGCTTATATGACGGAGATTTTCCGAGGTGGCATACAGGCGGTTCCACGGCAACAGTCAGAAGCCGCCGCCGCTCTGGGCTTGCAGCCCTGGCAGATCATGTGGAAGGTGGTTTTGCCTCAGGCAATCCGCATCATCATTCCGCCAACGGGCAACAACTTCATCTCTATGCTTAAGGACAGTTCGCTGGTGTCTGCCATGGGCATTATGGAACTCATGTATCTGGCACGGACGCTTGGGCGCTCCGAGTTCAAACACTTTGAGATGTTGATCAGCGCCGCGCTCATCTACTGGGCGGTGAGTTTTGTCTTTGAGATGATACAGGCACAGCTGGAGAAGCGGTACTCAGCACCGCAGAAGGTTGGGTAAGCAAAAGGAAAGAGGGCCACTCAGGCCTTCTTTCTGTCGCGAAGCAAGTCATGACACTTGAGAGCGCAGTAATAGCCGATAGTGAAGAAGATGCTCATGGCAAGGACTTGTAGATAGAACCGGTCAAACGTGTTCCGGTGCAGTATCAGGTTGAGTGCATGGCCTACGTAAACGCCAAACATCATCATGGAAATTGCGAAGACGTGTATGAAGGTTTTTGCGCTTTTGGAAGCCGGATGCCCTTTGCAGTGATCCGCGAAAAAGCAAGTTACAATACAGGCGCCCACCATGATGAGGGTCATCCAGTTCAGATAAACAGCAGCTAGTGTCAGGCTGTTCATCTGTTGCATTGCCAGGTTCTGATCAATGGACAGGTCGATCTGGTGGCCTAAAATCATACCGAGCCCGCCATAAACAAACCCGCTCCAGAAATACGTGAAGAGGTAGCTGGGCATACCTGCATTTTGCAGGCTGACCATGCCTGCAAAGAATATGGCGAGAACGAAAGCAACTTCAAATACATGAAGGGTGTCGGGCCGCGTGATCATCGCGACCACAGCCAGCTGAAGCACGAGCATCACTCCATAACCAATAGGGTTGGTAAGCAGAAAATGGCTCAGAGAAAAGCTGCGCATTCGTTTTGGCTTCCGCTCGTTGTCAGGGCTGATGCCGTGTACCTCAGTCATGTGAACCTGATGTTGTCTCGGGCCGCTATTGGTTGTTGTTCCAGTCGTCTTTTTCTTTCAGATCTCTGACGACTTTCACGTGCTGCATCATGCCGCCGTCCTCATGGTAGAGCAGGTGGCAGTGCAAAGGATACTTGCCGACGAAGTCTTTGAAGCGCATGCGGAATTTCACATGCCCATGAGGTGGAACCTGAATGGTGTCTGCCCAGAATGGGAGTTCCAGGGTGTAATCCAGAGGGTCCTCGCCCTGAATCTCAAAGACATACATGGGGTTCACATGGATATGGATGGGATGCGGAAACTCGCTTTCGTTCTCCAGCGTCCACTCTTCCACCGCGTCCAGCTGGACCCAGTGATTGACCACCTCGCAACCGCCAAACTGGCCGTGGTCAATGGTGACGTTCACCCCTCGATAGTATTTCTCGGGATTGTCCAGCGTGTTTGCCTGAAAGGTCAGCGTGCGCTTGTTGGTGACTTCTTCAGGGCCAATTGGCTCCAGCAGTCCACCACGAAGGCTCTCTGGGAATGGAGGTGGAGTGGTGCGGTCAGCAGGTTCACTCGGCATGTAGATCGCGGCACCGATCTCCTCGCCGCGTTCCACTTCAATGGCAAAGAGCGGTGGGTTGTTGTGGTACTTGTAGTGCGGGATGAACTGATACTCGACTGAGTCATTCTGCACATAATAAAACGCGCCCGGAGTGGCCGCCTCGCTGATTTTCAGCAGGATAGACGCGCGGTTTGCTGGGGCAAGGCTGATGCCCCCCTGTCTGCGATAGTTGTCAGTTGGGTTGCCATCATACCCGTAAATAAACATCTGCCCGAAGAACGGGCACTCGAAGTTGATCGATGAGCGTGTGGTCGCGTTCAACAGGCGCAGATTGATCAGCTCTCCCGGTTTTACCTTGATGATCGGGCAGTACTGGCTGTTGACGGTGATGTTGTATTCACTGTTGGGGAACTTGGCGACCTGCTTCTGGTCCTCCACCTTGCCCTCAGCGTTGACGGCAATGTTCTGGAACACCATGCAGTATTCCTTCACACCCATCTCCTTGAGCTGATCATCAAACGCGCCACGCACGATAATCATACCAGCCATGCCGCTGCCAACCTGCAAGGCCACGGACCCGTGCTTGTGCGGGTGATACCAGTAGACCCCCGGAGGATGATCCGCCGGAATATCGTACTCGTAATCGTATTCCTCGCCGGGACGAATGGTCATGCAGACGTTATCTCCGGGCGACTCTGGCGTCACGTGCAGGCCGTGTGTATGGATGTTGTAGTTGTTGAACCCGTAAGGGAAGTTGATGTCATCCGGCTCGGTCTGGTCCTGTTCCGGTAATTTGTTGTGTGTGTGGATCTGCAGCTTTGAACCCGGTCTGATCTCAATGGTTGGGCCGGTCAGAGTGTTTCCAGCCTCTTTGGTAAGATCGCTTGTGAAGACCCGGGTGTAGGTTGGGACGTTGTGAGGCTTTTCAAAGCTGAAAACATTGTTGGTGTCGTATTCAACATCCAGAGTAATTTCCAGATGCTTTTTTTCAGGATCCATTACGTAAGCTGGCGGGTTTTTGATAGGGCTCAGGAAGGAAAAGGGCTTCGCCTCACTCATGTAGCGGTTCCTCACGTCGGCAGCACTCAAGTGCTTGTTGGCTTTGATTTCAAACTACTGAGGATGGGGGAGTGGTGGAAACGTTGCTTGGCAACGGGGTTAAGGTTCCGTTAGGTAAAAAGGTTGGTTCCAATCTGACTTTACGTTTATTCCCTAACCGCGCACTCCGTGCAGCTCTGGGTGGGTGCCAACTTGCCGTTGTCAGGAAGTAAATACCTGAAACGGAATCTCTTTCTCCTTTTTAGAACGATTATTTTTTGTGGGAAGTCTACGTATTTTTTGCCTGCGCGTGACCTATGTCAATTTAGCTGGGATATCACCACATGCGGTTGCAATTCAGTGAAATTTCTACACACATCAACCTATTGAAAAATATGCAAATAATAGCCTTTCATGAGGCGCTCACAATAACTTGACGATGGTCAATGTAAGAAGCTCGAGGGCAAGCTTACATAACGATGCCGGGTAAGGTTCGTTTCTATTGGAGTTTATGGTGTCGTTTAAATCAATTCTCCGTTTTTTGGCCAGTATCGCGCAGAAATGCGCAGTCAGCGCCGTGGCTGTAAGCGCTCGTAAGAAGCCAGCAGCATTTGATGACAACACTCTCAATTACGAAGGTGCCATCAAAGACGAACCCCTGATTGCTCCTTGGGGCAAGTTCTATGTCTCTAACACCTTAAAAGACATCGGTTCGGCAACACTCCAGATCACCAGAGGGGCGCGGATTGCCCCTCTATTTTCGCCAGTTTCGATTTGAGGAATGAGTTATGAGAGGCATTGGTAAGGTCAGTCTGATTGGCGCAGGACCGGGTGATCCGGATCTCCTGACAGTGAAAGCTCTGAAGCGCATTCAGAACGCTGAAGTCGTTGTTTACGATCGATTGGTCTCTCAGGAAATTATGGATCTGGTTCCGCCCAAGACAGCTCTTTATCCTGTCGGAAAGAAGCCAAAGAGCCATCCGATCCCTCAGGAAGAAATCAACCAGTTACTCGTTGATCTCGCCAAAGAAGGTAAGCATGTTGTGCGCCTTAAAGGTGGGGATCCGTTTATTTTTGGCCGCGGCAGTGAAGAAGCTGCTGAATTGGTCATTGCCGGCGTCGACTATGAAGTCGTGCCAGGCATCACAGCTGCGCAAGGCTGTGCCTCAAGCCTAAACCTACCACTCACGCATCGCGGCCTTGCAACGGGGCTTAGATACGTAACCGGGCATTGCCAGAAAGATGTACCCCTCGATCTGGATTGGGCCAGCCTTGCGGACCCTAACACCACCCTTGTGATCTACATGGGCCTTGCTGCCATCGCCGAGATTTCTACCAAGCTGGTAGAGCACGGCATGCCCGCAGATATGCCTGCTGTTGCGATCTCGAAGGGCACCACATCGGAAGAGCAGAAAGTGTTCGGCACACTCACCACAATCGGTGAGCAGGCCAAGGCAGCTAAACTACCAGCGCCGACACTGTTCATGATTGGTGATGTTGTAGGTCTGAAAGACTCTCTGGAGCTGCCGTCCTTCTCCGGCAGTGAGGCAAAATGGGGCGATAGACCTCATCTGGAGGTTATCAATGGCTAAGACAGAGCGGAGTGCGCAAAACCCGCTGCGTTCTTTTCTGAAGGCTGGGTTGCTGGCGCTTCCGTTGCTGACTGGAGCGCCAATCGGAGCTCTCGCCGACGAAGAGGCTCTCAAGATTATCGATCGCGAAAAGCTGACAGATTTCGTGCAGCAGGACTGCGGGTCCTGCCACGGTCTGACGCTTGAGGGCGGTCTTGGTGGGCCAATTCTTCCAGAAAATCTGGAGCATATGGACTCTGATGTCATTCAGGAAGTGATCCTTGGCGGACTGCCAGGGACAGCGATGCCTCCATGGCGCGGCTTCCTTACCGAAACTGAAGCGGCCTTCATTGCGGAAGGCCTTAAAACAGGAGCATTCAAGTGAAGACGTTTTTTGCTGCCGCAGCCTTAGGTGCGGGTCTTTTATTTGCTTCTGCAGCCAGTTCTGACGACCTGCGCGCCACGGGCGATCTGGGTCTGATTATCGAACGAGCCACAGGAACAGCCCTGATTGTCGAAAGCACAGACCGTACTGTGCTGGCTCAGGTAGAGGGTTTGGGCAACCTCTCACACGCCTCCGTCGTTTACTCGCGAGATGAGCGTTATGCCTACGTGTTTGGCCGCGATGGTGGCCTGTCCAAAGTGGATATGCTCACCGGCAAGCTGGTCGGCCGCGTCATGCAAGCTGGCAACTCCATCGGTGGTGCTATCTCTGATGATGGCAAGCTGATCGCAGTCGCCAACTACAAACCGGGCGGCGTGAATGTATTTGATGCGGAAACTCTGGAGCTGGTCTCCGAAGTGCCTGCGATTTATGACGAAGTGGGCAATCAGTCGAAGACCATTGGACTCGTAGATCTGCCCGGTCGTCGCTTTGCCTTTTCCCTTTGGGATGGTGAGCAAACATGGATTTTGGACTATTCCAAGAGCCTGAAGCCTGAGATTACCAAACTCGAAGACATTGGTGTTTTCCCGTACGACGCGTTGGTCACGGGTGATGGCCGCCACTACATCGTTGGTTTGTTTGGTGAAGACGGTCTTGCCCATGTTGACCTTTGGAAAGAGCCGCTGAAGGTTGAGCGCATCATGGATGGTTACGGCAAGGGGGAAGAGCCTCTTCCGGTCTACAAGATGCCGCATCTGGAAGGCTGGGCGAAAGCCAATGGCATGTACGCACTGCCAGCAATTGGTCGCCACGAAGTTCTGTTCATGGATGAGCGTGATTTCACTGAAGTTGATCGTGTGAAAGTGCATGGCCAGCCGGTGTTTGCCATGGCACGTCCTGATGGTCGTCAGATCTGGGTAAACTTTGCGCCTCCACACAACGACACCATTCAGGTGATCGACATTTTGGAACGCAAGATCATCAAAACGATGAAACCGGGGCCGGGCGTGTTGCATATGGAGTTCACTCCACGCGGCAACGAAGTCTGGATGTCCGTTCGTGACAAGAATGAAATTCATGTCTACGACACAACGGATTTCTCCCTGAAAGAAGTTCTGCCAGCGGAAAAACCAAGCGGCATCTTCTTTACTTCACGTGCACACCAGCTGGGGCTTTAGCCCCCGGCTTTCCCAGGGCGGCGCTGGCCGCCCGAGCGATTGGGGAGTTTGCGATATGAGCGCACAGCTGAGTGATATTGATCTTGTATTGGTGGACAAGTGGCAGCATAATTTCCCGCTTGTTCCTAAGCCATTCAATCTCATAGCCCGGGAAACCGGGGTGGACGCTTTAGACGCGATCAGCAGTTACGAACGGCTGGTCGCAAACGGCGTTATTTCGCGCATTGGCGCGGTACTGGCTCCAAATACAGTGAGCGCAAGTTGTCTGGCTGCCGTGTCTGCACCTCCACACTTTGTGGAAACGGCAGCGCAGCTCATCAACGATGAGCCGGGGGTCAATCATAACTACCTGCGTGAGAATGATCTCAATATCTGGTTCGTGGTTGTTGAACGGGATCGGGTGACGTTAGAGGCCACGCTCGCCCGTATTGAGCAGAACACCAATCTGGTGGTTCATGCTTTTCGGATGGAAAAGGCTTTCCATTTAGATCTGGGGTTTTCTTTGACAGAGCAGCGGCTGGAAAAGAAGACCCCCGTGCTTCCTCCTGTAGACATGTCAGTGCTGGAACCGGGTGATATCGACCTGCTGGAAAAGCTGTCTGATGGCATTCCGCTCTCGGACCGCCCGTTCCTGCGCATTGCGTTGAAGCTGGGTCGCTCGGAAACCTCCGTGCTTGAAAGGCTGAAGGTGTTACAGGATGCTGGCATCATTCGCCGGTTCGGTGTGGTCGTGCGGCATCGGTCCATCGGTTACAAGGCGAATGCGATGACGGTCTGGAATGTTCGTGATGAGCATATTGATGACGTTGGTGCCACATTCTCTGCTGACCCGATGGTGAGCCTTTGCTACCAGCGCAACAGAGAGATGCCGCTTTGGCCATACAACTTGTACACCATGACCCATGCGAACAGTCGTGAAGAGGCGCTGGAGGTCATCAACCGGCTCTCTACCATGGCTACGCAGCATGTGATGAGCAGCGATGTGCTGTTCTCCACCAAGTGCTTCAAGCAACGTGGTGCCCGCCTGTCTCGCAGTGTTGGAGTAAGTGCATGAGCACAGATATTGCCCACCTCAATGAACCTGCCAAGGTGCATCTGGATGGTCTGGACCGCAAGCTGATCAACCGCTTGCAAGATGGTCTACCGGTTGTCTCCAAGCCGTATGCAGCGGTTGCAGAGGAACTGGGCATTGCGGAAGACTTGCTGCTTGAACGCCTGAAATGGCTGCTTAAGACGCGTATACTCACTCGTTTCGGGCCTATGTTCGACATCGCTCAAATGGGCGGGGCGTTCTGCCTGTGTGCCATGGCCGTGCCGGAAGAGCGCTATGACGAGGTGACTGAACAGGTGAACTCGTTGGAAGAGGTGGCGCACAACTATGCCCGTGATCACGAGCTGAACATGTGGTTCGTGCTTGCCACGGAAACCCCTGACGAAATTGAGAGTTGTGGGAAACGCATTGAAGAGCTGACCGGAATCCCGGTCCGGCTATTCCCGAAAGAGCGCGAGTTTTTCATTGAGTTTAAGGTTCCAGTATGAGCACGCATAATATCGACGAATTCTCCGAATTTGACCGTGCTCTGGTGGCTGCGCTGCAAGAAGGTTTGCCGCTAGTTTCCGAGCCATACGCGCAGATTGCCCACCAGCTTGGCGTGAGTGAAGAACTGGTGCTGGAACGCGTTGCTTCCATGAAAGAAAACGGTGCAATTCGTCGTATTGCGGCTGTGCCAAATCATCGCGCCCTTGGCATGCGTGCCAACGGTATGTCCGTTTGGAATATCGTTGATGAGGACGTTGAACGCATTGGACAAATGATGGGTTCTCTGGACTTTGTGTCCCACTGCTATCGGCGCCCAAGATGGCTACCCACATGGCCGTACAATGTCTTTGCCATGGTGCATGGAAAGACTCGCGAAGAGTGTCTGACTTTAGTCAAGGAAATAGAGGCGCTCATAGGGACATCATGCAATGGAAATGATGTCCTGTTTTCGACAAAAACCCTGAAAAAAACAGGACTTAGACTTCGTCGCAGAGGGGAGAGCCCGCGTGTTTCGTCTGACCCATTATCTCAAAGCTCTAGCGGATCCGTATCCACTTCCACCAGCGCGTAAACCTGCTGGTCCGGTTGTTATCTGGAACTTGATCCGCCGTTGTAATTTGAAGTGCAAGCACTGTTATACAACCTCAGGCGATGTAGATTTTCCCGGCGAGCTTTCAACCAAGCAGGCCTATGAGGTTATTGATGACCTGAAGGGCTTCCGCGTCCCGGTTATCATCTTCTCTGGTGGTGAGCCGCTGATGCGCCCGGATATGCTGGAGCTGTCGGCCCACGCCAAACAGCTTGGCTTCTATACCGCCCTGTCCACCAACGGCACGCTTATCGACAAAGATATGGCGCGTAAGATTGGTGAGATCGGTTACGACTATGTTGGCATCTCACTGGATGGCATCGGCAAAGTGCATGATGACTTCCGCGGCATGGATGGTGCGTTTGACCTGTCCTTGCAAGCAGTGCGTTACCTGCGCGAGGAAAACGTGAAGGTTGGCCTGCGCTTTACATTGACAGAAGACAACGCCGATACGCTCGATGACTATCTGGACTTGTGCGCTCGCGAGAAAGTAGACAAAATCTACCTGTCTCACCTTGTCTACGCAGGACGCGGCAACAAGAACCGTGGCGAAGATGCGCACCTGAACGTGACCCGTAAAGCCATGACCCACCTGATTGAAAAGGCTTGGGAAGATGTGCTGGCTGGCAAGTCCAACGAATACGTGACCGGCAACAACGATGCGGATGGCATCTACCTGTTGCAGTGGGTGCGTGAGAACATGCCGGAAAAAGCTGGTTATCTGGAAGATATGCTGGAGCGCTGGGGTGGCAACGCCTCTGGTGTAAACATCGGCAACATCGATAACACCGGCAAAGTGCATCCGGACAGCTTCTGGTGGCACTACACAATCGGCAACGTGAAAGAGCGCAAGTTCTCCGAGATTTGGCAGGATGTATCCGATCCGGTCATGGCTGGTTTGAAGCAGACCCCGCGCCAGATCAAAGGTCGCTGCGGATCTTGCCAATACTTCAACATCTGTAACGGCAACACGCGCGTACGCGCGCTGCAGCTAACGGGCGACCCTTGGGCGGAAGATCCATCCTGTTACCTGACGGATGAAGAGATCGGCCTTGGGGATGCAAACCACCAGCGCGTTGAAACAACACCATTCCGGGGAGCTCGTCATGAAGCCAAACACGTTTATGCCTAAACTCGCCGGAGTTTTGCTGGCAACCTGCATGTTGGCAGGCGCTGCGGAAGCACGCGGTAAAAAGCTTGAGCTCTATCCGGTCTCTGATGCCACAAAGGGCACCTATCAGGAGCTTTGTGCGGAGTGTCATGGTGGTGACCGCTTAGGCGGCATTGGCCCTGCGCTCATTCCGGAAAGCCTGAAGCGTCTGCGCGTAAGTGCTGCGACGTCGACCATCAAGGATGGTCGTGTCCACACCCAGATGCCAGCTTTTGGGGATCAGCTCAACGATCAGCAGGTTGCTGATCTGGTGAATCTGGTAAAGACTCCATTGGGTGCGATGCCGGTTTGGGGTGAAGAGGAAATCAATGCGACCCGTGTGTTCAACGAGGACTACAAGCCCGTTGAAAAGCCGGTTTATGAATCCGATCCGCTGAACCTGTTTGTGGTCGTTGAGACTGGTGATCACTATGCCACCGTCATGGATGGCGATACGTTTGAACCGCTCACCCGCTTCAAAACCCAGTTTGCACTGCATGGCGGCCCTAAGTTCACACCGGACGGACACTACGTGTTCTTCATGTCCCGTGATGGCTGGATCACCAAGTACGATATGTGGGCGCTGAAAGTGGTTGGCGAAGTGCGCGGCGGCATCAATGCCCGTAACATCGCGCTTTCCCGCGATGGCAAGCACATCGCACTGGCAAACTACCTGCCACATTCTCTGGTGATGTTGTCTGCTGAGGACCTCACCGTTGAGAAGATCTTTGATGCAGAGTCTTTGGGCGGCGAAACCACACGTGTTTCTGCAGTTTATCAAGCACCAGAACGTGACAGCTTTGTTGTTGCCATGAAGGATGTGCCTGAAGTCTGGGAAGTGGCGACCAATCCAAAGGCAGAGCCTGAGTTTGATGCCTATGTCGATGCCGAGAACTACGGCAAGGATGGTGCGAAACCAACATCTGAAGGTTTGTTCGCCCTGCGCCGTATTCAGGTTGATGCGCCGATGGACGATTTCTTCTTCGACCAGTCCTACAAACACCTGATGGGATCGTCTCGTGACGGGAAGAGCGGTGTTGTGGTGGACATGGATGAAGGCGCGACCATTGCCAAAATCGATCTACCCGGCTTCCCGCATCTAGGCTCCGGCATCAGCTGGGAGTGGCAGGGGAAACCAGTGATGGTGACGCCGCATCTGAGCGAGAGCAAGATTTCTGTGATCGACATGTCCAATTGGTCCGTATTGAAGACACTTGATACGGCGGGTCCGGGCTTCTTCATGCGATCTCACGAAAACTCCAAGTACGCTTGGGCGGACGTGTTCTTTGGTCCAAACAAGGACCAGATGTACGTGATCGATAAAGAAACGCTTGAGATCGTAAAGACGCTGAAACCGCTCCCGGGTAAAACCGCTGCTCATATCGAGTTTGACCGTGATGGCAGCCACGCCATTCTCTCTATCTGGGAAAATGACGGCATGATCATCATTTATGATGCGAAAACGCTTGAAGAAGTGAAGCGCATTCCAATGAGTAAGCCATCTGGAAAGTACAATGTCTGGAACAAGATCACCTTCTCCGCTGGTACAAGCCACTAGCGACCTGGCACTTGTTCTTGCTGCTCATGGCGATTTGGGCGGCAAGGGCGCCGACAATACACCAGGCCACGTGCGCCTGAAGAATGCTCTGGCGCCCTTACTGCCCGAACTGGATGTGGTGAGTGGGGTGATGAAAGGAACCCCGCCACTACAGGAAGTAGTCGAAAGCCTCCCGCACGAGCGTGTGCTTGTGCTTCCTCTCCTCTTAAGTAACGGCTACTTCTGCAAAACAGTCCTGCCTCGCCGATTGGGGCTGGACCCAAACCTGCAACAACAGAAAGAAGGTGCATGGCAAAATCTGAACCGAGACGGGCAGTATATCAAGCTGTTACCCCCGCTTGGTGTATTGCCCTTCCTACCTGATCTGGTTTCACAGAGTATTCAAAGTACTCTGGCACCAAACAGCAAAAGCACGTTGTTAAAGCCGGAACTCGACCGGGAAGTGCTGATCGTTGCCCATGGCTCGACAGTCGGACCGGAATCACGGCTTTGCGCGCTTCAACTCAAAGAGCGTCTGGAAAGTCGTTACGGTTACAAGCAACTTCGCGTGGCATTCCTCTCCGAGGAACCCTTCGTCGAGAAGGCTGTCCTGACACTTTCCGAAGATGCAGTCGTTGTTCCGCTGTTTGCCAGTGGAGGCTTACACGGCCAGGAAGATATCTCCAAAATTATGGAGAGCGCTCCTGCGGGATGTAAACTTGCACCGGTAATTGGCTGTGAGCATGCTCTTGCGCAGCACTTGGTCAGCTATCTGCAAGAAATTGGCTTAACTCGTGGCTTCGCCAACCAAAGAGTTGCAGTGCTACGAGATTTGCCCACACAGCCTACAAGGGCTGCTCTGAGATAACTCTGATTTTTGAGTGAGATGTTCAGGCAATTTGATCACCTGAACTCCGTCTCAGGTTTCGTATTAAGCAGGCACATCTTTCTTAGAGAAGTACCAGTCAACGTATTCATAACCAGCTGATTTACGTGTTTCAGCCAGATCCGCTGTTGCTGGCGGAGGCACGATTACTTTGTCACCAGGCTGCCAGTTTTCGGGAGTCGCAACACCGTGTTCGGTAGATGTTTGCAAGGCTTTGATCAAGCGTAGGAACTCATCAACTGAACGCCCGTTGGTCATTGGGTAGTAAACCATCGCCCGCAGAATTCCTTCAGGATCAATAATGAAAGTTGCGCGAACAGCTGAAGTGTCTGAGGCTCCGGGTTGGATCATGCCGTAGGCTTTGGCGACCTCCATTGAAAGGTCAGCAATGATCGGGAAGGGGATGTGAACGCCAAACTTCTCCTCGATGTTTCGCATCCAGGCGATGTGTGAGTAGTGACTGTCGATAGACAGGCCAAGCAATGCTGTATTGAGCTTGCCAAAATCTTCTGCTGCATTCGCAAAAGCAATGAATTCGGTTGTGCAGACAGGCGTAAAATCCGCTGGATGCGAAAAGAGAACCAGCCATTGGCCTTTGTAATCACTCAGTGATTTCGTGCCATCTGTTGTTGGGGCCGTGAAATCTGGTGCTGGTGTGTTCAGCTGCGGCAATGTGATGATAGTTTCTTCTGACATTTATTTTCCTCGGGCTCAATTGATTTGATAAATGCAGAATATCGATCTATGTTAATTAGTGAAATTGATTAATAATAATACAGTGATCTAAAAATCATATGAGTCATCTACCAAGCCTTCGCCAGTTGGAGTTTCTGGTCGCCCTTGTTGAGGAACAGCATTTTGGCAGGGCAGCAGAAAAATGTAATGTGAGTCAGTCCGCTCTAAGCACAGCGCTTAAAGAGCTGGAACAGAACCTTGGTGTTCATCTGGCAGAAAGAACCAAGCGTTCTGTCACTATTACACCACTGGGCAACTTTCTGGCTGATCGTGCGCGTCACATTCTGCTTGATACAAAAGCCTTTGTAGATTTTGCTGCGGCGAACTCAAAGTTCCTGTCTGGAGACATGAAACTGGGTGTGATCTCTACAGTTGGACCTTATCTGCTTCCCGGGATTATGCCGCAGCTTCGGAAAAAATTTCCGGACCTTCGCCTCTTTATCAAAGAAGGCATTACCCATGATCTGTTGGCGGCATTGCAGAGCGGATATCTGGATGCGGTTTTGTTAGCGCTTCCATTTGAGATAGGCGACCTTGTTCATTTTCCATTGTTTGAAGATGGATACAAACTGGCCGTCACACCTCAACACCCACTTGCGAACCGGCAACATGTAGACGGGCAGGACCTGACAGATACCAAAATGATGTTGTTGGAAAAAGGGCATTGTTTACAACAACATGCCCTGTCTGCATTTTTACCTGATGGCCCGGTTCAAGATAGCTCATTTGAAGCGACGAGCCTCTCCACTCTGGTGGGTATGGTGGCGGAAGGGCTGGGAACAACGCTTCTGCCTGACGTCGCAATCACTGCCGGACTGACAGATAATTATGATGTATGCCTCATCGATGTAGATAAGGCATTGCCAAGAGAGATAGCGCTTGTGTGGCGAAAAAGCTCGCCGCGAGGAGAGGAGCTACAACATCTTGGCACGTTCATCAAACAGGCCTATGAGGGATAACTCCCTTGGAACAGGCGAACGAGTAAATTCAATTATCGCAATGTCTTAGCCGTGGCTTGAATGCATAACCACTGTGCGTTCCTGCTCTACCAATGTGCGCAGAACCTGAACGTTGGAAATGATCGCCCGGTTTTGCTTGACCTCGACGCCATAGCTTTTCAGCTTCTGGAATGCACGAGACAGACTTTCCGGTTTCATGCCCAAGCGACCGGCAATGAGCGCTTTATCGTAAGGCAGCACCAATGTGCAGGAACCAGCTGGCTCTGTGCTGAGGTTCAATAGGAATTCAGCAACGCGCTGTGCGCCCGTATGCGTCTTCAGCCCTTCAATCTGCAACACGAGTTGATGCAGGTGCATGGACAAAGATGACATCATTGCCAGCGCGATGTTCGGATCTGCTGCGATTGAGTTGGCCAGGTGGGCCACTGGAATGCAGAGCACCACACTATCCGTAACCGCTTCACCAGAGGCTGGATAGTTTGAGTTTGTAAAGGCAGCACCTTCAGCGAAGGTTTGCCCACGGGTGAAAACCCCTACAACGGCTTCATCACCGCTGCTTGTCGCGCGAAAAACTTTGACCCATCCTTCCAGCACGATAAAGAACGCATCTGCCTTATCATCCTGAAAAAAAATCATCTCACCGCGCGAGACAGATTTTTTGGTGGCACCCCGAAGCAGCTGTTCTCTTGCCTCGGTACTCAACCGTTTAAGCAAGGGAATTTCAGCGAGCTTCTCCACTTCACTGCTAACTATTGTAGTAGACATTTTTACAGACCTCTCCCACGATCAACCCAATCGTACTGTTGCGTAGATGAAGGACGTTGATCTAACGCAAGTGTTTTTGCGCAATTGGCACCTTGCAGTTGTCCTTTTGAAAGCAAAAAGGACCTAACGAAAATCAAGGAAGTAGAGAACTCAGAGGATTAGGGTCCACTATAGGGAAGGTTTTCACCCAGTGAAGAAACTTGCCTTTTTGGCTCAATAATATGTTTAAAACTGTCTCCGAGCGTGCTTTTCGCTCGAGATTGACGATGAATCGAGCCTGCTTGATGGTGAAGACGCGTCCGGAATGAGAAACGGGCAACGGTTGCGTCTTCACCATCAAGTTCCCAAGCCAGCTAATATTTTCCGGAAATCATGAGTTGCGAAACTGCTCCTAAATATGTGCACCTGAAGCCGCTGTTTGAGGTGCCTTGACATTGCGCAACTGAGGTATAGATTGCCAGCTCTTATATGTTTCACAGGAGATTTGATGTCCCGGATCTGAGGGTTCAAAGAAGAACCCCTTCGCATGCTTTTAACTTTAAGACCGCGCAGCTTGCACGGCCGGTTTTGCATGCCTTCATTTTCAGAACATCAAGCGCCGATTAACGGCACTCTTCAGGACATAGAAATGATCCGTAAATTTGAAACTCGTGACACCGAGTCCATTGTTGACGTCTGGCTCAAGGCCAGCAAACTTGCTCACCCTTTTCTGAGCGACAGCTTTTTAGCCCACGAAACCGAAAATATTCGAAACCTGTATCTGCCCAACGCCGAAACCTGGGTTGTTGAGATAAATGAGGCCGTTGTCGGGTTCATTGCATTGCTTGGCAATGAAGTGGGCGGGCTGTTTGTGCACCCTGATTTCCACGGGCAGAAGCTTGGGAAGGCTTTGATGGACAAGGCCACCTCGCTTCATGACAGCGTTGAACTGGAAGTTTTTAAGCACAATCCAATCGGGCGTGGCTTTTATGCGCGCTACGGATTTGAAGAGATGCATGAGGACTTCAACGAGGATACGCAGCAGTTGGTCATCCGGCTGAAGTATTCTGCGTGAACTGACACAAAGATGAAGGAGAGGGCGCTTAGCGCTCTCTCCGGTTCTCAGAGAATTTTTGGAAGATGACACCCATCACCATGGCCATACCGACATGTCCGATGAATGAGGACTGCGTATAGGCGCCAAAATCCATCATGAAGCTTCTGCCGATGAAGGGCGCGAGCATGCCCTGTGCGATGTACCAGAGCAGCACACCAGCAACGACGCCTGAGAGCCAAAGTCGAAGCCTGGTGACTTCATACACGGCAAACACCGCAAGTGGGAAGACGACTGCACCAACGGAGAAGTGGACGATGAAGGCAACACTATAGGGAATGGTGAGGCCGAACAGTTTGGTTGCCAAGGCCCTGATAAGATAGGCGGGTTCCAGCACAGGGCCAAACAGAATGGGTGAGACAAACCAGGCATAGGCTTCAAAGGCGACTTCGCCGATGACACCAGCCAGTAGCAAAGCAGGCAATACGTTTCTCAATGAAGAATTTGAGGAAACAGAACTATCCAAAGCCATTGGGAGATCCTTAAGATGCTCGATGGGGAAGCGCACGAACTAAGATATGTGCAGTGAGCACTTCTTTAGGTGTGATTTTGGAAGGAAGAATGCAAGACGGCCTCGTTCCCAGTTTAATCACATTACGTTCACCTGAATGAGAGGCGAAGCGCCAGAAACCGGTACTTGGGGTCTTTTCGTCGTTGTGCTCTCTTCATGCATCAATGCAAGTTTCTCAGGAATAAAGTTAGTTTTCAGAAGGTTCCAAACAAAATGCACAATGATCTGGACGCCACGTCATTGTTTGGGTGGGGCTTGGAGATATATACAATTGCTATAAGGTTTTAGTAAAAGCACGTATTACTTGTGCTGGTTTTACAAGGACAGTTTCTTTGAGTGAGGTGGATCTCATTGATGGAGCGCCGATGGTGGAAATTTCGGAGCCTATTCCTCAGGCTGTGTTTTCCGTTGACGGCGTTGCGCCAGATGAGCGCTTCTCTCTCTGGAAGGAAAGTATCTCCTTCATGTTTCAGGTGGAAGCAGACCATGCCGTTAGGTCGGATGCGTTCACCGCCGAAGTAGATGCACATATGTTTGGGCAAATTATTCTGGCCCGGACAAAAAGTAGAAAGCAGTATTGGGAGAGGAGTGAACTGACCATTGCAAAAGATGGAATGGATCACTTCATGATCCAACTGTTCGAAACAGGAGACATGTTTTACGAACATGAAGGTGCACAACATTCTGTTGCACAGGATGGCCTCATCATTTTTGATTTAGCCAGGACATCAAAATCCTGGACCAATACATTTTCAAACCTATCCCTGATTATTCCCAGGGAGTTGCTCGAACCTAAACTGGTCTATCCAGATGGGCAGCATATGCGGAGATTACCTGCCGCGCAGCCCATGGTTCAGCTTCTTTACAGTCATATTAAATCGTTGAAAGAGTTGTCGGGTCAACTGAGCTTGTCACAAGCTGCAGATATTAACCCGGCAACGATTTCACTCATCGTTGTTTGCCTCAACAGCACGTCTGAAGGCGTTGTTCTGGTGGATGCAAACAGCCATGCAGCGCAGATTATGTTGGCTAAGCGCACAATCAATGAGCAACTGTCGAACCCGGATCTGTCGCCAGAAACTGTGGCTATAAAAGCAGGTATCTCGCGGTCAAAACTTTATGAGATGTTCCGCAATTACGGCGGTGTGAAAAGGTTCATTCTGGAGCAACGTCTCAAGGGCGCAATGATGGCGCTCATCAGCAACAGTAATACCCATCGCTCAAACTCAGAAATCGCATTTTCCTTCGGCTTTGTCTATGAGAGTACCTTCAGTCGTGCTTTCAAAAAACGCTTCTTTATGACCCCGACTGAAGCCCGAAACTCTGCGGGTATCGCCTGGTCGCGAGCCATATCCTCTCCAGATGTCGATAGACGCTATGAGGATTGGGTGAAGTGTTTGTGAGGTGTCACAGGCGACGGTCTGTCTCCGTCGCCTTGGCTTCTTGTTAAGCCACAGCAACGTCTTGTGGGCGGACGAACCAGCGGAGTTCTTCTACTTTTTGCGGCTGAATGACGTTGTAGCGTTCCTCAGTGCTGTGGTTACGCAGGAGTTCGGCTTCAGCTGCTTTCATTGTCTCAGCCAGAGAAGGGCGCTCTGATTTTTCTGCGGCTTCTGGTAGTGCGTTGAAATCGAGTGTTTCGAGAGACGCTGCGAGTTCTGTTTTGTGGTTTTGGTAGCGCCAGACAGCGCCGTTTTGGTCGAAGCGATAGAATGGCAGCAACTTCCAGCCGTGCTCCGCAACCAACTCAATAGCCCGTACCAGATACTCGAAGGTGTCTTCATCAATAAAGTAGTTGAAGTTGAGGCGGATCCAACCCGGACGCAGGATCATGTGCCCTTCCACCAGTTGCTCCTCCAGTGCCTTACTGTAGTGCATGTCCATGCCAAGCAAGGTGTGACCGTATGGACCTGCGCAGGAGCAACCACCACGAGCCTGAATGCCGAACAGGTCATTGAGCAGCGCCACAATGAAGCTGTAGTGCAGGTCTTTGCCTTTATGGGTGATCTTCAGCGAGGTGATAGACAGGCGTGGTGCCTCAGTGTTGCCGAGTATCTCGATGTTCTCGCAGTTTGACCAACGCGCGACAGCTCTGGACACAAAGCTTTCTTCCCGACGCTCAATCTCATCAGTACCAACGGCTTGCTGAAGCTTAAACACCAGTCCCGCCCGCACAGATTCAATGATAGCTGGTGTACCACCTTCTTCGCGGCGTTCTGCGTCAGCCACGTAACGATGATCTTCCGGTGTTACGTACATGACGGTGCCGCCGCCCGGCATTGCTGGCACCCGGTTCTTTAGAATTGCGTCGTTGACGATCAAAACGCCCGGTGTGCCCGGTCCACCAACAAATTTGTGGGGTGACAGGAAGATGGCGTCTTTGGAGCTGTCGCCCTGCTCATCGCATGTGCCAGCCATATCGATGCCTACATACGGGGCCGCAACGGCGTAATCCCAGAAGGAGAGCGCGCCGTGTTTGTGAAGCAGGCGGGCGACGGTGTCGACATCTGTTTTGACGCCGGTGACATTTGAGGCCGCCGAGAAACTGCCAATCTTGAGGGGGCGATCTGCGTGCTTGATGAGCTGCTTTTCAAGATCGTCCAGACAGACCTGACCACCTTCGCAAAGAGGGATGGAAACCACGTCTGCGATGCTCTCGCGCCATGGCAGCTCGTTGGAGTGATGCTCGTAAGGACCGATGAAGACGACGGGGCGTTCCTCCGCTGGTATCTGCTGTTCAAACTTGTAGCGTGCGCTTAGGTCTGCTGGCAGTTTCAGGTTGAGAACGTCGATCAGTTTATGGATCGCAGAAGTTGCACCGGAGCCGCAAAAGATCACGGAATGACTGTCGTTTGCGTTGACCGAGGAACGGATCTGCTGGCGGGCTTGCTCACGCAGTGCGGTTGTCTGCGCTCCTGTGTAGGAGGTCTCTGTATGGGTGTTGGCATAGTAGGGCAGAACATGATCCCGGATGTAATCCTCAATCATGCTCAGCGAACGGCCAGAGGCTGTGTAATCCGCATAAACCAATGGCTTACGACCAAATGCCGTGGTGATGGCTGCGTCCTCACCAATCACTGACTTCCTGATTTTATCGATCAAATTACACATGCTTGCCCCGTCCCTTAATTCCGTCTCATCAGTTTCTTGTTATCGCGAGCACTCTCTAAGTTCGCTTAGTTTGCTGAAAAGATAGGATATAAGAAACTACATACTACAAAGATAAGTCAAGTTAGAAAATGATACTCTAAATGAGATAAAATATAGAATTGGTATGATTTTGCTCAAGCGGGTGCTGCCTGCACGCTATGAACCCGCAAAAGTCGTGATTTTGATAATTAAATTTTAATTGTATCTATGGATTCGCAGAGCGTCTTTGTGAAATATGAGTCGCACAGGGGCCAAACTGTGTTTAAAAGCACCCCGAGTTATGCACAGCACTGGGTAACTTCCTGTCGCCTTGACATTGATATGCAACGCGAAGTTGAAAAAAATTTCACAAAAGAAAATATTATTCGAAATAATATGCGAAAAGTGAAAAATTGATCAATACGTCCTTTACGTCACCCTCCACATCGAGAAAACTGTCGATGCATGCTGCAGAAAATCTTTCGGGCATCTAGCAAAAAATAATCGTTCGTCTTGGCTCCCGGCTCAAAACTGGGAGGGGAGTGACGAACTCGGATAAGATGAACTGTAACGGGGTTGATACATGTTCAATTTCTTTCCTCGATTTAACTTCTACTCGATCAGCGTAAACTTTGGCACGTGGTGGGATGACGTCATCACGGGTACCGACGGTATTGATTGGGTCTGGGGTTTCAACGGTAACGATACCATCTCCACATATGCTGGAAATGACTGGATCCGGGCAGGTAAGGGCAATGACCTTATCTTTGCTGGTGAAGGCAACGATCGCATCAGCGCAGCTGGTGGCGACGATGTCATCCATGGTGGTGCAGGCAATGACAGCATCAATGGTGGTCGTGGTTTCGATACAGCCGTTTATGAAGGCTCAATCGATGACTATTCATTCCAGCAGCGTGGTGGCTGGTGGAATCCAAAGACCAATGTCATCGCAAACGACGGTTCTGAAAAAGACACCTTGATGAATGTCGAGGCAGTTTACTTCGCAGCTGACGACTACACTTACTATCTGGATGGTCGCAACAATGAGATCCGCGCTGGAGAAGATGCTGTTGCATCCGGCGATGAAGGTCTGGTTATTGAGGCTGCCACTCTGCTGGAAAACGACAAGGATTATGACGGCGATACGCTGACAATCACTGAAGTTTCCGCAAACAGCGCATCTGGCGCAACCGTTTCTCTCGAAAACGGTCAGGTCTCATACAACCCAGGCAATGTTTTTGACAGCCTGCGTGAAGGTGAGACTGCTGAAGATACCTTCACCTATACAGTGACCGACGGCAACGGCAGCACCAAAGACGTTACTGTTACTGTGACCGTGACTGGCTCCAATCAGGCACCTGTTCTGTCTGTTGCTTCTGACGTTGCTATTGCAGAAAACACCACTGAGGTGGCGACTGCATCTGCTACTGACGTTGATAACACGGACCTGTCCTACTCTGTTTCTGGTACAGATGCTGGCCTGTTCGAGATCGACGCTGAAACTGGTCAGCTGAGTTTTAAGACAGCTCCTGACTTTGAAGCACCAGCAGATGCTGATGGCGACAACGTTTATCAGGTTGAAGTCACTGTCACCGACGCTGACGGCGGTTCTGATACTCAAAGCGTTTCCGTCACTGTTGAAGATGAAAACGAAGTTGTGCGTGACGTAATCGCGTTCGACATGGTCGACTCTCAAAATCAGGGTCTGGTGAGCTTCACCAACACTGCGCCTGATTTCTCCAGCATTGCTGATGGCTTCGGCAAATTCACTGCGGATGGTGCGCCATTCTCACTGGTCGATTCCACCAATGGCGGCTTTGAGAATGACGTTCTGGGTATCATCGATGAAGCCACCAACTCTGGTGAGTTCTTCGGCGTAACCGATAGCATCAACAATGACAATGATGGCGAACTGACAGCGTCCTGGACCTTCGACATTGCAGGCTACAAAGATCTAGGTCTTTCCCTTGATCTTGGTGCAATGGGTGACTTTGAAGGCACAGACACCTTTGTGATCCGTTATTCCATTGACGATGGCGAAGAGCAGGTTCTGTACTCCTTCACCTCTGACAATGACGGTGCACAGACCTATACCCTTGCCAGCGGTAAGACTGTTGATCTGGATGATCCGCTGACTGATGCAGACGCAGGCATTGTGCTGACCAACCAGCTGCAGACCCTCGTGTCTGATCTGGAAGGCACTGGCTCTGAGCTGACCATCAGCGTTGAAGGCAAGTCAGACGGAAGTTCTGAAGCGTTTGCGCTGCAGAACCTGAAGATCCTCGGCAACCCGGCTGTTGTGCGCGAAACCTTCGCGTTTGACATGGTGGACTCACAGAATGATCGTCTGATCGAGTACACCAGCACTGCACCAGACTTCACCAGTCCTGCAGACGGCTTTGGCAAGTACACTGCCGCAGATGCTCCATTCTCGCTGGTCGATTCCACCAATGGCAGCTTCGAGAATGATGCAGTCGGCGTTATCGATGAAGTCTCCAACACTGGTGAGTTCTTCGGTCTGACCGATACCGTCAACGACGACAATCCTAATGGTGACCCGCTGGTCGCGACCTGGCGCTTCGACATCTCAGATTACAGCAATATCAGCCTGTCTCTGGATGCTGGTGCAATGGGTGATTTCGAGTCTGATGACACCATTTCCATCCGCTATTCCATTGATGGTGGCGAAGAGCAAACTCTGTTCGCCTTCACCTCTGACAATGACGGTGCTCAGTCTTACACCCTTGCCAGCGGTAAGGTTGTTGATCTGAACGATCCGATGGTTGAAACCAACTCTGGCCTTGTTCTTACCAACCAGTTGCAAACACTTGTTGCTGATCTGGAAGGTTCGGGTTCTGAGCTAACCATCATCGTTGAAGGCTCTGCAAACGGCAGCAATGAAGCATTCGTTCTGCAAAACCTGCAGCTGGAAGGCGACACCACAGGCGGTGGCGGTACGTCCACAACCTACGCTATCGCAGCAGAAGCTGACTCCAAAGCTGAAGGCGACAGCGGCGTAACCTCCTTCGAGTTCACAGTGACCCGTGATGGTGATCTGTCTGAGGCTGGCACTGTTGACTTTGCTGTTGGCGGCGACGTTGATGCAGCTGACTTCGGTGGCACTCTGCCATCTGGCAGCATCGAGTTTGCAGCTGGCGAAACCACCAAGACCATCACAGTCAACATAACTGGCGATGAAACAACCGAGCTGAGCGAAGCCCTGTCTGTGACCTTGAGCAACCCAACGGGTGGCAAAATCACAACCAAGACTGCAACCAGCACTGTTGTGAACGACGATACCGCGCCTACACTCATCTCCACCATTCAGGGTGACGGTGCAGAATCCGGCATGGTTGGTGAGTTCGTTTACGTCAGCGCGCTTGTAACAAGTGTGACCAGCAGTGGTTTCTACCTGCAGGAAGAAACAACTGACAGCGACGGCAACTCCGCAACCTCTGAAGGTATCTTCGTTTACACCGGTGCGGCTCCAACCGTTGCTGTTGGTGATGAAGTGTCCTTCGGTGGTACGGTTGCTGAATTTGGTGGCCAGACACAGCTGACTAACATTGGGGATTTGAGCATCCTGTCTTCCGGCAATGCTCTGCCAGAATACATGCAGGTGCTTCTGTCTCCAACAAGCCAGCAGAACCTGGAAGCTCTGGAAGGCATGCGCGTCAGCGTTGGCTCCGGTACAGACGATGCTCTGACAGTCATCGAAAACTTCAATTTCGACCGCTATGGTCAGATTACAGTTTCCGCTGGCGCCCAGTATCAGGCAACCCATCTGTACGATCCGCAGGATGAGCTTGACCAGATCATCGAACATCAGGAAATGAACCAGAACAACCGCATCCTTATCGATGATGGTTCTTCTGAGCAGAACCCTGACGAGTTCACCTACGTGCCAGTTACCGAAGAAAACGGCGACAATGGCAATGGGTATCTGGATAGCGGTGATGACTTCTCTGAAGGGGCAACTCTGCGTCTTGGCACAGAGATCGATGCACCGATCGAAGGCATTCTCACCGAAGGCTTTGATGGTCATACTCTGATTGTTGACGGCCAGATTTCCATCGATGAAAGCACCAACTCCGGTGCACGTCCTGACCAGCCTGCTGATGTGGGCGGTGATCTGAAAGTGTCCAGCTTCAACGTGCTGAACTACTTCACCACCCTTGGTCAGCGTGGAGCGAGCTCCGAGGCAGATCTTGCGCGTCAGACCGACAAGATCGTCAAGGCAATGCTTGATATCGATGCGGACGTCTTTGGTCTTCAGGAACTGGAGAACAACGGCTTCGACGATGCATCTGCGATCAGCGCTCTTGTTGATGCACTGAATGCAGAGCTGACCGCTCAGGGCCGGACTGATGAGCTTTACACCTTCGTGAACCCGACTGACGGGGCTCCGATTGGGTCTGATGCTATCACCACCGGTATGATCTACCGTCCTGGCAAGCTGACTGTCATTGAGACAGAAACCTACACCTATCAGGAAACAAGTGCGGATGCGACTTACGCGATTGCGGATCGTCTGCAGGACTTTGCTGATCGTTCATATGTAGGTGACTTCCAGCGTAACCGCCCAACCGTTGCAACCACTTTTGAGGATGCAAATGGCGAACGCTTTACCCTCGCAGTCAACCACTACAAGTCCAAGGGGCCAAGTGGCCTGAGCGACCTGGTGGAAGACATTCAGGGTAAACTGGATGCAGGTACCATTCCGGCAGCTGATGTTGACCAGGTACAGGCAGATCTGGATGCCTTGATCGCTGATCCAAACTACGATCAGGGCGATGGGCAGGCCTTCTGGGCTCAGGCACGTGAAGACGCAGCAAAAGAGCTGCATGAGTGGCTGAGAACCGAATATGCGGGTGCGGGTCTTGATCCGGATATCCTCGTGATCGGTGATTTGAACACCTACGGTAAAGGCGACTCCGTACAGGAACTGGTAGAGGGCGGCGATATGACCGATCTTCTGTCTCAGTACCTGGGCGATGAAGCTTACAGCTTCGTGTTTGATGGTCAGCGCGGTTCACTGGACCATGCTCTGGCATCCGACAGCCTTGCTGATCAGGTAACCGGCCTTGCTGAGTGGCACATCAATGCTGATGAGCCAGACCTGCTCAGCTACAACAGCCGCTTCACCGATGCTGGTTTCTACACTGACGACCAGTACGGCGCATCCGACCATGACCCACTTGTCATCGGTCTGGACCTCAGCAGCCCAAGCGAAATGCTCGTTTAAGCAAAAAGAAGGCCCTCGCGAATTTGTGAGGGCCTTTTAAAGAACAGAAAAAGCGGCCCTCAAGGCCGCTTTTTTACTGGCCAAATGAAAATCGCTCCCATAATCAGGGAGGTGAAGGCTGCAATGTTTGGTGGTCGGGCTTTGAGGATGAAAGCTGTTATGCCCTGCAACCCGTTTACCTTGTAATCTGTTCTGCTAGGTGTAAGGGCTTATGGTATCATGAGCACGTTGCTTAAAGAAGCGTGAGCAGTTGGCGAATGCATTTGATTGGATGACGCCCCTGTCCAATGAGGAAGCTTGATTGTGCATAGTAAAGCGCATTGGTGATCGCACATGAGACAACTTCCTTAATGTCGCAACCCAACTGCATACTGACCCGCTTAGCTAGATCTTCCATTCGTCCATGTCTAAAGATCAGCTCTTTCCTATCCCATGGATTAATAAAAAGATTGGCATACTCAAGTGCTGGAGGCCCTAATAGGCTCCGTGCATCGATAGCGCGCCACGTTGTTCCGTGTTTGATGATGTTTCGGGGGTGAAGATCACCATGAAGAGCCTGCCAGTCAGAACGATCTGCCATGACGTCGTGTGCTATCGCTTGGGCGATTGGAACGACGTCCAAGGCCCAAACTGGCACGGCCTTTGGTTTCATATTAAGGCTGTCTGCCATGAGGTGTTCGAGTGTCTTAAGACCTGTCAAACTGACTTGCGATTTTAAAAGCTGACGGGTGATTTCTAACTGGATATTAAGTGCATCTTCTTCATGCCCCTGATCTATAAAATCCAGCAAGCGTGGGCCATCGAGCCATTGCATCAATGCTGCGGTTTCATCGTATTCATATATTCTTACGGCAGAATTGGAATTATATCTCGCTAATAGTGCGAAGCCACCTCTCTCGGTGATTAAACCATTTGAATTAAGAATCTTAAGTAGAGCTGGGCCAAACTCTTCGGAACGACACGAGTAAAAATTGCTACGTGTGGTTTCACCCTCATGGGAAAATTCTTTAAGCCGCCATTTCCGTGCATAGACTTCTGCATGGTCCATCATGAGATGTCCGTGATTTGTTCTGGCTAACAGAGCTCTGTTGAATAGCAGTGTACGGAAAGGGGCTTTAGATCCCTTTCCGTCACAGTTTTTGCTTTCGTTCCGAGGAAGTAAGGGGCTCCTTACTTCTCCTTGAGCGCATGGGCGATTTGGTCTTGCATTGGTTTTATGAAGTAGGAGAGGACGGTGCGTTCGCCGGTTTGGATGAAGCCTTCGACGGGCATGCCCGGGACGAGGGTCTGGCCGTTCAGCTTTGGCATTTCGCTCTCCAGGATCTTCAGGCGTGCCAGATAGAACGGCTCGCCGGTGACCTCATCACGGGTCAGATCCGGGGAAACGTTGAGCACAGCTGCGCCCAGCTCAGGTGTGGTGCGCTGGTCGAAGGCGGCAAGGCGCACATAAGCGTCTTGTCCCACTTGCAGCTGATCCACATCAACGGGCTGAACGCGGCTTTCAATCACCAGATCACTGTCTTCCGGCACCACCAGCATGAGGGTATCACCCGGTGCGATCACGCCGCCAACGGTATGAACGTTGAGCTGGTGCACATAACCGGATTGCGGGGCGCGAATGTCGACGCGCTTCAGGCGGTCCTGTGCGGCCACTTCCTGCTCTTCCAACTCGGCAATCTGCGAGCGAATGTTTTGCAGGTCAGACAGAACTTTTTCCAAAAACTCTTCGTCCAGCTGCAGGATCTGCACGCGCTTTTCGCTGATGGCTTCCTTGGTCTGAGCGACCTGAGAGATCAGCCCACCGCGGTCCCCAACCAGCTCGGCCCGTTCCCGCTTGATGGCGGTGACCTGAGAGGCGTTGATCAGGCGCTTTTCCAAAAGAGAAGCAAAGTCGGCGAGTTGCTGAGTGACAAGATCAATGCTTTCGGCTTTCGCATCGCGCTGCACCTGCAAGCCTTCAATCTGCTGCTCCAGCTGAGCAATCTGCTCGCCAAGCTGCTTCTTGCGGCCTTTGATGCCTTGCTGACGGGCAGCAAAGAGAGCTTGCTCACCATCCAGAGCAGTGGCAGCAATCTTGTCGGTCTTTGCCAGCTCAACCAGATATTCCGGGAAGGTGACCTGAGCGTCATTGCGCCACTCGGCAGAAAGGCGGGCTTCCTGCGCCTGCATCTGATGAAGACGCTTGCGAGTGATGGCTAGATTGGCTTTCACTACCGTTTCATCAAGGCGGAACAGCACATCACCGGCTTTGACTTCATCGCCGTCTTTGACGAGGATTTCGCCGACAATGCCGCCTTCCTGATGCTGTACCTTCTTGGCCTGTCCATCGACTGCGATGGCGCCAGAGGTGATCACCGCGCTGTTGATCTTGGCAACGGAGGACCAGCCGCCAAGGCCAAGAACCAGAACTCCAACAAGGACGAGGCCCCAACGCATGTGTTTCTTACGAGAGGTCTGAATAGTGGTAAGTGTTGTTTGCTCAGGCATGTGGCACCACGCTCAATGGTCCTGTTTTTGCAGCAGCTGGGGCTGGTTTTGCGCCGGGAGCTGGAACCGCTCCGGGGGCTGGCACGCCAGCAGGAGCGCTGATTTTTGGCAGGACTTCGTCTTTCGGGCCAAAGGCGGCCTGTTGGCCATCCTTCACAACAAGCAACAGATCAACGGCTGAGATCGCGCTTGGACGGTGGGCAACGACAATGACGATGCTGCCGGTCTCACGCATCAGCTTGATGGCGCGGGTCAGTGCTGCTTCGCCTTCTGAATCCAGATTGGAGTTCGGCTCATCAAGCACAATCAGGAACGGGCTGTCATAAAGCGCACGGGCCAGACCCACACGCTGGCGCTGTCCGGCAGAAAGCAGAGCCCCGCCTTCTCCAACTTGCGTGTCATAACCGTCAGCCAGACTGGTGACCAGCTCATGCACATTGGCAAGCTGGGCGGCTTCCAAAATCTTCTCGTCATCACGTTCTGCTGCAAAGCGGGAGATGTTTTCGGCAATGGTGCCGTCAAACAGTTCCACATCCTGCGGCAGGTAGCCAACGGCAGTGCCCAGACGATCTTCCGACCACTGGCTCAGCTCCGCGCCATCGAGACGAACGGCACCGCGCAGGATAGGCCAAACACCCACGAGCGCGCGGACCAGACTGGTTTTACCGGATCCGGAGGGGCCGATAATGCCCATGCCATCGCCTGCCTTGAGCTCAAAGTTGACGCCAGCCAGTGTGACAGCGCGCGCACCGGGAGGAGCTGTTGCGATCTGCTGTACATTGAGGGCCTTGCTTGGCAGTGGCAGTTCGGTTTCTGGCGGGGTCTCATCCAGACCTTCCAGCGATTTCTCCAAACGGGCACGGGCCTGACGGGCGGCGATGAACACGCGCCACTGGCCAACCGCCTGCTCCACAGGAGACAGAGCACGGGAGGTGATGATGGAAGCTGCGATCATAACACCGGGAGAGACTTCCTGAAGGATCGCAAGCCATGCACCAACCGCCAGAACAGCCGAACCAAGCAGAAAGCGGAAGGCTTTGATGGCGGTGGCGAACAGCGAGGCGCGGTCGCCTGCTTTGGTCTGGGCATCATAAAAGCGGGCGTTGGCTTCATCCCACTTGTTGGTGAGCGTTGAGCTCATGCCAAGGGCGCGCACCACTTCTGCGTTGCGCCGTGCTCCAGAGCGGGTGTTGCTGCGCTGTGCGTTTTGCGAGGCCAGCTCTTTGGAGGGATCGCGGCTCATGAACTCGTTGGCAAGCACCAGCGAGAGGATGATGACCGCACCGGCCAGTGCCAGCATGCCGAGCCAGAAGTGCAGCACGAACACCAGACCCAGATAGATAGGCATCCATGGAATATCAAAGAGCGCGGCTGGACCCTGACCGCCCCAGAACTGGCGCATGGTTTCCAGATCGCGGATAGGATCTACGTTTTTGCCGCTGTTGCCCATGCGCAATGGCACGCGCAGGTTGGCAAGGAACGCGGTGCGCGACAGACGGGCATCAATTTCCTGAGAAATACGCGACAGGCCACGGGCACGGATGCCTTCCAGCAGGGCGAAGAACAGGTAGAGGATACCGGCGAAGCTGGCGATGATCACCAGGGTTGGCACGCTGTGGCTGGCGAGCACGCGATCATAGATCTGCAGCATGAACATCGGACCCGTCAGCATCAACAGGTTGATGACCAGACTCAAGACCCCGACGCCCGCATACCCGGACCGAGACGCCGCAAACGCCTCAGCCACCATAGGGCGCTTTGGCTGCCCACTCTTCGATGTACTCATAGATACTCCCGAAACCACCTGGCCCCAAACTTCAGTGCGCGGCACGTCCTCCCAAAGAACGATTGGACGCCTCTTGCGCTACAAAACTCGTGGTTATGCCCCAACAAAAATTGTGGTCCCCATAGTATGTAAATCGCACACTATTTGAAAGGGGTAAGACACTTAATTTTGCTCATCTATTGAATTTGAGGGAAATACCGCAAACTTATGATTTGATTAAATAATTATGCAACCTGCCATTGCGGCAGGTCGCACATTTTATTACCCCTTATACAAACGTGAAATCGTCTGCATTGATGAGGCTGGAATCAACACCTGAGAGGGTGATGGAGCCACCGTCATAGCTGACGACTGTGTCTGCACCAGTGTCCTGAATCGTAAGGTCTGCAAAGCTGTCTGCACCGCTTTCAAATCTCATAAAGTCAAGGCCATTGGAGAAGTCAACGATCGTGTCCGCACCGCAGTTGATGTTGAACACGAAGGTATCACGACCAGAACCACCGGAAAGGGTGTCATCACCGAGACCACCCTCGAGGGTATCATTACCAGCATTGGCATACAGACCGTTGTCGGCATCGTTACCAATCAGCTCATCATTACCTGAGCCAGAATAAGCATTCTCGATCACGGTATCACGCATGATGGTCATGTTGCCGGTCAGGCCGTTCACGTCAGAGTAAGTCTCTGCCACCAAAGAGATTTTCTGGTCAGCGCGGACAGAGCTGAAGTTGATGCTGTCTGTGCCGCCATTGTCCATGATGGTGAACGTGGCCGGGTTCAGGTCTGCGATGTCGTCGTAGTAACCGCCTGCTGTGGAGTTTTCACCGTAAACGGTGGACCCGGTACGCAGATCGGTTGCTGTGCCGTACAGGTCCTGCATAGCAAGGATGTCTGCAATCATTGGGGTGACGACGTAGGCACGGCTAGCGTCGACGCTGGTGTTCTCCACCTGATCGAAGTAGGACATGATTGTGCCCTGCCAGGAATCGTTGGAGTAGTGGTTGTCCACGCCGTAAGTCGCGCTGCCGTTGTAGTTGCCAGCGTGACCCAGACCGAGCGCGTGACCGATTTCGTGTACGTAAGTCTGGAAAGCATAGCCGTCCAGGCCAGTGCCATAACGCGCAACCCAGTCAGTGCTAACATTCACGGTTGAAGAAACGATGGTGCTGCCGCGTGTTGTCGAGTTTGCGTAAGCGCCGCTGTCGTTATCGTCAAATGTGATCTGAGCGCCGGAGTTGACAGTCTGGAAGTCGATACCGGTGACTTTTGTCCATGCTTCCAGAGCTTTGGTTGCAAGCTCTCGGCCAGAAGAGTTCAGTCCATTGAGGTTGACGGTGAGAGCCTCACCCGGGCTCACGTCAAACGCACGACGACCACGGCCTGAGTTGTTCCAGTACCCATCGGTCAGCTGGCTTGCAATCTGGTCGTTGGTGAACGCGTTTGGATCGGTTGGCGGGTCAGTTGGGCCGCCGTCTGCATCAACGGAGACTCTGTAATCGCCAGTGTAGCGATCATTGTAGGACGCAGCGCCAATGTAATAGGTGCCGGTGGATGTTGCGGTGAAGGTGATTTCGGAGTTACGTCCGCTGCCGCCATCATCGTCTGTTGCGATTTCGTTTGTGTTGGAATCGTAAAGGTACAGGTATGTATCGGAAACGCCCCCACTTCCGATGCCTTCCATTGAAATTGTGTAAGTTACTCCAGCCTGTACCTCGAGTTTAATTGCGTCTTTATCGCCAGAAAAACTCAGCGTTCCCTCAAAAGTGTCCCCCGATGAAATAGAGTATGGGGTCGTTGTGCTATATGGCGCATCGCCTCCTTCAATAACTCTTGCCTCTTCAACGTGATTATCTCTAAACATATTATCTCCCCTAGAGTAATAGTAGTAGTAAACCACCTAAACGTATGAGGGATGCACTGAAAGGCAATATAAATGATCTTTGGATTCACAGAAGAAAGTAGTATCAACACATCTACTGGTTGAATCATTGACGAACTCTCGATGTGTGAATAGAATGCAGAATATATTGTTTTAGGTATAAAACATCTGAATCTTTTAATGATATCAATTCAAAATGTTAATATATTTAGATAAAATACGTTAGCTGCCTGATAAATAATTCTAAAAACTGACCACTTGATCAAATAATTGTAGTATGTTTTTCTTCTGATCTATTCTAATAAAGAGATGTTTAATACTTAATTATATTTGTTGATTCGAGAAAACCATCAGTTCACGAAACTGTGATTCTGCTGGTGAGATGCGTGTATATACGTGAAAATGCGTGATTTTGATGGAACGTTTTATCAAATTAACGGAGCTCATCCGGCAGGTTGACGTATAGGGAAGTGTGTATGCTGAAGTGAGTTCATAAAACACCCCGGTCAATGGGGCTTGACCAGGGTGAGTAGTGGGCAGGGTACGTCTCTACCCAGGGGAAATATATTCCTGAGTGGCTCAGGAGAAGATCCTCCGCCCCTAGGCACACTTTGCAGATACGCGAGGCTGTAAAGCGAGATGGAGGCGGGGCGGAGAACGTTCCTGTGTGTATCTTCAGCCCGCAGAGGGGTGCTGAGTGAAGAGTGTCATCACAGGTTCGCCATAAATTGCTGGTTCAGGTCGATTCCGTAGCCCGGTGCGGTTGGCTTTTCAAAGCCCCCATCCACCAACTCGGCTTCTGGCGTCACCAGATACTTGCGCAGCTCCCCGTCACAGAAGTCCGGATGCACATACTCAAAGTATGGTGCGTTGCCGACTGCGAACTGATAATGGATCGCCGCTGCCGAGGTGATGCCTGTCTTCCAGTTGTGCGGCATTACCTGTACGTTGTGAGCAGTTGCCATCTCGGTGATCCGGCGCAGCTCTGTCAGGCCGCCGCAACGGTTATAGTCAGACTGCAGCAGATGCACCTTGCCTTTGGTGATCCATTCCTCAGCTTCAAAGCGGGTGGTGCTCATCTCTGCACCGCAAATGCGGGAGCGGGTGTTTTCTACCAGTTTGGCGTGGCCGCTCAGATCATCGTGCTGCAAAGTCGCTTCTGCGAAGTAAAGCTCCAGATCCTCAATGGAATTGAGCAGGCGTGCAACGTCATACCAATCTGTAAAGCGGTAGAGGTAGTCCACCATCATGTCGGTGTCGTAGCCCAAGATGCCGCGCAGCTCGCGCAGATAATAGCCGACTTCTTTGATGCTCCAGTCTGCTTTGATCGGCACGCACACTTTCACCGCGCGGATGTTGTGTGCCTTGGCTTTTTCAAGCAGTGGGGCGTAGCCTTTGATGGCGACGTCCAAAGACGCATCCACCGGAATGGCCGGATAAAGCGTCAGATACGGATGGACTTTGTCTTTGTTGGTGCCGCCAAGTAGCTGGTAGGCAGGCACGCCGAGCTGTTTGCTCGCAAGGTCATAAAGCGCCATGTCGATGCCGGAGAGGGCGAACATGCCCAATCCGCGCATGCCCTGCCACTGCGTGGCGTCATACATGGCATCCCAGATGGCGTTGATTTCGATAGGCAGACGGCCAATGACTCTTTCGGTCAGGTTCGTCAGCCACTTATGTTCTGTTTCAATATTGGAATAAGCGAGAATTGCGTCCGGAGAGCCGTCAGCTTCACCGAGGCCGTAGACACCGTTTTCGTCTGTTATCTTGACGACAACCGTGTTCTGGCTCCAGTTGCTGGCTTTGTAATTGACCGGAATAAACTCGACGGACTTGATGGGTGCGACTGCTGGGTTAAGTGCTAGTGACATGATGTGCTCCTAAGAGAAAGGCGCCAGTTTTTGCTGGCGCCCTCATGTGCTTTATTATTTTTTGCGCATTGGAAGTTCGACACCGTTGGCAATGTCGCGTTGCAGTTCTCTGAGGAACGAGACCGCAACAATGCCGAGGATGATGACCATCAGCAATCCGCCAACAACCGTTGAGATCTGGATGGTGCCCAAGTCGCCGCCAATCAGGTTGATCACCACTGGGATAATGCCCAGGAACAGTGCCCAAACAAGACGGTTCCAAAGTGCTGGATCTGCACCATCTGGCAGTTCTTTGGTGGTCATCGCTGCAAGAGAGAAGGATGCCGCATCAAAGGTGGTTGCCATGAACACGATCGCGGAAACGCACAGGCCGATGATGAACAGAGTACCCAATGGCAGGTTCGCAAACATGTCGATGATCACGGTGAAGGAGCTCTGACCAGCTGCCAGTGCTGCAGGTGCATCAAAGATGCCCGCATCCAGAAGACCAATACCGTAGTTACCGAAGATTGCGAAGAACACTGCAGTGCCCAGGGAACCGAACAACAGGGTGCCCAGAACCATTTCGCGGATTGTGCGGCCACGGGAGATCTTCGCGAAGAAAAGACCCTGGAATGGACCGTAAGAAACCCACCATGCCCAGTAGAAGATCGTCCAGTCAGACACAAAGGTGGAGTTTTCTGAGTATGGCTCCATGTAGGTGCTCAGGCGTACAAAGTTTGTCACGAGCGCACCAACGGATGTGGTGAAGGACTTGATGGTGGTCAGGAAGTAGCCGCCGAAGAACAGAACGAAGATCAGCAGGCCAACCGCTAGGAAGATGTTGAAGTTGGACAGCTTCGCCATGCCTTTTTTCAGGCCAAGCGCGGAGCTTGCTGCAAACAGCGCAACCACGATTGCAAGAGCTGCAAGGTTCATGGAAGTGCCGTGCTCAATGCCAAGCACTTTGGAGAAGCCAGCAGCAACAACCGGAGTGCCCAGACCAAGGCTGGTCGCACTTGCAGTCACCAAGCCGATCATGATGAAGATATCAACGACGTTGCCCAGAGGACCTTTTGCGCGTGTGCCCAGAACACCCTTACAGGATTCTGAAACCTTCAGAACCGGGTCTTTACGCACATAATAGTAATAACCGATGGTGATGGAGCACACGGAGTAGAGTGCCCATGCACTTGGACCCCAGTGGAACATGCCCGTGGTGATTGCCCATTCTTTGGCCAGTTCGGTGCCCGGCTCAAGACCCAGTGGCGGTGTGGACATGTAGTAGATCCACTCACTGGCGCCACCCCAGAGGATGCCCGCGCCGATGCCCGCACTGAAGATCATCGCGACCCAGGAGATCGTATTGTATTCAGGCTTTTCATCTGGGTCACCAAGCACGATGTTACCGTACTTGCTGAAAGAAACGCTCAGGCAGAAGATCAGCGACAAGATCGCTGCCCACATGTAGAACGCGCCAAATTCGTTTGTCAGATAGCTCTTCAAAGAAGAGATGACAGCTTTACCGGAGCCCGGTGCAGCAATGTCCGCTGCCAGAATGCCCATTGTCGGTAGGAGTACCGCAATGCCCCCGACGAAGAAGTTCGTCTTATCCAGTTGTAGTTTAGCCATGGATGCCCCCATTTATTATTCGAAGACGAAAGAAGCGAAAGATGCTTCCTTCACTGCGTCCCAATCCATTTCCACGCCGAGCCCGTTGCCCGCCGGCGCGTGCACATATCCCTCTTTGTCTGTGCGGATTTGGGTTTTACTTGCTAGCTCAAACGCCTCGTAAGGGTAGAACTGCTCGAAGTAATTGCAGTTGTCGTGAGCCAGAGCGACGTGCAGGTTGGCAGCCTGTGTCAGGGTGTATCCCATGCTCTGGATTTCCAGATTTTTGCTGTGGCCGGCCGCGATTGCGAAGCATTTGTTCAGCTGAGTAATACCGCCGCAAACTGTCGCGTCCTGACGCACGTCTGACCACATCCCAGTGCTCAGTGCGTGCGTAACTTCCTGCAGTGTGAGCAGGCAGTTGCCATGGCTGGAAATTTCAAGATCCGTATTGGCGACAAGGCGCTGATAGGTCTTGTAGTCGTAGTCGGAAACTGGCGCTTCAAGCCATTCCCAGTCATGACGTTCCATCCACTTGGCCATCTTCATGGCTTGTGCAGGTGTGTAGAACGTCGCTGTGTCCAGCATGAAACGGATGCCGGTAGAGCCGTATTTGGCCTGCACAGCTTCCACCAGCGCCACATCCTTTTCATAGATGCAGTAGCAGTGCAGTTTGATTGCTGTGAAGCCGTGCGCAATGCAATCGTCAATGTATGGGAAGTATTCCTCTACAGTGTCGAACATTGGTGTGGAGGCGTAGGACTTGATTTTGGTCCGGGCGCCGCCAAGCAGCATGTAAAGCGGCATTCCGGCTTTTTTGGCCTTAATGTCCCATGCTGCAATGTCGATTGGAGACTTCGCTGGCAGTCCACCCCAGGTGCAGCGTGCTCCAAGCCAGTTGTTGAGTTCCTGAGTCATCAGCGGATTTTTGCCGATGAGGCCCGGAACGATGGTACGCAGAGATTCAATGATGCACCGATCAAAGAAGTTCTCTGTGTAACTCATAGTTGCGCCAAGACCCTCGGTTCCATCCTCGGTGAACAGGCGTACAATGTTGTTGGTGTACAGCAGAGGTTCCTGATTATCCGCCCAAGGAATAGGGGGCGCATTCTCATCAGCCAAAGCATAAAGCTCGACCCGGCTAATTCTGCAGTCTTCCATTTTTAACTCCCAGTGTGCCTTGAGGCACCTTCCTTATTGCCCGACTTTTTACAGAGCGCTGCCAGCCGCACGCATCGCCTCGCGCAGCTCTTTTGTGTCGACATCTCTGTAGTTGATCGCTTTGTCGATTTTCTGTTTTGTCGCCACAGCCGCCGCATGTCCCAGCTCAAAGCACTGGGCAGTAACGCGGGCAGAAGCGAGCGCTTCGTGTTCGGCGCTCAGGCACCGTCCCGCGACAATCACGTTGTCCAGCTCCTTCGGCACCAGCGTGCCGTATGGAACCTCATAGTAATCTTCCATCAGCCAGTGCAGTTTGCTCTTCTCACCGGCATGCATCTCAATCGGCCAGGAGGAGCGGACCACGCCGTCCTCAGGCTTGTCGCAGTTAGCCACATGCTCGTTTGTCAGGGTGGTTTCGCCGCTGATGGTCCGTGTCTGGCGAATGCCCACTTCCGGTGGCATGTCAATCAGCTGGGACTCTTCAAAGCCTTTGATCTTGTCTTTGAAGAAGCGGTGATACTCGCGCGCCTGACGACGGCCATAGACTTCCGCGTATGTGAAATCAGCAGGGTCCACCACGTTCAGCAACCGGTTGTCCTGACCTGCTAGACGGGTGCAGTTCATCAGGAACACGCCCTTCTGCGGGGTTGGGAACACCCAGACCTTGTTGCGGGGTGTGTCGTACTCTCTGCTCTCGAAAGCTGTTTTCAGCTGTTCGATCATGTCAGGCGGGCAGATGGTGTTCTTGCCGAAGTAATCGTAGAAATCGCTTTCCACCACGTCTGATAGACGGAAGATCATGGTTGGGTTCTGAATGGCACCATTATCTCCAAAGCTGTACTCACACCCCGCTTTCGTCACGAGAGCCGCATCTCCTGACGTATCAATGAATGCTTTTGCTTTGAGGAAAGTGCTGCCTGCCTTGGAGTCTACACGGATCGCGGTGATCTCATCACCATCGCGGACCACCTCGGTCATGTAGGTGTGGTAGAGGCACTGAACGCCGGATTCCTCAAGCAGATCGTCCGCTGCTTCGCGCCAGATCAGCGGATCAAAGGTCACCACGTGAGTGTTGCCGTAGATTTGTGGGGCGGTGGCGCCACCTTTGGCCAGCAGGCGAGCACGAAACTCTTCTGCGAAACCGAAAACAATTTGCTTGGCGTTTTTGTTTTCGATGTCGTCCTGGGTGAGGAACAGACCACAGATAGTACCTGACAGGCCGGCAACCGCACCGCCGCCACAAAACCCGTTTTTCTCGATGAGGATTGTCTTCAAGCCGTTGCGGGCACTCATAACAGCCGCCGCCACACCAGATGGGCCACCACCGCAAACAACAACATCTGCTTCAGCAAGAACAGGAGATGCGGTTTCTGCTAGGGCAGTCTCTTTCCAGTTTTTCATGGGTGCTTACCTTGTATGCCACACTTTATGGCTGTTTTCTTTGTCTCTGAGTCCATGAGGACTGTTTTCAGAAACATATCCTCATATCTGACATATTAGCAACCTTAAAAGCAAAAACAGGCGACTGTAGCAATGGTAATAACCCTTAGAAATCGATAAAAACTGCAAAATAATGAGCGCTGATATGCCAATATTGATCTTCTGACATGCCAGAGAAATTCAACATTTTTTAGAGTATCAGTTCGCGATAAAGCCCTAATTACTTTAGCTTTTTTAGTTTATCTAAAATCCGCAAGGCGCAGAGAACCCATGAAAACTATGTAGTTTTTACGTGACAGAATGACACAATGCCGGTGTCTGATGGATTACATTATCTAGAAGGGGTCCAGAACTGACATGGCAGCCAATTGAAAAATCGCTAAACAAGATCCATTTGGCTGACATAGCAGCAAAAGAAAAGAAGAGACCGCTGGCAAATCGGGAATGCATTGTGCTACACTGTGATACAACTGACGCAGAAATAACGCTTTTAAAACAGGGGGTAACTGTGGCTCACCAGAAAACTCAGGCTGAGCTTGCGCGCACGGAAATTGAGAGAAAGTTGTTTTTCAACGAGCTTGATGTTTCAGCTCTGTACTCTGAGAACAAACTCGCCTCTCTGTTGGATCTGGGCCGTACGCCCGTTCGTGAAGCCCTTCAGGCTCTTGAACAGGACGAGATGCTGGCAATCCATCCGCGCAAAGGCGTGCAGTTTCTCTCCATCACCGCAGAGCAGCAATTGCAGCTGTTGGAAGTGCGCAAACAGATTGAGCCGATCTGCCTGAGATTTGCGGCCATGCGCGCCTCAACCGACCAGCGCCGCGAGATGCTGGCGCTTGGATCGCTCATCGTGCAAAGCGCGAAGGATGAGGATGAGAAATCGCTGCTGTCCAATCTGCAGGACATTCACCGCATCGTGACGGAAGCGACCAACAACCCATATTTCCACCACTCCCTCGCCCGTGTGCAGAGCCAGTCACGCCGGTTCTGGTTTGCGAACAAAGACAAATCAGACAATCTGCTGTGCTCTTACCACCACGAGGCCATCATGCGTGCGGTCGCCATGGGCAACGAAGACGAAGCCGTCAAGCAATCCGGTTTGCTGCTGGAGCACCTCACCGAATCCGCCTTCAAGGCACCAAAACCTGCCTGAGTAAACTTACAGTGTATCGCCGAAAAGTGGGAACCGGTTTTCGGACAAAGATACGCAAAAACAAAGGCTAAAGCAGTTCAGATGCTTCAACTTAAATGCGGACTGCTTTAGTCAGCACGTGGCAAAACGAGAGCGGGTAAGTCGCAAGACCAACCCGCTTTTTTGTGTCTGATGTCGGTTGCGGATTAGTCCACCCCTTCGACGATCACGGTCTCCACATCAGCGATCCCGTTTCGGAATTCTCGGGCAGTTTGGTATTCTGGGGAGTGGTAGCAGTTTAGCGCGTCTTCCATGCTGTCGAACTCAACGATCACATGACGATGGTATTCTTGGCCCTCCAGCTGCTCAGCCTTATCGCCTCGCGCAAGGATTCGACCAGTGTGTTTTCGCAGGACACTGGGCGCAGCCTCCATGTAGAACCGATAGATATCAGGATCTTTGATGTTGACGCGGGCAACCCAGTACGCTTTTGGCATTTGCTTTTGTTCCTGAAGCATCACGTTTTGTTACCGGTATCAGGCTCTGGTACTGGCCCTGATCAGCGCCGGTTTATGGTCATTTGCGCAGTATAAGTTGCTGGCCTGAAGCTATTATTACTGGTTTTCGACCAACTAAAAATTCAGGTAAATCTGACGCTAGGGCCGTTTCTTAAAATGCGCTCAAAATCGGCAAATTGAAAAATTGTTCTTGATTAAACGGAAAGCTTTGCTAACTTGCTAACACGAATTAGCAATGGTTTGGCACCGTTCTTGCCGAGGAAATTGAAGGGCTGGTCCTGAGAGAGTTTGTCGGAACACGACAGCGTCATCCTGAAGACGGAATCATGAGGCGAACAGCCTTTCTGGTTCTTCATAGTACATTTATTCGCGGCGGACTTCTGAGCTTTCTTCAACCCTGCCGGAAGTCTTGGTGTTTGTTTTACCTGCCCGGTTGGTGCCGGGCACATGGTGTGAGTGGGGGCTTAAGTGCTTAAAGGGATCAACCCGATCATTTTCCCGGACCTGTTGAAGATCCTGCACGAGATGGGACATGGAGATGAGATCATCTTCAGCGATGCGCATTTTCCGGCCTACTCTGTTTGTGACAAGGTGCTGCGCGCCGATGGGTGCGAGGCGACGGATCTGCTCAAAGCCGTCATGCCGCTTTGGGAGCTGGACCAGTATGACCCCGAAAATGTGATGATGATGGCCCCGGTGGAAGGTGACCAGCTGCCGGATGGTTTGGAGGAGGACTACCAGAGTGCTTTGCCAGTGGGTGCTGAGATCACCTTTGTCGAGCGGTTTGCCTTCTATGAAAAAGCCAAGAAAGCTTTCTGCGTTGTGGTGACAGGCACAACACGCAAATACGGCAACGTCATCATCAAGAAGGGTGTCATTCAGAACTAAAGCGCCTCGCCGCCAAGTGGATCCGATTTTCGGATGGGGAGGCGCGCAAAAATGAGACAACGGTGACTGCGGCAAAACTCTGGGAGGAGCAGCGCCAGCAGTCAGGTATCAAACGGGTGTCTCAACCATTTCATATTGCTGATCTGCAGTCGCAGCACCAGTCGGGATCTGTGCGTTCTCACTGAGGTTTGCAGGCCAGTATTGGGGGGAGAAAAAAATGAATACCATCGTCAGGATGACGGGTATTGAAAAGACGTTTCCGGGTGTGCACGCCCTGAAGAATGTGCAGTTTGACTTGCGTGCCGGTGAAGTTCACGCCCTGATGGGAGAGAACGGTGCTGGCAAATCCACCTTGATGAAAGTTCTTTCCGGTGTTTACACCCGTGACGATGGCAAGATTGAAATCAACGGTACAGCGGCTGACCCAAAAGGGCCGCGAGAAGCGCAAGACCTCGGAATAGGCATCATCCATCAGGAACTCAGCCTGATGAACGATCTGACAGCAGCGCAGAATATCTTCATTGGCCGCGAGCCGCGCCTGAGATTTGGACGTCTCGATGAGGCTGCGCTCAACCAGAAGACCCGCGACATCTTTCAGAGCATGGCGCTGGATTTGCAGCCTGACGTGCTGGTTGGCAACCTGACCATCGCCAAACAGCAGATGGTGGAGATCGCCAAGGCACTCTCCTATCGCTCGCAGGTGCTGATCATGGATGAGCCGACTGCTGCGCTGAACGACAAGGAAATCGCCGAGCTGTTCACCATCATCCGCCGTCTGAAGGCGGAAGGTGTGGGCATCATCTATATCAGCCACAAGATGGACGAGCTGAAACAGATCTCTGATCGCGTCACCGTCATGCGCGATGGCGAGTATGTGGGCACCGTTCCTGCCGCTGACACTCCGGTCAATGAGATCATCTCCATGATGGTTGGCCGCGAGGTGAAAGAAGAAGCCGTCGACGTGCCTGACCTTTCAGAGGCAGAGGTTGCGCTGGAAGTGAAAGGCCTGAACCGGGGCACTGAGATCCGCGATGTCAGCTTTGCGCTCAAGAAAGGCGAAATCCTCGGCTTTGCAGGGCTCATGGGGGCAGGGCGCACAGAAGTAGCCCGCGCGATCTTTGGCGCAGACCCGCTGGATTCAGGTGAAGTCTGGGTGGATGGCCATAAATGCAAAATCAACAGCCCGTCGGACGCCGTGCAGGTTGGCATTGGCTATCTGTCAGAGGACCGCAAGCACTTCGGCCTGGCAACAGGCATGGATGTGCGCGCCAATGTGGCTATGGCCAGTTTGGACCAGTTCTGCAATCGTCTTGGCGTGCTGAATGAAGCTGGCATGGCAGAGGTCGCCGCCAAGTACATCAAGCAGCTGGAAATCAGAACACCTTCTGACAAGCAGGAGCTTCAGTTCCTGTCTGGAGGCAACCAGCAAAAGGTGGTCATTGCCAAGTGGCTGCTGCGCGACTGCGACATCCTCATTTTTGATGAGCCTACACGTGGCATCGACGTCGGCGCGAAGTCTGAAATTTATAAGCTGTTGAACTCACTGGCAGAGCAGGGCTGCGCGATCATCGTCATCTCCTCCGAGCTGCCAGAGGTTATGCGCCTCAGCCATCGCATCGCGGTGATGTGCGAAGGCCGCCTGACAGGCATTTTGCCGGGTGGCAGTTCAACAACGCAAGAAGACATTATGCGCCTCGCAACACAACGCGACCCAGCTGCGCAAATTGTGAGTGAAGTTCAATGACAGACACCACCCTAACCCCGCAAAAGAACCTTATCGGTCGTTTTGTGAGCTCCGGCGCGCACCAGAAACTGCTCGCCTTTGCCAGCTTGATTGTGCTGCTCATCGGCTTTGGTCTGGCCTCGCCAAACTTCATGCAGATGTCCAATATGATCGCCATTTTGCAGGCGACATCGGTCAACGGCGTTCTGGCCATTGCAGCAACGCTTATCATCATCACCGGCGGTATTGATCTGTCCATCGGCACCATGATGACCTTCTGTGCTGTGATCGCCGGAGTGGTGCTCACCTATTGGGGTCTGCCCCTGCCGCTTGGTGTTGTCGCTGCCATTGGCGCTGGTGCACTCTGTGGCCTGTGTTCCGGCACATTCGTTGCCAAAATGAAGGTGCCACCCTTCATCGCAACGCTTGGCATGATGCTGATTTTGAAGGGCCTGTCCCTCGTCATCTCCGGCACACGCCCAATCTACTTCAACGACACGCCGGGGTTTGATCTCATTTCCCGTGGCTCCGTGATCGGGGCTGTCTTTCCGGGCTTTCAAATCCCGAATGGTGTGTTGATCCTGTTCCTTGTCGCGATTGCAGCTTCCTACGTTCTGGGAAGAACTGTTTTGGGCCGCTACACCTTCGCACTTGGGTCCAACGAGGAATCCGTGCGCCTGTCCGGCGTCAACACGGATGCCTGGAAAATGGGAATTTACGCGCTTGCAGGTGGGATCTGCGGTATTGCGGGAATTCTCATCGCGTCCCGCCTCAATTCCGCTCAGCCAGCCCTTGGTCTTGGCTATGAGCTGGAAGCAATCGCTGCTGTGGTGATTGGCGGAACGTCACTGGCCGGTGGTCGCGGCACCATCATGGGAACGCTGATCGGGGCACTGATCATGGCGGTGCTGACCAACGGTCTGCGTGTGCTTTCCGTTGCTCAGGAATGGCAGACCGTGGTGACCGGCGCGATCATCATTCTGGCCGTCTATGCGGATATGGCCCGCAAGAAAAAAGCTCATGCTTAAAAGCGGTTGGGACGCTTTTGTCCCAACATCTTTAGTGGAGCGAATTCTTATCGTTTGATTGAATCCAATCCAACGGAACACGCTCTAAATTATTTCATTGGGAGGAAATATTATGTTTACACGTCGTACTTTGATTGGGGCCTTGGCCTCAGCAACATTGCTTGCAACCAGCTCGCTTTCATTCGCAGCGGATAAGGTTTACATCCCGCTGATCTCCAAGGGCTTTCAGCACCAGTTCTGGCAAGCTGTGAAGGCAGGTGCGGATAACGCAGCCGCTGATCTGAACGTTGAAATCACTTTTGAGGGCCCGGACAGCGAAGCCATGGTTGATCGCCAGATCGACATGCTGGCCGCAGCACTGGCCAAGAACCCGGCAGCTATCGGCTTTGCCGCGCTGGACAGTCAGGCCGCTATTCCACTGCTTCGTCAGGCACAGTCCGCTGGTATTCCGATCATCGCATTTGACAGCGGCGTGGAAAGCGAAATTCCTGTGGCGCTGGCCGCAACCGACAACGTGGCAGCAGCAAGCCTTGCGGCAGATAAAATAGCAGAGCTGATCGGCAAAAGCGGTAAAGTGGCCGTGGTTGCCCATGACCAGACCAGCCGCACCGGCATCGACCGCCGCGATGGCTTCCTCAACCAGATGAAGAACTATCCGGAGATCGAAGTTGTCACCGTTCAGTACGGCGGCGGCGACCAGCTCAAATCTACCGAGCTGACCAAAGCGATCCTGACCGCTAACCCAGACATCAAAGGCATCTTCGGCACCAACGAAGGTTCCGCAATCGGTGTTGCCAACGGCGTACGTGAAATGGGCAGCAAAGATGTTGTGATCATCGGATACGATTCTGGCCGTGCTCAGAAAGATGCTGTCCGCAGCGGCCTGATGGCAGGTGCGATCACCCAGAACCCGGTTGGCATCGGTTATGAAACCGTCAAAGCCGCCGTTATGGCCTCACAAGGCAAAGACGTCCCATCCAACATCGACACCGGCTTCTACTACTACGACGCCTCCAACATGGACTCCCCAGAAATCGCAGCCGTCCTCTACGACTAAGCATCTCCGGGTTACCTGACAAGAAAACCAAAAGGCCTCTCATCTGAGAGGCCTTTTTTGTGGTTGAGGAACCGACTCCCGCGTTTGTAACATGTGATCGGTTCTCCCACATTCCAGCTTTGACACCTTGGAATTGCTGGTTTTAGTATGGGTGGGGTGATTGGTTGGATGGAGCTCTGGGATGGTGGATATCGGTGATCTTGCGGGGCTTTGGGAGAGGCTTGGGGGGGAGGAACTCCGGGGTATCTTTATTGGGCTCAATCGGGAACAGGTTGAGGAGTTGGTTGCGGCGGCGGATGTGCGGCGTGGTGCAGGCCAGTCGTTGAGTTCCATAGATGGACAGCTTGTTGCGATTAAAGGGAATATTGCTCTGCAAGGGCGGGCAACGACTGCTGGCTCTGCTGTTTATTGCACGCAGGTTGAGGCTGAGAATGCAGCGGTTGTGCAGCGGGTGATTGAAGCAGGGGGCATTCCCATCGGGCCCGCAAACATGACCGAGTTTGCGTTTTCTGGTATCGGGCTCAACCCCCATTATGGCAATGCGCCCAATGGGTTGGATGCGGCGTTAATTCCAGGTGGCTCGTCCTCTGGCAGTGCAGCGGCGATTTCCAACGGCATTTGTGATCTGGCGATTGGCAGTGACACCTCTGGCTCAACACGTGTGCCGGCTGCGTTCCAGGGCATTTGCGGGTACCGGGCGACCATGGGGCGGTATCCTATGGAAGGTGTTGTGCCGCTTGGGGCGAGCCTTGATGTGTTGGGACCTATGGCGCGAACGGTTGACGGCATCTGCGCGCTTGATGCGGTGATGGCTGGCAAAACCTTGCCTGAAAACAAGGGTGTAGAGGAACGAGCATTCCGTCTTGTTGTTCCGGTTCTGGAAGGCCTTGGCATTTCCGCTGAGATTATGGAGATGTTTGAGCATTGCGTTGATACGCTTGTTGCAGCTGGTATCCATATCGTCCGACGTGATTTGCGACCAATTTTGAAATCGCACCTGCTGTTTGCGGAGCACGGCACACTGGTCAGCGTTGAAGCGCGGGACCAGATCTCTCAGTTCGTCGATTTAGGTGATACAAAGATCGATCCTCAGATCAAAGCCCGGCTGGAACATGCCATGCCCATGACGCCAAAGAAGCTGGCTTACCTGAGGCGCCAACGAGCCGTGCTTCAGTCAGAGGTGGAAGCGCAGCTGAAAGATGATTTGCTACTGATGCCGACTGTTCCTGACCTGCCACCTCTCATTTCTGAGGTTGAGGAAAGCATTGAGGCGTTCCAGCAGGCGAACGCTCAGGCTTTGCGGCTGACCATGATCACCGCCTTCCTGAACATGCCATCGCTCACTCTGCCGGTTGATCCGAGCAAGCCATCTCACAGCATTTCCATCTGTGGTGCTGCGGTCCATGATGAGCAGGTGCTGGCGGCAGGGCGCGCAGTGGAGCACGTGCTGAGATAGCATTCAATCAATGAGCCTCCATGCTCACGCAGGCTGCTTTCCCACCTGAACATGGAGGCTGATACTACATTTATACTGTTGTTTTCTGATGCGATGACTTCCAGACCTCGACGGGCTCTTCTGAACCATCAGAGACTTCGTAGAAGCGCTCTTTAATCTGCCCATCAAGAGACAGTGTAATGACAGCGAACCCGTTGCGAACCCGAGGTTCCTTATTTTTCAATGGCGTATGCGAGTAGTAATCTATGTTTGGTTTGCCATCCAGACCGGAGGGAGCTCCATTCGGGATCGCTGCATTTCCAGAGCATCTTACTTTCGCAAACCGTCCATCAGGACCTTTCGCAGCTGGCAGCTGGTCGCCGTAGACAACACCCAGATGAACATGACCCCAGTACCAATAGTCTGGCGTGCCGCCCAGATCTGCAAGAGTTTCATCCCACAGTGGTTCTCTTGTAAGGCCATCAAAGCTGATCGGATTATGATGGGTCAGGAGAATGACATCCTTGCCTTTTCTACCTCCAACGACTTGCTGTAACCAGTCTTTTTGGACGCTCGATTTACTGCCGCCCAAGGTGCCGTCCATGAAGAGTGTTGAGGCGGACGAGTAGTAGGCGCTGTCGAGGCCCAGCATCATCCAGTCGCCAAACTTTAGCGCAAAGAAACTGGCTTTCTGCTGCTCGTTGAAAGGCGTGTTTGCAGGCGTCAAAGCGATCTTAAAGTAACCGTTCGCTCCATCATACATTTCGTGGTTGGAATTGAGTGTGAAGGACGTTCCGGCCATTTTGCCACCAGCAAAGCGGTCTGCGGGCCACATCTGGAGGAGGTTATCGTTCTCTTCACTGGATTCCGTGCCAGCGTAATAAACATCCCCGAGATGGATAATGTAGTCAGGATTATCAATCGTAGCGCTCTTGCTGATCGCATCCATCACGGCCTTGGCGGGGCCGCCGTCGCTGGTGTAATCTCCAGTCCCCCAATCTCCAAGGATCGCGATGCTCACCTCGTTTTGAGAGGTCCCCGCCGCCAAATCGATGACGCCTGCTGGTGCGGTGTTGAAGGGCGCCTTTTTATTCGGGAAGAGACTGTAGTAAATCACATAGACAAGGCAGACGGCCCACCCAACATCGGCCATCTCATATTTGCCGAAGCCCAAAATTGAGCCGTCTGACATGACAATACCGCCAAGGTCGATTTGCTGTTTGATGGTGCTGTAATCATCCAGCAGAGGTGCCTTTAGCTGTCCGCCTGTTTCCCACTCCAGAAACTCTTTTACGACTGCAAACACATCCTCGTAATCTTCGGGTGGATTGAAGGTCCAGAAGAGGGAAAGGCCGAACTCAATATTACCTCCATCTAGGTCGATTTGAGGTGGTGCAGATTTCAAAATGCCCTGCTTGTTAAGCTCGCCAAACAGCATTCGCTCGCTGGCTTGCAAGGCTTGGTTCAGGCTAGGCCCTGCGACGACTTTCGGCTTTGTATCGGTCGTTTTCAGATGTTGCAGTTGCTCTCTGATTTGGTTGATCTTGTTTTGCAGATCGGCGTTTGGCGTGTTCATATTATCCCCCAACTGAAGCTGATAGGTGCAGCGATCTCGCGTCGAAACCGCTGCACATGAGCATCATTCCCGCAGGCATTAGGCGACCTATGTATAAAGGTTGCAATACCTGCATTCTCACAGCTCATGACCGCTTCTGGGGGATGAAGACAGTCTGAGCAATGGGTTAGGTGCTCAGCTCATAGCCTCTGTGAAGAAGATGAGTTTGTTGTGGTCGAGATCTCTTACATAAGCTGAAATGTAAGGACCTCGCTGGTTTGGGTCGCCCTCATTGGTGCCGCCTAGGTCGATGGCAAGTTTGTGGAGCCTTTTGACCTCTTCGACAGTGTCGACGCCAAAGCCAACCATTGCACCATTTCCATGCGTTGCAGGCTTCCCATCAATGGGCAAGGCAGTCGCAAATGCAAAATTTTCATTTTGCCAATAGGTCAGCCTTTCATTGGCCGCAACTTGCTTCGGTCCGCCTTGCTCGAAGAGTGAGTCATAGAACTTGGCGGAGGCTTCTCTGTTGTTTGTTCCGACAGTGAAATAGCCAATTTTCATCGTGTGATCTCCATGTGTTGAACTCGGGTCACCTCGGTTGTATTGACAAATAGGACATTTAATGTCCTATTTTTTCTATGGCGCGCACAAATTCAAATGGCAGATTAAGACGGATGGAATTGCTGGCTGTTCAGCTGAAGCAGGAAGAGCTTTGCACAGTCAAAGATCTGGCCCTTCAGCATGATGTCAGCGAACGCACGATCACTCGGGACCTTCAGCTGATGCGCGAGCAGGGCCTGCCTATTGATGCTGATCGTGGTCGCGGTGGTGGTGTCCGCCTTGATCGTAACTGGGGTGTTGGGCGCATGAACCTAGCGTACCCGGAAGCGGTCGATCTGCTGATCAGCATCGCGGTCTCAGAGCAAATGGACTCGCCCATGTTTCTGGCGAGCCTCGGTTCCGTTCGCCGACAACTGGTGGCGTCGTTCTCACCGGAAAAGCGGCATAAGGTAAACCGCCTGAAGTCTCGTATTCTGATTGGGTCCACCGCCTCCACTTATGTGCAGCGGACGATCAATGCGCCTCCCAAAGATGTCGTGCAGGCGCTGCATCAGGCCTTCATTGATCAGGTGATGCTCACAATCGGATATAAGCGTGAGGACGGTGCAAGTTCCGAACGGCGGATCGAGCCTCACTACCTCATGTTGAATTATCCTGTTTGGTACGTGATCGCATTTGATCATCTGCGCAATGCGCCGCGCACATTTCGGTGTGATCGAATTCTGACGGCGGAGATGACGGCGGAGATGACGGCGGATCATTTCCGACTGCTACCGAAGGAAGAGTTTCAGGAGACTTTAGACAAAAACGGCCTTCTGATATGATCGCACGACAAACACTCATTTCAACGCATGCAAAACGCGAGTAACGCAGATTTCACGTAAAAAACGCAAAATCGCGCAAGCTGTTCGTTCTGTCATGCATTCATGAGAAAATTTCCGCCTCAGATCAGCGGTAAGCTGATCCCCCTACTTGAAACACCTCACATACTCGATAAAATCTCTCAGCAATTTTAAGTATTTGTCGTTCCAGAGGATGATCCATGAAACTATTACACTCATGCGTGGCTGCTGCAGCTCTTGTTGCGTTTTCGTTTAGCGCGCAGGCGGAAACCCGCGTCACTTATAAATCAGCGAAAACCTCATCCTCCTATTACCAGATGGCAGTACAGATTGCGGAAGCAATGAAAGAAGCCTCAGGTGGAGATATCATTGTAACCGTTGAAGAAAGTCAGGGTTCTGTTCAGAACGTGATGGAATCTGCGGTGCGCCCGGGCAACTACGTTTTCACCACACCGCCAGTGTTGGTGAAACTCGCCAAAGGCGGGAAGGCGATGTTCGAGAAGCGGGCAAATCCCAAGTTTGGTGAAATCCGTGCACTGTTCCCAATCCCGTCATTGACCATGCACTTTGTTGTTGGTGAAGACAGCGGCATTGAGAGCTTTGCGGACATGAAGGGTAAGAAAATCCTCATCGGCAAAGGCTCCTTTGGTGCGCGTGAAGGCGCTAAGTACCTGAAACTGTTTGGCCTTGAAGGTGAAGTAGAGCTGGCAGATGTAGAGCTTTCCAACGCTGTGCCTGCGCTGAAGAATGGTCAGATTGATGGTTTCGTGACCGCCGGATCTTACCCGGCGCCAAACGTGATTGAGGCTGCTGCTGGTACCGGTGTAGATGTTCTGTCTCTTTCTGATGATCAGATCGCCCAGACCAAGCGCACCAAACTGGTGATCCCAGCTGGCACTTACGCAGGTCAAGACGCTGACATTACAACAACTTCTCTGCCAGTTGTAGCTTACACGACAACGCAGATGGATGATGCAACCGCGTACGCGCTGACCAAAAGCTTCTGGGACCAGAAGGAAAAAATGGGCAAGGGCGCAGCATGGTGGAACGGCGTGAGCAAAGATCTGCTCGGCAACATCAGCGGCAAAATCCATCCGGGCGCACTGAAGTTTTATGATGAAGTTGGGTACACAATCACCGACGCGCAGCGCTAAGCCAACGATTTAACACACTTGCTTGGGCCCGGAGTGATCTTCGGGCCTTTCTCTTCCTGGGCTGTTTCATTGAATAAAATTCATCGTTACATCTGGCTCGTTCTCGGCGCGGCCACTGTTCTGTTTCATCTTGGGCTGATCTTTTCTGGTCTGGTTCCCAATCTGGTCAGCCGTCCGCTGCACATGGCTCTCGCGCTGCCTTGGGCGCTCATCCTGATGGCGCGTAATCCCCTTGAGAAGGTGACGGGTTATGTACTCACAGTCTTTGGCGTTTTCGCTGCTGGCTGGATTGCATGGAACCACTCAGACCTGTCGGATCAATATGGCTATCTTATTGATGATTTTCAGCTTTATCTGGCATTCGGTCTGCTGATCACGGTGCTAGAAATGGCGCGCAGAGCCATCGGCTGGCCGCTGCCGCTGGTGGCTTTGATTGCTCTGGCCTATGGCATGTTTGGGCAACATATCCCCGGTGAGTTTGGCTATGCTGGTGTTCCGCTGGAAAGTTTTCTCGGCACCATGACCATTGCTGAAGGGGGATTATGGGGCAAGCTGACGGGAGTATCTGTTGGTGTTGTCGCGATCTTCGTCATTTTCGGTGCATTTTTGAATGCCGGTGAAGCAGGCGCTGGTTTCATGAATGTGGCTGCCGCCGCCGCAGGTAAGCTGAAAGGCGGAACGGCGAAAGTCTCAGTGATTTCATCGGCTTTGTTCGGTTCCATCTCTGGTTCTGCTTCCGCCAACGTAGCCTCTACCGGGGCGATTACGCTGCCCGCCATGACCAAACTGGGCTACCCGCGTGCACTTGCCGCCGCCGTGGAAGCTGTCGCCTCCTCAGGGGGACAAATCATGCCACCGCTGATGGGAGCGGGCGCTTTTGTCATGGTGGAACTAACCGGCGTTCCCTACACCGGCATCATGGCCGCTGCGATTTTGCCCGCATTTCTGTACTTTTTCGCGGTCTGGATGGGCATCAATGCCTTCGCGCGGCGCTATGAGCTGAAGGGATTGGCGGCGGAAGACCAGCCGGATACGCGCTCAGTTATCATCACATCGCTGTTCTTCCTCGTGCCGTTTACGGTGCTGCTCTGGGCGATGTTTGTGCTGGGTTATACCCCTCAATACGCAGCGTGTCTGGCGATTATGGCAGCGGTTGTGTTGTTGCTGATCGACAAGAACTTTAAGGTAGACCTGCGGAAAATCGGTGGGCGCTTCGAGCAAGCGCTGATGAACTCCGGCAAACAGGTGGCAATGATCGCGTCGATTATTCTCTGTGCCTCCATCATCATCGGCACGCTTGGGGTGACAGGCCTTGGGGTGAAGATCACCTCACTTATCCTCTCCGGTTCTGGCGGCATGTTGTGGCCAGCTTTGCTGCTGACGGCTCTGGCTTGCATGGTTCTGGGCATGGAAGTGCCAACAACTGCAGCCTATGTGATCTGCGTTTCTGTTGCTGGGCCAGCGCTTATTGATATTGGGCTGGAACCGCTTCAGGCACACCTGTTCGTGTTCTGGTTCGCGCTGCTCTCCACCATTACTCCCCCTGTTTGCGGAGCGGTGTTTATCGCTGCGGGAATGGTAAATGAGAACTGGTTGAAGGTCGCTCTGTTCGCTATGGCGCTGGGTATTGGTCTTTACCTTATCCCGTTGGGAATGATAGCAAATCCGACGCTGATCACGCTTGTGAGTTCGCCTGTTTGGTCGTTGTTGGCAACAGTCAAGGTGGGGCTCGCGCTCTCCGCTATTTCCTACGGAGTCATCGCACCGTTCTCACCACTTATCCGCGGTGGCCTGATCGCGGGCGGTGGTGTTCTGCTCTTCATCTGAGTGCAAAAAAAACAGGCGCTGCTCTGGGTGAACAGCGCCTGCAAGTATGATCTAACCCGTTGTCTACTCGGGAGACTAGGCAAACTGGGTTAGATTTGTGAGGTCCAAAACCTCATCGAACACCTGCGGAGCAGCGCCCAAAACAGGATACGGGGCACTTGGGTTCTCAGCCATCGGAAATGGGAGAATTTTCCCGCCAGCTTCAGTGATAAGGCAGTATGCAGCCATGCAGTCCCAGGCAGACATGCGCGGCTCAACGTAGCCAACCAAGCGCCCCGCAGCGACCCATGCCAACATCAATGCACCTGAGCCATAACGAGTGTAGCTCACGCCTGCGGACATCAGGTCTTCGAACATTTTACCGACCTGCGCAGGAGCAACACGATCATTCGCGCCAACGCCCAGCATGCCGGTCTGCAGGTTAAATCGTTCGGTCACCCGAACAGAGGAACCGTTGAGTGTGGTGCCTTTACCGCGCAGGGCAGCAAAGCGTTCTTTGAGGACCGGAACATCAATGATACCGATGGCAGCACCGTCTTTGTCGGTTACGGCAATGCACACGCACCACCCTGGTAAGCCATTGAGAAACGGGGCAGTTCCGTCAATTGGGTCAATGACCCAAGTGTAACCGGTTGTCCCTTCCACAAAGCCAAATTCCTCTCCAAGCAACGCATCCTCAGGGAAGTGTTTGGCGATCAGGCTGCGGATTTTTTGCTCCACGGCTTTGTCGGCTTCAGAAACGACATCCTGCGGATGCCGTTTTGTGTCGATGTTTAAATCATCACGATTGGCGAAGTGCTCAAGAGCGAGCGCTGCCGCTTCATCGGCCATCTTTTGGGCCGCGTTGAAACGTTGCTCTAACTGGGCAGCTTGGTCCAGAACTGTTTCGGTGGTCATTTTTTACCACCAATCAGTGCGAGACCGCGTGCGTCAAAGTCGATGCCAACAGAGGTTCCGTTTTCCAGCAGTTCATCAGTGTGGTTGTCTATGACGAACAGCAAGCCAAGGTCGCTCATCACTTCGTATTGGAAGTGATCTCCAAGATAAGCTGCGCTTTTGATCTTGCCGGCCGGTCCACCATTCACATCTCTGCTGAGCTTGATGGAGTTGGCACGCGCTGCCAATTTACCCTTACCAATGCTGTGGTTACGGCTGCGCAAGTCAAAGCCTTTGCCGCCAATTTGAACGTTTGCGGTCTCTGCATTTACTCCGCTGATGTCACAGTCGAGGATGTTTGCTTCGCCGATGAAGTCCGCGATGAACTCGGAAGCCGGGCTCTCATAAAGCTCATAGGGCGTGCCATCCTGCTCAATGAGGCCATCACGCATCACAACAATGCGGTCGGAAACTGCGAGCGCTTCTTCCTGGTCGTGGGTGACGTAAACTGCAGTGAAATCAAGGCGTTGCTGGATTTCACGGATTTCAGTACGCACCAGACGACGCAGGCGGGCGTCCAGGTTGGAGAGCGGCTCATCAAGCAGAAGAACCTGAGGCTCCAGAACCAGTGCACGGGCGACAGCTACACGCTGCTGCTGACCACCGGACAACTCGGAGGGAAGACGCGGTGCTTTTTCGCGCAGGCCGACAAGGTCGAGACCTTTCAGAGCCAGATCTTCTGCGTCTTTGAAACCACTGGATTCCAAGCCGTATTTCACGTTCTCAAGCACGCTCATGTGCGGGAACAGGGCATAAGACTGGAACACCATGGACACGTCACGCTCGTTCGGTGGAAGACGGGTGACATCATCTCCACCAATCATGATGCGGCCAGATGTTGGGGTCTCCAACCCTGCGATCATACGCAGGGTTGTCGTCTTGCCACACCCAGATGGCCCCAGCAGGGTAACCAGCTGACCCGGCTCGATCGTAAGATTGAGGTTCGGGATTGCAGTAAAGTCGCCGTAGTTTTTGCCGGTATTTTCGAAGCGGACCTGACCAAATTTAGAATGTGTCATGCTGCGGCTTCCTTCAGTTTACCCTGAGCAGGAGATTTTTGAGTGTTTTCTGGACGACGGAGTTTTCGCTCACCAACCAGTAGCTGGAAGCCAAGAATGACGGTGATCATCACGAAGATGAGGACGGAGCTGTAGGCAATCGCCACGCCGTATTCGCCGTTTTCAACCAGACCGACCACATAGGCCGTCGCCATGTTGTACTTCGCGCTCACAAGGAAGATGACCGCAGAGATGGATGTGATGGCACGCACGAAGCTGTAGACCAGTGCCGCCTGAATGGCTGGACGCAGCAGCGGCAGGATCACTTTCTTCAGTGTCCGCGCGCTGTTTGCACCCAGTGTTAGGGAAGCTTCATCCAGGTTCTTATCCAGCTGAGACATGGCCGCCACACCGCCGCGCACACCCACTGGCATATTGCGGAACACGAAGCAGAAGATCAGGATCAGAGCGGTACCCGTCATCTGCAATGGTGGCAGGTTGAATGCCAGAATGTAGCTGATGCCGATCACGGTGCCCGGAATTGCAAAGCTCATCATCAGGCCGAATTCAAAGGCAGATTTGCCCGGGAAGTCCTGACGAACGATGAGCCATGCGGATAGGATGCCAACTGCAGCAGTCAATGGGGCTGCGGCTAGAGCGATCCACATTGTGGTCCAGAAGCTGTTCCACGCAACGCCGGTAAAGGCAAAGCCGTTTTCAAACGAGATGGAGAACGCAGTGATGTAGTGCGCCAGCGTGACACTGTGGTCCAGACCCCAGACTTTCACGAAGCCACCGAACAGGATCAAGCCGTAAACAGCAACGGTGAACAAGCTCCAGAGGGTAACAATGGTGCCGACCGGGATTGCAATACGCCGTGGCAGTTTTGCGTAGCGGCCACCATCACCCTTACCGGTTACAGTCGCGAAGTTCCGCTTACCAAGCCACATCCGCTGCGCAAAGAAGGCAGAGAGTGTGAAGCCGAGAAGGATCATCGCCAGAACTGCTGCACGGGATGGATCACTCTGTGCACCAACAACCGCGAAGAAGATCTCTGTCGAGAGCACGCCGCCGTTACCACCCAGAACCATCGGGTTGCCGAAGTCAGCCATGGACTCGATGAAGCCGATCAGGAAGGCGTTTGCCAGACCCGGTGCCATCAGAGGCAATGACACTTTGCGGAAGGTTCTCCAGCGGCCAGAACGCATGGTCTGACTTGCCTCTTCCAGCGACGGGCTGATGCCTTCAACAACGCCAACCAGCACGAGGAAGGAAATTGGTGTGAAGCTGAGCATCTGTGCAATCCAGATCCCTGGAAGACCGTAGATCCAGCGGCCCAGCTCAAGACCTGTTGCAGCTTCAATGGCCTCGGTGACAAAGCCTGTACGGCCCAGCATCAGGGTCAGAGAAAGACCAATCACGAAGGGAGGCGTGATGATTGGCAGGATGCTCAAGGTGCGCAGGCTTTTGCGGAATGGCATCTGCGTGCGGGTTACGATCAGCGCAAACGCAAGGCCCAGGAGGGTGGAGCCTGCCGCTGTTGCAATCGCGAGGAACATGGTGCGCCATGCAATGCCGCAACTTCCGCCAACCAGACAGTTCAGCTTCCAGATTTGCGGATCGGTGATGTTCCGCATGACACCATCAGTGGTGAAGTTGCCGCGGAAATCCTGAAACGCGCCAGCGAACATGGATAGGATTGGGTAGAATACAAAGGTCGCTACAAGCAGGATCAAAAGCGAGACAGCGGTTAGTACAATCGCGTCGCCTTTGAGAGCGCCCTTTTCAGCCAGGCCAAATGAAATGAAAGTGGTGAACGTGAGTGCGAGCAACACGGCACCGGCGCCAAACGCGGGCTGACCATCTACGCGGCCGAATGTTGCTTCCAGCAGGCTCCAATTCCAGCTTCTTAGGCCAATGGAAAGGCCTTCCAGCACCATCCAGAACAAGCCAAGAGCACCGATAATGGCAATCAGTTTGCCACGATGACCCGGCTCAGACTTCAGGCGCAGGTATCCGGCAGCACCAACAAGAGCAAACACGGGGAGCAGTTGCAGCTTTCCAAGGAAGAGCTGGAAAAAGCCCGGCCAATAACGCTCTTTGCTCAGTAGATCCAAGACCCATTCGCCGCCAAAAAAGCCGCTGCGAATGTGGAACCAAGGCAATATAAACAACCCAAGGACGCCGCATATAAGTGCGAGGTCCAGCCGACGATTTTCATTTGTCATTTGGAAAAACCAGATTTTTTGGGGAAACGGGGCGAGCGTTAACTCGCCCCGATCTCAATCAGTTTGCAGCAGCGCCAACTTCCATGTCCCAGCGTGCCAGCAGGTTTCTGCGGCGGTCACTGCTTCCATATTCTGCGAAATCGTAGTCGATGAGACGTACGTTCTCGAGCTTAGGAGCAGCTTCTGGCTGGGTAGAACCCTTGTTGGATGGAATCTGGTAGGAACCAGTTTCCGCCATCAGGTTCTGTGCTTCTGGGGTTAGCACCCAATCGTAGAACACTTTTGCAGTGTCTGGGTTTGGCGCACCGTCAATGAGAGACATTGAACCGATTTCATAACCGGTGCCTTCACATGGAGCGACAACCTCGATTGGGAAGCCTGCTTCAGCCTGTTTCACTGCATCGTGCATGAACACGATACCGAGACCTGCTTCACCGCGGGCCGCTGCCTTAACAGGAGCGGAACCGGACTTGGTGTACTGCGATACGTTCTTGCCCAGAGCCAACAGGTATTCGAAGGCTTCTTCTTCACCCATCAACTGAACGAGAGTAGCAAGTGCGGTGTATGCTGTGCCTGAAGAGTTTGGATCTGCAATAGAGATTTCGCCCTTCAACGCAGGATTTAGCAGGTCAGACCAGCATTTAGGGCCTTCGATGCCCTTTTCCGCGAGGATCTCTTTGTTGTAGCCCCAGCCTAGTGCGCCAGAGTACACGCCTACAGTGCGGTAGTTGGAAGTTTCAGCCTGAGCAACAGCCCATGGCAGAAGTTCTTCCAGCATTGGCGACTTATAAGCGACAGAGAGCTGATCGTTTGCTGCCTGCAGATGCGGATCTCCGGTTCCACCCCACCATACGTCCGTCTGCGGGTTGCGAGCTTCTGCACGGATCTTTGCATAAGCTTCGCCTGAAGAAAGGCGGATCATGCTGACGTCAGCACCCGACTTTTCTTCAAACTTTGCTGCGAGCTTTTCGCACAGAGCGTTGTCAGCGGAGCAGATGACATTGAGTTCATCTGCAGACGCCGCGCTTGCACCAGCACCCACAATGAGGGTTGCACCCAACAAAGCTGTCTTAATGGATTTCATGTTTACTCCTCCCAAACACGTTGTGTACACGTGTACATAATATAGTCGGCTAAATTTTTGCAATGTCAACTTTATTCCAAGAAAGACTAATTTATTTTCTAGATATTTCCTGATATGCAGATGCAAACGTGTACAATAATCAGCGAAATTTGATGTCGGAAAAAGTGTCTTTAAGAAAGCAGCAGGTCAGGGCTGAGGACGTCGCGCGCCACGCTGGCGTGTCCCGTGTTTCTGTCTCCAGAACCTTTACTCCGGGGGCCAGTGTTTCCGACGCGACGCGTGCTAAAGTATTGAAATCCGCAGAAATACTAGGGTACCGCGTCAACCGCCTTGCGAGCAGTCTCAACCGCTCTGAAAGTGGTATTGTGGCTCTAGTTGCTGCTGAGATTGATACGCCGCATCGCTCTGCGATGATCGCCGAACTCTCTGACAGGTTACAGGCCGCTGGTAAGGTAACAATGCTTATCAACACCAGTGGATATGAGGAGCGTGTGAAGGATGCGTTGCTTCAGGCCATCAGTTTTCGCACAGAAGCGGCGATTATTTTGTCAGGTGCGCCCGATCCTTCCTTAGCCGACACATGTTTTAGCAATGGCATGAAGCTGGTTTTGATCAATCGTGAGGAAGATTTCCCGGGTTCTCTACAGATTGGGCCGGATAACAGGGCAGCAGGCAAGACCGCACTGAAGGCTCTTTTGCGTGCGGGATGCAAGCGAATCGCCCTCGCAAACTCCGCAAATGCCACCTGGAGCATTGTGGAGCGACAGAAGGGTTTCATAGCCGCAGCTGAAGAAGCCGGGGTTGATGTTTTGTGTGAGGTGGATGGTTTCACATCCTATCAGGCAGGTCTGGAACTGGGGACGGCACTGCTTGATCGTGAAGACCGCCCGGATGGCATTTTCTGCACCACAGACCTGATTGCGTGCGGCGTCATTGATGCGGCGCGCCAGAGGTTTGGTCTGCGCACACCGGATGATCTTTCAGTCATTGGCTTTGATAATATTCAGCAGGCCGAGTGGGAAGGATATGACCTGACCACCTTTGCACAGCCAACAGATCTGATCATCGACAAGTGCCTGGAATGGTGCACCACTGAGCAGCCGTCCAGTGAAACGGTGAAGCTGCCTGCCAAGTTTGTGTGGCGTAACAGCGTGCAAAAAGCGCGCGTGCCGATGAGATAACTGAGGATCAGGCTTGAGGAACGAGCCTGACCTGCTCATAGGCCTCATAAAAATCGGCAAACATCTCCTGAATGCCTTGTATCGGAACGCCGAGACTGTCGCGCTTGCTGAAGTCAAAGCGCGTTGGCGGTTCCGGATCTCTGCCAAGTGGGGCAGGCAGCGCCTCCAGCGGAACATACTCAGCAATCTCCTGATAAATCCGACGCCAACTCCAACTGCCGCTCACAGCAAAGTAGCGTCCGGAGGCCTCTGCCTGTTCCAATGCAGCCAATGACATCTTTGCAAGATCCTGCGGGGAGGTGAGGGACATGGATCCGGCTGGAACTGTGCTGTGCCAACCCGTTTTGCCGTGCCGCAGTTTTGCAAGAAAGCTGAGGACATGACCTTTCAAATGCGACTGCAGGAGAGGGGCACCCACCATCATGCTTGGTAAAAAGGTGCAAAGCTTCATGCCATGTTGCGCGGTAAACTCTTCTGCTGCAGCTTCCATTACAGTCTTTTGTGCCTGTGCGTATTTCTTTTGTTGGATCTGCATCTCGGCATCTGAAATGTCCTTGTCCTCCTGCTTTTCAAAGGAGGGAGTAGCAGGTTCTGCGGAGGCGGTGCTGGAACAGAGCGCTGCTGTTTTAACGCCTTGCCGATGTGCTGCTTTCAGGATGTTCAGGCAGGCTTGTTCTGCAGGTTGGATGATCTCTTTCAAGCCGCGCTCGCGATCCAGCTCCGCAGCAGGCGTCCCGTCTACGCCGTGTTTGTTCGTTGGAATGCAGGCGATGAAGACAGCCTTCGCTTGTGTCATCGCCGCATCGAACCTTTCAGAGTTGGCTGTATCTGCTGAAAACAGATGCAGCCTTTCTGCCGCGCCGGGCAACCGCATCAAGCCACTGACTTTATCGAGCTGGGAAATATCGCGCATGGTGCCGTTGACGCGATAGCCGCGTGCCAGGGCTTCTTTGACCATGTAAGCCCCAGCCAGTCCGCTGGCTCCTGCAACGCAAATGGTTTTGACTTCAGCACCCCTCATCAATCCCTCCAGTTCCAGCAGCCTGATGGCTTATCTGAATGGAACCATGCCAGCAGTACATTCTCATTGCACATCGGAAGTTCTGAGGCGGCCTATCAGCAAACCTGAGGCCTCGCCCTCAGCAAACCTGAGGAGAGCATTTCAAAGAAACAATTGGAATATGAGGCATGATTTGAGGTCATCTGGCGACCAGAAAAAGACACCGCGCGATGAGCTGGCCAAGGTGCACTCACCAACCTCCCCTAGGGTTCCGTAGCTCACCCAAAGGCGCCAATCGCGCGGCACCTCCATCATCTTGAAATGGATTTTACAGAGAGGATTTTTCCATGGTCACCAATGACACTCCTGACAAGGCCCGCATTCTGATTGGGGCGAGCGCATCTCTGGATGCGACGCTGCTGCCCAACTATCTGCGAGAGATCAAGAATTCGATTGATTGCACACTCACCGCCATGTTTACGCCTAATGCCATCAACTTCGTGAACATGGATAGCATCGCGCTGTTCGTAGACCGGGTGATCTGCGGCGATGATCCGAAAGACTGGTCTACAGACAAGCCGGGACGCATCGCAGCAGAGCACGATATTCTCGCCGTGATGCCAGCAACGGCCAACACGCTGTCTGGTGTTGCCAATGGTTCCTCACTCAATCGCCTGACCACGGTCATTCTTGCTGCTGAGTTTCCGGTGCTCTTCTTCCCGGTGATGGGCGGGCCCATGTGGAAGAAGCCCTCTGTAAAGCGCAATGTGGCGCAGATCCGCGAAGATGGTTACGAAGTGTGTGATCCGGTATGGCGTGAGAACTTTGACCCGCACATGGGTAAGATCCACGGTCACCAGTCCTTGCCAGACCCTGAGGTGGTGGTGGAGCAGATCAAGAAGCATCTGCCTCAGTATCAGGTTCGCAGAGAGCTTGAGCTAAGCTAACTTCAATGGCTTTCCCGATCGACAAAAAGCCCGCCGCTCAGATGAACGGCGGGCTTTCTCGTGATCTTGAAACAATCAGGATGCGGAGGAAACCGGTGCTTCAATTGGTTTGAAGATCTTGGTCTGAACCCAAAGCGCTACATACATGCCCAGGCCGAATGAGAAGTGCGTCATAAGGCTCTTCAGGCGTGCGAAGTCTGGGTTTGGCCGGTTGGCAGCCATAACGCCTGCACCAAGAGATGGCTGCATAACGAAGAATGGGAACACGATCATCACAACGCCAAATAAGATCGCAAGGATCAGAGATGGTTTTTGCAACTGGCGATTTCCAAAAATCATGACGAAGGCTGCAACGAAGATGATCCCGACCAGATAATGTACTGTCCAGCCAAGGGCTGCTTCTCCCGCGATAGGTGCAGCGCGGCGGATGCTTTCGTGCGTGAATTGTCCGTCCAGCATGTGCCCCAGCCAGCGGCCAACCACTGAAAAGTTGCTCTGCGGAATGCCAAAGAGGCTATCTGCTGCGATGGCCCAGATATCCATGAAGAGCGTTGCGCCAATGCCAACAAAGAGAATGCGGAGTGCTAAACCAGTTCGATTTTCCATAGTACCTGTTCCTTTAGACCTGCGGGTGCTTTGCCGGAAGTGGCGCTTGCAAGTGCTCCCTTTTCTGGGGTGATAAAAAAAGCAGGCCGCGAGGGGATTGGAGTGCGGCCTGCAAGTGCAAGCTAAGTCAGGAGGAGCTGACCTAGCGGCTGCCTGCACATTTCTTGATGTCGCTGATTTGCTTCAGAGGCTGCAAAGAGGTCTCTGCAACGTAAGAGCCAATCTGGTAGCCCAACATGTCGCCAACAGCGTTGGAGCGGCGATAGTGAACGCCGCCGAGAACGCGGGATTCTGACTCTTCCTCAGCAAACTGCTGGAAGCTGACATAATCTTTGGAAAGACCGCCCTTGCCGTTGAAGGTGAAGGCCATTTTGCCGTCACCAAAGACGGATTCCATGATCTCCTGAGCCGCGCTGCCGCTGGTGCAATGCTGACATGGATATTCAGGATGCATTGGTGCAGGCACCAGAGAACTCCACTCCATATCGGCCTTGAGTGTCGGATGCTTATAGGTCTTGCCCAAAGCTTTCATTGCGGTTTGCGGACGCCACAAAGCGTATTCATACTTTGCGTTGAAGCCAGCAACCAATGCGTCTGTCAGTGCAATGTTGAGAAGCGCGAGCGTGCGAGCTTCCTCCAGCATGGACAGATCACAGGACGCACTGCTTTTGCGGGCGATCTGGTTCCATGCTCCGGAGCCGGAGCCAGCATGAAGCTTGGCGATGAAGACATTGTCCTCGTTAGTCTGTGTTTCCTTGCCGCCTATCTCAACGACTTCGCTCAGACCACGCTGGTATTGCATGCTCTCCAGTGCCGGAGGTGGTGGCACGCGGAAGTGGGTTGCGGAAGACAGGACAAATGGTTTCATCTCACGGATTTTCGGAGCCACCATCTCGCGCTTGGAGGTTGGCTGATACACACCTGCTTCCGCCGGACCCGGTGTGTAATCCACCGAGAAGTTAGCGTTGTCTGATGCGCGTGCTGCCAGAATTTGCTCTGCAACGGCTTGACCCAGGGCAATGCCAGACTGTGGGCTCTTCAAGTTTGCAAGGCGTTCCTTTGCAGCAATTTCCAACTCCGCTTTACGCTCTGGCATCAAGACTGACAGAACGTGCAGGGCGGCCTGATTAACGGCTGCTTGCGCAGATGCATCCGGATTGGTTGAGCCAGTGTAAGCGTAAGGAGCGTAGGTGCCCTCGACTGCGTTTGCGGCATCGAACATTGCAGTATGCAAAATTGTCAGGGCGCGCTGGCGTTTGGCACCTGGCCACTTTTCAGCGTTGAAAAGGCCCATAGCGGTGTCTTGCCAGTCAGCAGCCAATTCTGCTTTGGCGGCTCCACCAGTAATCGCAAGCGCTAGAGCACCGCTGTAAGCAATTGTCTTCAACCAAGTAAATCGGGTCGTCATACTAAAACCTCGCAATTTGAAAACGGTTATAGCTAGGAATGGAAATTCGCTTTGCACAAATCGAAAGAATGGAAGGCGGGCCTCAGAATTTGTGTGGGCCCGCCTGAGGGTGCTCAAAGAAATCCGAGCAGGTACCACCACAGCATGTCGATTGGGACAAGCAGGAACAGGCTGATCGCAAACAGCGTCAGGCACAGTTTGATCACGGCTTTTGGTGGCAGGTTTCCAACCTGAATGGCGGCGACCAGTGGCGGCGCCTGAAACGGCAGGAACACATTGGAAAACGCCATAACCTGCGTCATCAAAACAGTCTGCAAGGGCAGGCCAGTGGCATCGGCCAAGTCCCCGGCAACCGGTGTCATCACAGCTGGCACACCCGGCAGGTTTGTTGCCATGGCAACCAGCGTTGATAGGCCAGTGAGAACGGACAGGTTCCAAATTGGAGTGTCCTGCGCAAAACCTGCTTTGCCGCCAACAGCCTGAACCAAAGCCTCACCCAGTCCAGCGACTGAGATGACAGCCCCCAGCCCCATGATGCCCGCGACGAACATCAGGGAGCCATAGCTCAGGTCTTGATTGATGCAGGTTTTGGAGGTCAGCTTGGCATTGGGCCAGAAGCAGGCCAGAGCCGCCGCAAGGCCAACCCATGCCGGGCCAATTGGATGCAGGCTGTCCGTCAGCCAGAAGATGAGGCACAGGGCCAGAATGATCATCAGGCGCCGTTCAGGAGCACTAACTGGTGGTACCTCCTCAGTGGTCTCACGCGCGTCCTGAGGGAGCTTGTCCGGAAACAGGACTAGTGTCAGACCGATAAGGATGAGTGATTTCAGGATGCCCAGAACCGGGAAGTTCAGACGTAGGTAATCCCAATAGGAAATGCTGAGGTCATACAGACTCTCGCTCATCCCCGCGAGGATCATATTGGGGGCGTTGGCAGGCAAAATGGTGAACGCTGGAGCGAAGGTCGCAAAGGCCGCCGCACAAAGCATACCCGTACGCCCGTTGGAGCCGGGTTTGAAGCCTATCTGCGCAGCAAGGGCGGAGATCACCGGCAGCAAAATCATGATACGGCCAATGGAAGAGGGCACCACAAACGCCAGCGCCACACTGAAGGCGACAATGCTGGAGACCAGCCCCGCATAGCTGTTGAGCGGCAAACGCATCAGCAGCACGGCAGCTCGTTTGTCCAGTTTGGTGTGCTTGATGGAAGCGCCAAGCACGAGGCCTGCGAATAGCAGCCAGAAGGTTGAGGTCTGGAAGCCGGAGAATACCACTTCCGGCGGGGCAATTCCGATTACGATGGCAACGAAGAAGAAGGCGAGCGCGGTCCAGTATTCCGGCACCACACCCGTTGCCCATAGGCCGAGACAAGCAACGGATAGGACCGCAGCAACGGCCATGCCAGCAGGCAGATAAGCGGAGGCCAGAAGACCTGCGATGGTGGCAGCAATCGCCACACCAAGAAACTGCCAGGTCTGTTTGGTGTTAAAGGAGGATTTTATTTTTTCGGGCGTGGGACTGAGCCCGGAGGCTGGGGCTGTATCGTGCTGGGTGTGATCTGTCATAGCGACCTGTGATTCTGATTTTGAAAAATGAGGTGCCAGAACTATGATTTTTGCGCTTGCCAATAATCCAATCGATTTATCAGAGGCATAGCCTCAGCATTTTCGAATATGCTGATCAGGGAGACCTCAGAAAAACTGAGGTGCTCCATTCGATAAATCGAATTTACTCGGATATCGTCTCCAAGTATCGATCTGTAGTTGAGGTAGATTTTGGCTTTGGAGACGTTAAGTGTTTAATTTTGCAACCTATTACGGCTTCACAAATGAATAATCAGCAGGAAACCACGGTGTCTTCAGGCATCATCATGAACCCGATTGGCTTTGTGCGCTCAGGCTTCTCAGAAACGAGCGAATGCCCGAAATCCAGTCGTCGCAACCCTGCCCAGAGCCAACTGGAAATTGCCTCTCCTTATGCGGATGCGCTTTTGAACATCACGATGGCCTCTCATCTCTGGGTGATGTACTGGCTGCACCACTCTGACGGAACCGCGCTTGTTCGGCGCGCCCGTGGAGAGGAAGCGGCGCGTGGTGTTTTTGCCAGCCGTTCACCCAACCGCCCGAACCCGATTGGTTTGAGCTCGGTTGAATTAATCAGACGGGACGGCAACGTTTTGACAGTGAGTGGATTGGATTGCATCGATGGCACGCCAATTCTGGATCTCAAACCCTATGTCCCTATAGAAGACCACCAGCCAACTGCGCAAATTGCGTGGCAGCCATGATCCGGAACCTGAGGATGCGCATGTTGCCGTGCGTCCCGCTCAGAAAGTCTGAGACATGCACATCTTTCATCAACCCCTTGTGCGCGTTGCAATCGCAGCTGTCGCGGCTCTGCTGCTGACAATTGCTGCAGGGATTGCTGGTCCCATAAACCAGCTTGTTATAACCGATGCCCGCGGAGACCGTGGGATGCTGGCGCCTTATGTTCATGGCAGAAACGGTATTGCTTATCTCTACACCACATATGTTTTTGATAGTCTGTTAAGCCAATCGAAAGACGGTGAGCTGGTCCCGGCTCTGGCACGGCACTGGACTGTTTCTAAGGATGGTTTGACCTGTGATGTGTATCTAGACCTGCGGGCATCCTGGCATGATGGGCAGCAGGTTACAGCGGCAGATGCAGCTTTCACCTTCAGTTATATGAAGGAGCATCCTTACGTCTTTGTCTCCGTCGATAATGTGAGAGAAGCCGAGGTTGTCTCCCCTGGTCACCTTAAGCTCTCTCTCAAAAAGCCTGATGCCGGGTTGCTGAACGGGCTTCTGCTTTCCATGCCTGTACTGCCAAAACACGTCTATCAGGGCGTGGTGGAACCACAGCGATTTGCGGAGCCGGATGCAGTTATTGGCAGTGGGCCTTACCGCCTTGTTGAGTACAGTAAGGCGCAAGGGCGCTATGTGCTGGAAGGGAATACGGATTATTATCTGGGCAAACCAAAGTTTAAGCGCATTGCTATTGTGAAGATGGCGACAGATGCGGCGTTGAGGGCGGTTCAGGCCGGGGACATCGACGTGATTTCCTACTTGCCTCCTGATCGTCTGGAACAGGCCGAGGCGATTGGTCTGAATGTTGCCAAGGCGTATAGCCACCATTCCCTGCGGCTTGGCTTCAACCATAGCGGACGCTTTAACGACAAGTCACTTCGCCATGCGATTGCTTATGCAATTGACCGGACTGCCATCATCCAAACAGTTTTCCAAAAAACGGCAGAGGTGGCAGATACTGGCTTCATTCAGGAGGAGTCGCCCTGGCATTCTCAGGAGAAGCATTCAGAGTATTCCTTTAATCCTCAACGATCTTCCGATCTTCTGATCTCCAAAGGCTGGGATCGAGGAGAAGATGGGCTGTGGTACCGTGACGGAGAGCAGGTTGCATTGCGCCTTCTTGCCAGCAGACGTGAGAGCAAAACAGCGAAAGTTCTTGCAGAGCAGCTTGAGACGTTTGGCATAGAGCTGGAGGTTCGCATTTTAGAGCGAGCCGCGCTTCAGGACAGTCTGTCTGAGGGTAATTATGATCTGGCCCTTTACTCCTCCGGTACTCTTGGTGATCCGAATGGAATTATGCGCCGTGTTTTTGGAAGCAAGTGGGCGAGTGATGGTTATGACGGCCAAGAGCTGAAGGAGCTTGTGATAGCGCAGTCTGTTGCGACCACCTTGAAGGAACGGCAGGAAATTCTGGATAAATTTCAAGAGGTTTATTCTCAGGAGCTTCCTGCCTACGCCATCGCAAACCCTCATATGGTGACTGCCTACAATGACAAGCTTTCCTCCCTCCAGTTTATGCCAGGGGGAGTGGCGATAGGCGTGCCTTCAGCACTGCATAAATCCTATCTGGTTGATTGATCAGCTGGACACCCATTGTCAGCCGCCTCCGGGTGGCTGGCACGAGACAACCAAAAACAGGCAGGCCGTTCTTGTGGTACCTCCGATTATTTTAAACATGCTGTCTGGCCTTGGCGTTCGCCTCCTGGTGTTTGCGCTGCTGGTTTTGCTGGTGTTCTTTCTGCCACGAATGCTTCCAGGGGATCCTGTTGAGGTGTTTCTTTCCTCTGATCTCTCACGCAACCTCAACGGTGCTGAGAGTGCTGAGCTCCGCGCTCAGTTCGGCTTGGCGGGTGATTGGCCGCAACAGCTTGCGGTCTACCTTTGGGACCTGGTCAGAGGCGATCTGGGATACTCAGTTCCACATGCTGCACCTGTTTCGGAACTGCTCAGAGCGTCTATTCCATGGACCTTGCTTCTGATCTCCTGCGCTGCGCCGATCTTTCTTTTTGTAGGCGCTGCCGGAGGTATTGAAGCTGGCAAGGCGCCAGGGGCTTTCTTTGACAGGATTGCGACTGGTGTCGTGATGGTTGTAGCCAGCATTCCGCCATTCACCTCTGCCGTGCTATTGCTGCTTGCTTTCGGCATTTTGTGGCCCGTATTGCCTTCCGGTGGATCCGAGCCTTTTTTTCCAAGCAGCAACCCTTTGCAGCGGGATTTTGATATTGCCCGCCACGCTGTGTTGCCTGTGCTGGCACTGTCGCTGCACGAAATATCGCGGTTCTATTTTTTGGCACGGGGAGAGGCGATCACGCTGTCTCAGCGGCCTTTCATTCTCAATGCATGCGGTCGTGGCATCAAAGGCTGGCGCCTGCGCACGGCTTATTACGGGAGAAGCCTGTTTCCGGTTTTTCTGGCACGGATGAGTGATGCGCTGACTGGTTTGTTTGGTGCCGTCCTGTTCGTTGAGATTGTGTTCTCCTATCCCGGAACAGGGCACTTAATTTACAATGCGATTTTGGATCGTGACTACATTTTGTTGCAGGGGGCGGTTATCGTTATGGCTGGTTTGGTTCTGCTGCTGAACTGGATCATTGATGCAGTCGCAACAAGCCTGGCGCGTAGAGGGTGATCTTATGCTTGGTTATTGGTCACCTATCACGCAAAGTACTAGCTTTATCTCACGGGGAGCGATTGCTGCTGCGGGTGTGCTGGTTATGGCAGGCTTTGCACTGTCAGAAAGTTTGCCTCCTTACAAAACCAGCCCCGATGTTTTGCAGGCTCCGAGCATGGAGCACTGGCTTGGTACAAACGGGATTGGGCAGGATGTCTTTGTCGGCCTTGTAAGAGCTGCTCCCATCACGGTGTTTCTCGCACTCATTACGGCCACTGCAGCTCTGGTGCTGGCATTGGCTGCGTCCAGTCTGGCCGCGTTTGGCGGGCCGCGCATTCGTAGTGCAGTCCTGCGACTGGTGGATGTGCTGCAGGTGATCCCGTCTATCCTTTTGCTGCTGTTGTTAGCGGCCTGGATACAGCCCGGCTTTCTTGGGCTTGTGGTGCTTCTGTCGCTGACTGGCTGGCACGAGGATGTGCGTGTTGCTCTGCCGATTTTACTGCGGGAGCTGACCCGCGAGAACGTGCATTTTGCACGGCGCATGGGGGCCAGTCGCAGATACTGTCTGCGCCACCACATCCTACCCGCGATCTGGCCCGCAATCGTTGGTTTGTTTTTGCAAAATGTACGGCAGGCGGCCCTCAAAACAGCCGGTTTCGGGTTTTTGGGACTGACTGATCCAAGGCTGCTGACCTGGGGCAGTATGATACAGGATTCAATGGACTATCTTTACACGGATGCATGGCTCTGGCTCCTGCTTCCGCCAGCGGGTGCACTTTCTCTGTTTCTCGTTGGCATCTTGATTATTGGTGAAGGCTACATGTCAAACGGCAGCCTCAGCGGAAAGGAACATCATGATCCGCGTTGAGCAGCTTAATCTTTACTACGGTCGCCAGTCTTTGCTGGAGGACATCTCTTTTGAGATCCACAAAGGCCAAACTTTGGCGGTTATTGGAGAGCCTGGGGGTGGTAAAACGAGCCTCGCCCGTTCTCTGATGGGTCTTATTCAAGGACACAGGCTGGCAGAAAATGAGCAGCCATCGGCCTCCAACCATTTCAGTTGGAATGGAGAAGCTTGGCTGGGAGATATGAATGTCCTGCGTTCGTCCCGAGCACAATTGCAGGGAATGCGAGGATGTTCTGCAGGGTTGATCGTCCAAGCGCTGTCGGATGCATTGAACCCGCACCTGACGGTCCTGCAGCATGTGCAGGAGATGCTGAAAGCGCACGGACTTTATGAGCGTGATGCCCACGAGGAATGCGCCAGAGGGAATATTCCGGAGCGTCTTTTACATCGCTATCCCTCGGCTCTAAGCGGCGGGGAAATTCAGCGCGTGTTGACGGTGCTTGCACTGGCAAACTCGCCTGAGTTTCTCATTATGGACGAACCGACTGCAGCGCTGGATACCTTCAATCGGGAAATCGCCATTCGCTCGTTTCAGACTGGGAGTGAGGACCGTTGCCAGATGTTGATTACGCACGACATCGAACTGGCACGTCGTCTGGCAAGCCATGTGGCTGTGCTGCGCAAAGGCAATTTAACTGAGATCGGGACAGCTGAAGAGGTGCTCGACAGGCCGCGCAGCATCTACACCCAGCAACTGCTGAAACTGAGGCGAAACGCGCATAACTCAGCTCCGATCCTGGCGAGTGGAGAAGGGGGGTATCCGGAGTTGGAGGCACGTAGTGGTCATGGATTGACCCTTGATAAACTGCATCACAGCTTTGATGGAAGAGCCTTGCTCTCCAACATTTCTGCATTCGTTCCAGCTGGCCGGTGTCTTGCGATATTGGGGGGAAGTGGGAGCGGCAAAACCACGCTTGCGCGATTGCTGAGCGGCTATGAAACTGTGCAGGACGGTTTCGTTTATTGGCAGAATGAGAGTGGACGGGCCAAATCCGTGGTGGCACTGATACCACAGCATCCACATCGCGCTATGGCCTGTCATTTTACGGTCTATGAGGTCCTCAAAGAAGCACTCATGCTGTCTGGTGGAGATCAGGCTGAACTCACGCGGCTGCTGGAGCGGGTTGGTTTGCCGACGGATTCAGATTTCCTGCACCGTAAGACCAGAAAGCTGTCTGGCGGTGAAGCGCAGCGGCTGGTGATTGCACGCGCACTGGCAACGCGGCCTCAATGTCTGGTGGCTGATGAGCCAACCTCTGCGCTGGACATGCAAGCCCGCAGTCAGGTGTTGGAAATACTGCGTAGTGTGATGCGGAACAAGAAGATGGCTCTGGTGCTCTTCACCCATGATCATGCGGCCGCCCGCTCGCTGGCAGACAAAGTCTGTCATTTGGAACAGGGCGAACTCATCTGCACCCAAGCGCCGGAAACGAATGCTGCAAGCTGAAAAGAGGGCCAGCACGTTTTGGCAACGTGCTGGTTTGCTTAGGCTGGGGCTGCTGCAGCAGACCGTATCGAGCGCACGCGGTCTGAGAGCCAGTCCAGGTCCGGGTCTGCGATGCCGAGCTCTGTCAGGTGGTCTGCTGTGTTCCAGAGGTAGTCACAGTTCGGGCCGCGCTCGCCAGCAGCTGTCGCGATGATCTGAGCTTGTTCTTCGGCGTTAAACTGGCCGTATTGCTCGTGCTCGCGGTTGACCACATAGGTGAGCGCCTCAACCTCGCGGCCATCCTGCAGTTTAAGCGTGGTGATGATTTCTCTATACGCCGGATTGAACAGCTCTCGTTTGCGTAAGTCTTCCAGCACCTTCTCTTGCCCATCACGGGGAATGCCCAAAGCAACGCCGCTGCAATACGCATCAGGTGCTGCATCCAGTGCCAAAACCAGACCGTGTTTGTCGAAGGTGCCACGGTAGCGCAGGGAGCACAGGCAGAACCGGCGTTTCCAGCCATCAAGACGAGCGGGTACTTGCTCAACGGGTTCAAAGCCGGGGTGCCAGATGAGTGAGCCGTAGCCAAAGACCCAAAGAATATCTTTCATTTCTTTTCCCTTTTCAGGAGAACATTGAAAAGCAAAAAGGGCACCGTAAAAGGCGCCCTTTGCGATCAAATCTCAGCTGATCAATCCATAATCAGTTGATAGGACGCCACGAGACTGGTGTAAGGCGGCAGGAAAACCGACTTTGGTTCGCCGTTCAGCATCACCGTGTCTTTTGCATCAAAATGCAGATGGATTGGTAGCGGCCCAAGCCAGTTGTTGGAGATCTTGCCAATGCGGTTGCCTCTGACGATCTTGTCCATCGGCTTCACCTGTAGTGTGTCCATGTCCAGATGCACATAGCGATACAGCGTGCCGGTGGCGCTTTGGATGGTCACACCAAAACGACCTACATGAGCAACAATGCCGTCTTCTGCTGCAACAGCCCAGTGCTTGCTGGCTTCGCATGATGCCGGACGAATATCCTGCCCCTGATGGCCGCCTGAGGCGCAAACTGGCAGATCGGCTCTACGGAACTCGCAGAAGTTATCGCGCCATGGGTAGGAGTAGTTCACAGGATCACACTCGGATCCGCCATCAGCTTTGAACCCACCGGGCGCATAAGCGTGAGAGTTGGCATAGGCCGGGCCGGATTCCACGGGAAAGCGCATGTTTGGGAAAAAGATGGCATGGCTTGCAACACCCTTGCCGGTGTCTGCAATCAGGTCACCCGGCTGCATAAAGCGGGAGCTGTCATCTGCGTGAGCGGAGAAGCCAAAGGTCAGGGCCAGACAGAGATAGATAAATCGCATCATTGGTTTGCTCCATTCACAACAAGGAGGGTCTGAACGACGCTTTGAAGAAAATCAGGCTTACGGCAGCGCGTGTCTTTGATCGGGTTATCGCAAGTCAGGCGGATTGTGTAATGCGCCCCGTAGCGGTTCAGATTGTAATCTGCCCCGTTGCCGATGGACTCATGCGCTGTTGCCTTATGATGCTCGGTGAGATCTTCCGTTCCGGTCAGCACACTGTGAGAACCGAGAATGCTGATCTGTGCATCTTCCAGAGTGTAAAACGCAGCATAGGATGAGTTCTGGCTTCCAAACTGTGGTGTCTCCATCTTCGCATCACTGCCGAAAATCAGGACAGGCAGCTCAATGTAGCTGAGCTTGCCATTGGTGGCTGCGACGAACTTCTCCACGGCCGCCGGGTCCCGTGCGAGTGACCGCTTTGCAGCGGTTTTGGCTGCTTGCCAATCGATCTTGGTTGGCACACGCTCAACACCATTCTTTGCCAGAGTGGGAGCGGCGGTTGTTGCTGCCAGAAGAGTGGCCGCTAATGCGACTTTGGCGAATTCCATAAAAGTCTCCTGTAAATGCAAAAGAGTGCAAAGCTCCGGCAATATCGGGGCCTGCATCAAATCATGCTGTTTCAAGCACGCGTTCTTCGCGCACGGGCGCTGCTTCTTTTGCCGCTTTCGCCTCCAGCCGTTTCATCTGGCTGATGATGTTGCGGCGGTGCATTTCCTCAGTGCCGCCCACAGCGCAAAACGCCAGTGCATCGCGCAGGAAGGTCGAAACCTCACCCTGATGATAGCCTTTGGTGCCGTACAGCTTGAGCAGGTCAATCGCGCCGCTGGTGATTGCTTCAGCCCCAACCAGCTTGGCAATAGAGCAGGTCATACCCGCTTCCGGAGCACCGGACAGAAGTTGCTGGAGCGCGCCATAAGCAGTCCACTTGGCGGATTCTGCGGAGATACGCATGTCGGTGAGCTTTTTCTGCACGTACTGGAACTCCAGCACCGGCACTTCGAAGGTCTGACGCTCCTGAGCGTAGCGCATCGCTTCCTTCAGCATCGGCTCAATCATCCATGCAGAAACCAGACCGTAATACAGCCTGCCAAGGGAAACGAAGGTGATCAGGTTGCGCAGGCCCTTGCCGGGAATGCCAAGCAAGTCGCCGTAATGCAGTGGGATATTGGTGAACTTCATCGGCCCTGTTGGCAAATCCAGATTGCCGAGCTTCTGGTCGTAGTCGCCAACTTCCAGGCCCTTGGTGCCTGCATCCAGCAGGATGAGCGAGATGCCATCACGAGCGTGGCCATCCAGCTTACACACGACAAGCGTGAAATCCGCCACGGGTGCATGGGCGATGTTGTATTTGGCACCATTGAGCATGAAAGTCTCATTTGGTCCCGGTGTCAGTACAGAAGAGGTGGAGCGTACATCGGTGCCTGTATCAGGGTCTGCAATTGCAGTCGCGCTCAGCTTTCCTTTGAGGATACGGCCAAGATAATCCTTCTTCTGCGCTTCCGTGCCGAACAGGTTGAGTGCATGAACCATGCCTGCCTGTGCTATGACAGAAAGCAGAATACCCGGCGTACGCACGGAGCATGCAAGACCTTCCAGAGCAGCGGTAAAGTCCCACCAGTCTGTGCCTGCGCCGCCATATTCTGCCGGGACGATGATCTTCCAGAGACCGGCTTCTAAAAGCCGGTCCCATGTGTCCTGATCAAATGCCTGCTTGCCAGCATGAAGCTCTGAGTGGTCAATCTGGCTGCCAATTTGAGCATACTTTGCTCGCAGAGCCTGTTGACGTTCATTCCATTGTAGATCCATCAGAGATCTCCAGATTTCAAAAGTGACGGATCTTAAGCTGGCTCGTGCATTGCGACAGGTTCTTGCAGAGCTGCAACCGCAGTCTTGAACTCATCCGGCACCGGATAGGTCGCCTGCTTTTCGTAATCAAACATCACGTGAGTGGAAGCTGCATTGGCAACCACACGGCCATCTGCATCGCCAAGACGCATTTCATGCTGCATCTCAAAGCTCTTGCCGCCAAACTTTGTCACCCGGCTCAGCACAACCAGATGGTCGCCGTAAAGAGCCTGAGAAACGTAGTCACAAGAGGTCTTCACCATGATGTGCGGCAGCTTTTCAGATTTAGGCAGCTTGAGCAGGTCATGCATGTATTCCAGGTAAGCGGACTGCATGTAATCGTAGTAGATCGGGCTGCTCACATGGCCCATTGAATCTGTATCGCGGTAGCGGATATCGATTGGTGTTTCATAAGCTTTCTGTGTCATGAAATTCCCTCCTGTTGGGGTTTTGAAAATCATTGGTGAATGAAGGCTGGGTATGGGTTGCGGCCTGCAATGGGCCGTGAATGGTGAAGCCCATAGGCACGGGGCCGTGCTTTGTCAGGACAGTCAGTGAAAACTCGTTGGCGGAGCACAGCGTGGTGATGCAGCCATCAGCCTCGCCTTTGGCGCACACAGCTGCGGCTTGCGCATTGCTGGTTACGTATTTGCGCTCAATAGATGCCGGGATCAGTTTTTCCGGTGCCGGATGTGTTGCGCAAAGGGCAGGTGTTTTGCCGGTAGAAGAGGCCAGAACCATGTTGTCGGTGTTCATGATGAACACGTCCATCAGTTTCAGTTGGCCGATGTGCTCGTAAATAATCGAATGAAGATGCGGGTAGGCGACGACACTCAGTAAAACGGACTTGCGGCATTGAGCAACGGCTTCCGCTGCGATTTCCATGGTCGGGTGAAGAAAGACTTCAGCGTTTTTGCAGTGACGTTGTACCCATGTCAGAGCTGCTCTCTCGCAGTTCGTGCCAGTCGGCCCCAGAGTGTGAACTTGTCGGACCCAGTCAAAGGACAGTGGGGCTGTTCCTTTGGCCAAATAGTCCGAAGCTTCAATATGTGCATCCATAAATTCTCTGATCCTTCACTTGGGAAGAAAGACTGAAAAATGCCGATGCAGGATTTGCGCGAGGCGCACCCCCTGACAAACTGCGTGGCTTGTCGTTGTTCTTATGCATGGCAGAGCGGTAGCACGCGCAGACTCGAATGAATCTCCGTTTGCCCTGCCGGGTTTGAGGTGAATTTTAGTTCCTCGCGTCCAGTAATATTTTTTCGTGTGACCCTATGGAGCCGGAAAGGTTTGCTTTGAACAAGCTGAAAAAACTGATGGCTTCCCTCAGGATAGATGAGGAATGCCTCAGCGGAAGTTATTGCTTGTAAATTATTGATAATACAGGGGCTTGCATAAAAAGAAGGCACCGCAAAAATTTGCGATGCCTTCTGAAGGGGTTAGTTATTTGGAGTTGCGTGAAATATCTGTGGCGCTAGGCAGCGACAGCTTCGCTCAGCGCTTTGCGACCCATGTAATCATGAAGATCCAACATGCGTTCAAACCACAAATTGACGGGGTCACTCGGTGCAAGAATTGGATCTGGGCAGCACACTTTGCACCACTGCAATGTCCCGAACAGAACATAATCTGCATGCATCGCTTTCTCACCACCAAACCAATCCTGGTTGGTGAGCAGGTCGCGCACGGGGTTCAACTTCTCTGGCAATGTGCTCAGTTCGGCGTCTCGCCCTGCGTAGACATCTTCGAGCGATTTTCCGAACCGTTTTTCGCGGGCAGGCCGGAAGTAGGCGCGGTCGGCATCGCTCATGATGTTGTACATATCCATCACGGCAATCACCGCCAATGTCGGGTGGAGGACGGTTTTGCAGTAGCTTTCCACAAAGTGAGAAAGCTGGAGACCGCCAGGGCCATCAAACAGGCTAGGCGCGTCCTGATAGGTCTCTTCCAAATATTCGGCGATCTCAAAACTGTCGCCTAAAAGAGTGCCTTGATCGTTGAGAACCGGAACGCTGGTGAAGGATCCATCTTCAATTTTAGAAATGTCGCCAAAGGAAACGGGCTTCAGGTCAAAATCGAGCCCTTTGTGCTTCAGGGACATCATAATTTTCCAGACATGCGGGGAGTAGTGCTGCCCTGAGGCTCCGCTGAGGCTGTAAAGAAGTCTTTGCATATGGCTTCTCCCGATGAGAATAAAACAATGGGTTTGTGCTAAAAAATTCCTCAGTATTCCGGATTGTTTTTGTCTTTAACGCCAACTGGACAGAGCAGCCATCCGCCCAACTGGAAAGCAGGATGCAGCGGACTCCAGCTCATGGCTGAGCTGGAGTCTTGCAAATCTGATTCTTTTGAAAGTGTCAGGAGGCGATGAGCGCCGCCTCTAGTGTTCGGTCGTCTTGAAACGAAAGGCTCGTGCAATTGTCTGTCGCCAGAATGGAGCGAACCGCCGCAATTACTGGGTCTTCTTTCCGGCAGGAAAGGTGCGCAAACAACACGCGGGCTGATTTTTGCACCTGAGAGAGCAAGACGATATCACCCTGGTTCTCTTGAGGGTTGGTTGAGTTGGCATGAACGAGCCCAATACCAACACCGCTGGCAATTAAGGCCCGTGTAACCCCCTCGTCATCCACATTGATCACCCGTTTGGGTCTGATGCCGTGCGTGTCCAGAAGGTCCCTTGCAACACGCCCGCAACAAGAGTCGCCACTTGGGTAGATCCACGGCACGCTTTCAAGTGCCTTCCAGTTCACCTCAGCCGCAACGGGCACAAGATCCGCAGGGGCTGCGAGGTAAACGCAGAAATTGGAGATCTCCAAGGTAGACAGTCCGGCGTCATCCTCACCCGTTTCCGTGTAAAATCCGGCGTCCAGGCTGCCATTGCGAATGCCTTCCAGCACCCTCACAGAGGGGCGATGCTGCAACTCAACTTCAACCTCAGGGAACTCCTGAGACATAGCTGCAAGCAGATTGCTTACAACGCCTGTGCTTGAGTTGCGACCAGCGCCGAGGGTCAGGCTACCAGCAAGACTGCCGCGCAGGCGGGATGCTTCCTCCAGAAATTTCTGGTGCCGATCCAGCAATTGGTGTGCTTCCGTCAGGAGGCGTTGCCCGTCGGGTGTAACAGCCATTCCACGCGGTGTGCGTTGGAAGAGCGTTAATCCCAATGTCTCTTCCATATTTTTGATATGCGCACTGACAGCAGGCTGGCTGCGAAAGAGCAATTCTGAAGCTTTGGTTATGCTGCCTTCGCGCGCGACCGTCACGAAGGTTTTGAGTTGATGAATGTCCATCCTTTTCCTTCCAATAAGAAAAGAGTTTCTTGAACGTATTCGGCTCTGAAAAGGACAATAACTATGCTCAGCCGTTGGCTTTGGGCTAGTGTGCTGGCACCCGCTTAACGGGTATGCCCCGCTATCACCCTACGATAACTCTGCAGTCAGACCAAGCCTACTTTTGAATGCCTGTTCTTCTGCGAAATGCGTTTCCGGCCTTATTGCCGGGCCGGATGCTGAGTTCCTGAATTCCTTGTGATAGCGATGTTTGATTCCGCCGCGATAAGTAAATTATTTTGAGGTTTCGATGAATAATTTGATTGCTCGTCATCATATAAGTAGTTTGTTTCCGTAGTTTGGTTTAGTGATTTTAATTTTGTTGTATTTATTGCTGTAAGAATTTGTATTTATGAATATAGGAATTATATTTATTTAATATGACAATACATAACCAATGAATATTGTATAGTGCTAAAGTGAATTATTGATAATCACTTAGAGATGGAATTTTGTTTGCTTGGCGATGTTTTAGGCAGATGGGGCAAACGGTGATTACTTCCTCGGCACATTGACGGGAACTGCGAGGGCGAGCTGACAATGTGTCGGGAGCATGCGGGTTTGTCTGAGGAGCTTATCCAGATAGTTTTTGACGCAAGAGGCTTAGCGAATTTGCATCTGGGTCATCTCGTTGCTCAGCCAGTTGATGAAGTCCCACACAGGGGCTGAGGGGATAGATGTTTCTGGCAAGACAAACTGGAAGGCGCGCTGGCATGGGAGGGTCTCAGCAAACGGCTCCACAAGCGTGCCTGCATTCAATGCATCAATGACATAGAGATCTCTGAGAATGGCAAAGCCACGGCCTGCAATAGCGCTTTGCAGGATAAGGTCCGTGTTGTTGAACGTCAGTTGCTGCACCATCTGGCCGGAAAAGTCTGGCCAACTGGCTTCCAGGTACTTCTGCCAGTGGAAGGCTTCGTCTTCATGGATGAAGTCAGCCTTGGCGAAGAGCTCAACCGGAGCTGAATGTGGCGCCAGACGCTCTCCCGCGATGGCCTCCAGATAGCTTGGCGAGCACACCACGCGCATACGTTCCTGCGGCAGGGGAATAAGCGGAGATGCGCCGAGGTCACCCTCAGGCTTGGGCAGTAGACGCAGTGCCACATCGAGCTTTTCTTCTGCAAAATCAACGAAGCGATTGGCTGCACTGATCCGGATCGCCACATGCGGGTGCAAAGCGGAGAACTGGGCCAGACGCGGGACCAGCATAATGGAGGCAAGAGACGGCGCAATGCCGATTGTAAGCTGTTTTCGTGCGGTCTGACTGGCGAGTAGGTATGAGAGGTTCTCTATACCATTGTTGATTGCAGAGACCTCCGAAAGAATATCCTGCACCAGCTCCGTCTGCTCCAGATTTCGTCCGTTCATGCGGAACAGCTTGACGTCCCAACGCTCTTCTAACTGCTTGATATGATAAGATACTGTTGGTTGTGAGACGTTCAGTTCCCGCGCGGCGGCGGAGATGGATTTGTGCCGTGCGACTGCTGCAAGTGCGCGTAATTCCTGAAGGGTGGGGACGAAACGTCGAGAGATAGCCATGAATGAGATATAGAGTTTTTCTATACATAGATCAATCAGACTGATTTGCCTTGCTCTGACCCGCACTTATAAACTGCCCAAAATTTTGAGAAATATCCGTCATAATGACGAATTTGGGGGTTGGGATGTTTAAAAATACCGGAAAAGCCATCTTAGGGGCTGCATTGTTTGTCTCTGCAAGCGTTGTTGGCATGAGCGCACAAGCTGGAGGGGCTCTGGATGCGATCATGAAGAGCAAGACGTTGCTCGTGGGCTCTAACTCAGATTATCGCCCGAATGCCTTTATGGGAGACGACAACCAGCTGCAGGGCTTTGATATTGACGTTTCCAAAGAGATCGCGAAGCGTCTCGGCGTTGACGTGCAGTTTGTCACTCCGGGCTGGGAAATCATGACTGCAGGGCGCTGGTCTGGCAGATGGCATATGGTTGTAGGTTCTATGACCCCAACCAAAGCCCGGGCGCAGGTGCTGGATTTCCCTGCTGTGTACTACTACACCCCGGCAGCCTTTGCGGTTCATAAAAACTCCAAGGCAACATCGCTTAAGGATCTGGACGGCAAGGTGATTGGCGTTGTGGGTTCGTCCACCTACCACAAGTATCTGGAGCACAAGCTTGAGATTGATGCGGTTGGCGCACCAGCTTTCGAATATGCCGTAACGCCGGGCGAGATCAAACTTTATAGCGATATCAATGAGTTTGACGAGCTGTCTCTTGGCGATGGTGTACGCCTTGACGCATTGGCGCAGTCCGTTCCTGTCATTCAGCAGGCGATGAAGAAAGGCCTGCCGATCAAGCAGTTGGGCGATCCGATCTTCTATGAGCCGCTGGCGATTGCAATCGACAAGGGCGACAAGGAACTGAGCGATAAGCTGGCTTCCATTGTTGAAGACATGAAGAGTGACGGCACTTTGACCAAGCTCTCCGTGAAATGGCACGGCGCGGATCTCGTGAGCGTTAAGTAAGATCATGGTTACACTCACCAATGGTGCTTTCAGGCAGGGTCCAGCCCGCCTGAAAGCTGCAGCAACGCTTGGTTCACTTGCCTTCGTGCTCGCGTTCTTTCTCGCGTTCAATCAAGGCCTGATCGGGTCATTCCTTCGCCCTGCGATGAGTGAGGAAACACTTGCCGGCTGGTGGGGGCGTTTTTCTGTATCCATGGTGATTTTCCTGCTGGTGTCAGGACTGGGGTTTCTCGTCCTCAGCCTGTCCCGGCGGGCTCAGCTGATAACCGTGTGGCTTTTGCTTGCTGCCGGAGCTCTCGGGTTCTTTCTAAGCTTTGAGCTGAGTTTTGAGTTTATCGGTCGCAAACTGCCCTTCCTGATAACGACAGGCGCGTTCACCACGCTCTATGTCTCTGCCATTGCGATCACACTGGCCTTCATATTTGCTTTGCTGGGGGCGACGGCCAAGCTCTCGGGCATTGGTGTTGTTGAAGGTGTTGGAGCCTTTTACACTTCGTACTTTCGCGGTGTGCCACTGCTGGTGCAGCTCTTTTTGATCTACCTCGGCCTACCGCAAATTGGCTATGTCATCTCGCCCGTTCCTGCAGCAATCATCGCCCTGTCGCTGGTGTACGGGGCGTATATGACCGAGATTTTCCGCTCTGGCATTCAGTCGATCTCACTTGGGCAATGGGAAGCTGCGGATGCGTTGGGCTTGCCGCGTTTATTGACGTTTCGAAAAGTCATTCTGCCCCAAGCCATGCGGGTTATTGTGCCGCCAACGGGCAACCAGTTCATCGCGATGCTCAAGGATTCCTCGCTGGTTTCGGTCGTCGGCGTCTGGGACATAATGTTTATTGCACGAACGCAGGGACGATCTGACTTCAAGATTCTGGAGATGCTGATCACCGCTTCCATCATCTACTGGGTCATGTCGGTCATGCTGGAATTTGTGCAACAGCGAATTGAGACGCATTACGCAAAATCGCTGAAGCGATAATTATTCTTCCATTGATTTTGAGCGCATAGGTGCGCCACGAGTTTTCGTGCCCTGAAGGGATACGCTTATGACAAGCAATACTGGCAAAACCACGCCGCAGAGCGTGGCTGCTGATAAAAGAACCATTGTCGGAATTTTGGCGAATTCCTCGCAAGAAGCTGGTCTTGGAACGCAAACCATTGATGATAAGTACCTGACAGCTGCATTGCAGGCTGTTGGAGCAATCCCTCTCATCATCCCGACACTTCTGAAGGAAGCTGAACTGGCTCATGTGCTGTCTTTGGTTGACGGGCTTATTCTGACAGGCGATGCCTCCAACATTCAGCCAGCCTATTACAACAATGACGGCACCTCTGAGAGCCATGGCCCTTTTGATGATAAACGCGACACTGCCGCGTTTGCGTTGATCCGTGCCGCTTTTGAAAAAGACCTGCCGCTGCTGGGAATCTGCCGCGGCATGCAGGAAATGAACGTGGCTTTTGGCGGCACAATCCGAAACGACTTATATGCGAACCATGAGTTTTCGCTGCACCACCCCATCGACTACAAGCTGCCACCAATACAAAGATACGGGGCAGCCCATCAACTTATCCTTGAAGAGACTGGCCTATTGACCACTATCCTTGGCGAAGGCGTCCATCAGGTAAATTCTCTGCACGAACAAGCGGTTGAGAGGCTTGGTGAAGGGCTTGTGCTTGACGCCCTTTCTGAGGATGGCGTGATTGAAGCCTTTCACCACCCAGACAAAGCGTTCTTCCTTGGCGTTCAGTGGCATGCGGAGTTTGAAGCGGTGAGCAACCCTGTCTCCACTCGCATTTTTGCAGCCTTCTGTGCGGCAATGCAAAGCTATGAGAATGTGAAGGTGCCTCTTTAATTCCTCACAATTCAAAGAGCATTGCAGCTATTTACCTAGGAAAATTCGAACCAATCTCAACTAAGTGTCCTCTGATTATTCAATGGTTCCGCTGAGTGGTTGAGACAGGGTTGTATCATTGTGAAAAGGTTCATTGATGAATGGAAAGGCTATTTTGGAGACCTCCCTCCCTATAGCCATTACCTCCGTGATGTACTGCCCGAAAGGTGGGTCAGATTCCATGCACTGCCGGATACAAGACGATACGCAGAAACGCCGGAAGAAGCCGCAATTGTCTTTAACAGAGGCAGAGTATTGGCCAATCGGATTTTAAAGGAGGGGCAGAATTGCCTCTTCATCTCGTATTTCCCGAATTTCGATAAGTATCCTCTCCCTTACAGTCACAAGCTTCTTGATCAGTTTCGTCTGAAATACTGGTTCAAATGGAAGTATGAGGATGACCCATGGGGCGAAGAGGAAACCATAGGCTTTTACGGCAACGAGGTGCGCTGGTTTCCTGAGGTCTATCGCGAAGCCCTAAAAGATGCAGCACAGGATGAAGAGCGTTTTCTACTCATGAACCGGGAAACATCGCGCATATTTGCGCCCTATGACGGCGGCTTCGATTGCTTCATGCAAAATGCAGAGGAAGTTGCCCACCTTAAGTGTGAGTTTGAAGAATGGCTTCCTCCTTGCTGATGTTGCGAAGCCAAAAAATCTCACACTGAGTAATAAAGCGTCATCCTGAATTGACCATCTCCAACAACTGGTATGCTTGGGCAGGCGGAGTGTGGCCAAAGCGGAACTTGACGAACTGCCGTTAAGGTGTTCACAGTCCAGCTATGATTTCTGCAGTAATATTTGATCTTGATGAAACGCTTTTTGCTCGCACGTCTTCATTGAAGGCGTTCGCAGAAGACCAGTTAAACAACCAGTACCCGAACGTGTTCCCGACTCCTTCTCATGTCGTGGCTCGTTTGTTGGAGCTCGACAATCGCGGGAAGTCGTCAAAATATAAAGTGTACCAAACGCTATTCAAAGAATTTGGAATAGACGACCAAAATCTCGCAGCTGAGTTATACGATCACTACATGCGAAACGCATGGCGATTTGCGATGCCGTTTGAGGGGCTTAACGAGGCGTTTAGTGAAATCAGGGCCTTGGGTGCAAAAATCGGAATTGTCACTAACGGAAGGACCGACATACAGTTGAGGTCTCTTCTGGCCCTAAATTTGGACAGACTCGCCGACGATTACATTATCTCCGAGGCGGTTGGCTTGCGAAAACCAGATGCGAAGATTTTTCAACTTGCAGCTGGAAATCTATCAGTGCGGACTGAAGATTGCGTCTTTGTTGGCGACTCTCCAACGGCAGATGTTTCCGGGGCCCAAAAAGTTGGAATGAAATCCGTTTGGTTTCCAAATGGCGCTATCTGGCCCACAGATCTTCCCACACGAGCTGATGCAGAAATTCAGTCTTTGTCAGAGTTAATTGGAGTATTGAAGGCTTTTTGAATATCGGCTTGGGCCTTTCGGCATACCGAATAGGCGATTTTGGCTGTTCGGAGGCTTTTGAGTATGAAAGTTTATTACTTTCTCATAGCAGGCCTGATCTATAGTGTTGCGCAAGGGACCGCGCGATATAGGGGACTGGACATATGAAGTTTATTGAAGCCGGGGTGCTGAACATCGCCTATATGGATGTTGGGCCGAAATCAGGTGTTCCAGCTGTTCTGCTTCATGGCTTTCCGTATGATGTGCGCAGCTATGACGAAGTCTCCGTCATTCTTGCCAATCGCGGTTTTCGATGCATCATCCCTTACTTGCGTGGCTACGGGCCAACCCAATATCTGTCTCCGCAAACGCCGCGCTCCGGTCAGCAAGGCGCATTGGCCTTTGATCTGCGGTCACTGATGGTGGCTTTGGAGCTGCCGCAGGCGATTGTTGCGGGCTATGACTGGGGTGGCCGTGCGGCTTGTATCGCCGCAGCACTCTGGCCGGAAAAGGTGAGGGGGCTTGTGAGTGGCGGGGTAGCCTACAACATCCAGAACATTCCTGCAGCCTATCGACCTGCCTCGCCTGAGGAGGAACAGCTCTGGTGGTATCAGTACTATTTCCAGAGTGAACGTGGCCGCAATGGCCTGACTGAGAACCGCGAAGATCTGACAAAAATGCTCTGGCAGCAATGGTCACCCACCTGGGAGTTTTCTCGCCGAACCTTCCGCGAAACCGCCGAGAGCTTTGACAATCCTGATTTTGTTGAGACTGTCATCCACTCCTACAGGCACCGTTTTGGGCTGGTTGAGGGAGACCCTGCTTTTGAGAAGATCGAGGTTCTGCTCACCGCGCAACCGAAGATCAATGTGCCAGCCATTGCATTGCTTGGTGCCAATGATGGCGTAAGCCCACGGCGGCACAGCAAAGGGCACGAGACAAACTTCAACGGATATTTTGAGGCGCGTCTCGTCGAGGGTACAGGACATAATCTGCCGCAAGAAAACCCCGAGGCCTTTGCCGCAGCAATTGTTGAAATTGCTGACAAAACAGAATAGTAAGCCGCGTTCTCGTGGTGGGGAGAGAGGGATGGACCTCTCTCCAATCGCTGGATTAAGCGGCTGATAAAGTCAGCGCGTCCAGCTCTTCAAACGGCAAGCCAACATATTCTTCTGCCAAGGCCCGCTGTTGGGTCTCATTTTGCAGCAACAGCTCGTAGCTGTTTTGCTGGATTTTCGCATCAAACCCATTCATCTCCGGGAAAACATGCAACAGCTGCGTCATCCGCCAGGAGAAGTTCTCAGAGCTCCACACTCGGCGCAAAGCCAGCTCGGAGTAACGCTCCAGGTGAGCGGAGTGATTGCTCTTGATCTGCTCAATTAACCCGCGTGAAAGATAGAACACATCGGAGGCAGCCAGGTTGAGCCCCTTCGCTCCTGTGGGTGGCACAATGTGAGCTGCATCGCCCGCAAGGAACATTCGCCCGTACTGCATCGGTTCAGCCACAAAGCTGCGGAGCGGGGCGATGGATTTTTCAATAGATGGTCCGGTGACGATATCTGACGCCACATCCGCAGGAAAACGGCTAATCAACTCTTCCCAGAACCGCTCATCGGACCAATCCATAACACTGTCTGTCAACGGGCACTGAATGTAATAGCGGCTCAGCAGGCGGTTTCGCTGTGAGGCAAGTGCAAACCCACGCTCATGATAGGCATAGACCAAATCCGGCAGGGGTGGGACTTCTGCCATGATGCCAAGCCATCCAAACGGATAGGCACGCTCGTAGGTGCGCAGAATGTTGTCAGGAATGGTCTTGCGGCTGACACCATGGAAGCCATCGCAGCCAGCAATGTAGTCACAGTCCAGGTGATACGTCTGCCCGTCCTTCACGTAGGTCACAGAAGGTTTGTCAGAGGTCACATCATGCAGGGTTACATCAGTGGCTTCGTTGATGATGTTGCCGCCAGCGCGTTCGCGGGCGTCATACAGGTCTTCGGTGATGTCGGTCTGGCCGTAGACCATCATCTCCTTGCCAATCCATTTGTGCGTATCAATGAAATGACTTTCAAAGCCCTGCCGCGTAATCCATGAGCCTTTTTTGCTCTTACCATTCTTATCCATACGCTCTGCAAGGCCATAATCGCGCAGCAGTTGCACAGTTCCGGTCTCTAAAAGACCAGCACGGATGCGAGAGAGAACATAGGCCTTGGTGCGCTGTTCCAGCACAACACTGTCCACGCCGCTTTCGCTCAGGATGTGAGAGAGTAATAAACCAGCAGGACCGCCGCCGATAATCGCAACCTGAGTACGATCTCTATGGTGGGTCATGAAAAATTCCTTAGGTTCAAAACATCTGGCAGATCGCGGCAATTGGGGTATGCGCTAAGTCAGAAGTAAAATGGATTGCGAATACACGTTTGAATGATGTTCAGTGTTGCTGTTTATGATTGATATGTAAAATTGAATTATAAGCAGAAATTATAGCAAAATTGCTATTAGAACGCTTTTATCCATTCGGTTGTCTCAGCAATCAGTCCTGCCAAGACAACCTGTTGTTTTGCGTTTAGGAAAGCACTCTGGGCAACCAAAGGGTTAGCGCTGGGAAGCTCACCAAAATGGCGACACGCACCAGCTCGGCGCCAAAGAATGGCGCAACACCCTTGAAGGTCTGGATCATTGGCGTGTCTTTTGCCAAAGCTGAAATCACGAAGACATTCATGCCCACTGGCGGTGTAATCAGCCCAAGCTCGACGACAATCAGCGCCAGAATACCGAACCAGATCTTCAGGTCTTCGGTGCTCATGCCATACCCGGCACCATCTGCTCCCTGATACATGCCGCCGTTCAGTTCCATAAGTACAGGCCAGAAGAACGGGATGACCAGCAACATCATGGACATACTGTCCATCAGACAGCCAAGCGCAATGAGTGCTAGCAGGATCAGCAGCATCACGGTCATTGGTTCCAGACCTGAGCCTGCAATCCAAGCCGCCGTCTCCTGAGGAAGACCAATGCGTGACATGAAGATCTTGAGCAGTTCTGCACCAAGCAGGATCAGATAGATCATGCCAGAGGTTGCAGCCGTCTCCTTCAATGCTTCGATCATATCCCCCAAACCAAGATTGCGCTGGAGGAGCCCGAATAGCATCACAAGAAACACACCCACCGCAGCAGCAGGTGTCGGATTGTAAAAGCCGAAATAGATGCCGCCGATGACAAGCCCGAAAACAGTCAGCACCGGCAGCACGCCGAGGGACGCTGCGAGGAACTCTTCTCGGGTTCCAGCACCACCTGCAGGGCCAGATGAGGGACTGACGAAAACATACAGCGCGATGACTGCGAGAAACAAAAGAACGGCCAAAATACCCGGAATAAACGCAGCAACGAACATAGTAACGATGTTTGCTTCCACGATCACGGCATAGATGATCAAAACGACGCTTGGCGGGATGAGAATGCCCAGAACTCCGCCAGCCGCGAGCGTTCCTGTCGCCAAAGCACCTGAATAATTGTAATGCTTCAGCTCCGGAAGGGCGACTTTACCCATGGTTGAGGCGGTCGCAAGCGACGAGCCACAAACCGCGCCAAACCCGGCACAGGAGGCAATCGCGGCCATCGCTGTGCCGCCCTTCATCCAACCAAGCCATGCATTCGCTGCTCTGAAGAGAGATTGGCTCAAACCGGTTTTTGAGGCGAGCGCACCCATCAGAATAAACAGCGGAATGACGGAGAGGTCGTAAATGGCGAACTGGCCATACGCCAATGTTTTCAACTGACTAAGCAGTAACATCGGACCGTTGATGAGCGCAATCCCAACGCCGCCAACAAGGATCATCGCATAAGCAATTGGGATACGGATAACAATGAGAAACACCAGAATGGCGAGGGCTCCAAAGCCCATGAAAAGACTTGCCGCCATCAGGTTCTCCGAGCCAGATCTCTGGTGTTTTCACTCAGCGTAATAACCGCGCCAATACTCAGGAGCAAAAGCGAAATCAAAACAGGTACATACGCATACCAAACAGGGATCTGCAAAATTGCGGTGGTGTAATCGTATTCTTTCTGATCAGACATACCATGGTACATGCGCCACAACAGCAGCAAGCCAAACCCAAACGCGATCACAGATGCGATCAGAGCCAGAAATGCTTTCAAACGAGGGCCAGCCTTACTGGTGAAGATATCCGCTGTGACATTGGCATCAGTGATCTGGCAGAAGGGCAGGAAGGAAAAGACTGCGATAGCAACGCCGATCTCAGTGAGCTCGAAATCTCCGGGAAAGGGAGCTGCCCATATGTTGCCAAGGGTGGAGTAGATGTTTATCGCGACCACCGCCAGCAGAACCACTCCGCCGGTAAGTGCCCATGCTACAATAAGTTTTTCGAATGCACCGGCAATGCCGGCGCGTCCGAGTTTTTGAAAGGCGCCCATAGCTACTCGCTGTGCTTGGAAATCAATGCCTGTGCTTTTGCAACAATCGCGTTGCCATCAATGCCTTTTTTGGCGACTTCTGAGGTCCATTTATCAACGACCGGAGCCAGAGCTTCTCTAAAGACCGCTGTTTCTTCTTCAGAAAGAGTGATGTGTTTGTTGCCTGACTTTACAGCGAGGCCGATGCCAAAGTCATCTGTCGCACGCCAAACTTCACCAACCTTTGCCCACCACTCAGGACCAGATGCATCACGGAAAGCCTTCTGAATGTCTTCAGGCAACCCTTCCCAGCGCTCTTTGTTCATGGAAACCTGGAAGACAGAAGTACCAAAGCGCGCTTTGCCAGCACCTTCGATCTGATACTCGGTCTGTTCCTGAATTTTCAGCGGTGGAATGATTTCCCAAGGAATAAACGCCGCATCAATCACGCCTTTTTGCAAAGCTGTCGGCAGCTCAGGAACCGGCATAGCTGCAGGAGAGGCGCCAAGCGCTTCAATCACCCATGCACCGGTGCGCGATGGCGTACGAATGCGCATACCTGCCATATCAGCCGGACTGCGGACTTCCTTGTCGCGCGTATGAAGGCCTGCACCGGCATGCACGTGCAGGAACATGACTTCCAAGCCCTTGTATTCAACTTCAAGATCGCTCTTGAACATGTCGTAAAGGGCAAGGTTTGCCGCGCGTGGATCATCCAGGAACACGAACGGAAGTTCCATCACTTCAGTGCGTGGAAACAGGCCCGGTGTGTAACCGTTCAGGGTCCAGACAAGATCAACAACGCCGTCACGAACCTGGTTGACCAGCTCTGGTGGACGACCGCCAAGCGACATGGACGGGTAAATCTCGATTTTGACCTGGCCGCCGGAATTTTCTTCAACGGCCTTTGCCCATGGTTCCAGCATCTTGGTCTGCGCTGGCGCTTTGGGGCTTAGAAAGTGGTGGAGCTTAAATGTGTATTCTGCTGCACCTGCCATGGAAACACTGGCAAGCAAAAGTGCTGTAGAAGCGCAGAAGCCTTTGAAATTACCAAACATAAGTATGTGACCCTCCTGAAGAATGGTCGAAACCAGACAAGCCTTCCTGATCCTGCTACTTGGGGCAGTCTCATCTCCCTAAGGCCGTCAAATTCTTAATCACGATCCGGATGATCCGCCAAGGGAATTCTTAGGAATCACCACTGTGAAATCGGAGAATTACATATACTTTTCAAAATGAATAATGAAAAATACCGTGCTTCTCATGCCGTATTGGGTATCAATATGCACCCTGAATTTGCTCTGACTTAGTGAGCTGGAGCGCGAACTTCCTCCTGCTCGCTCAACCCCATAAGGATCTCGGCAAAGCATTGGGCCGCCGTATCCAGCGTTTCGCCAGCGCGCATGTTGAGGCCGACAGAGCCGACCGTCGCACGGGTATCAATCGGCAACTCCACGAACTGGCCGCTTTCAATCTCACGCGCAATCACACCGCGCGAAATGATCCAGATCGCGTTGTATTCCTGTGTGAAGGCTCTGCCGAATGAGTCCGAGACGGTTTCGATTGCCTGCTCTGGTTCAGGAATGCCGTGTTCAATGAAAAGCCGATCGACGAACGGGCGAATAATTGAGGCTGCAGAAGGGATTAGCACCGGATAAGCATCCAGCTCATTCACGCTGATCTGCGGTTTTCCTGCGAGGGGATGGTTCTTGTCGACGGCAAAAACGACACGCTCGCGATAATGCGGTTCGAACACCAATCCCTGCATGTTCTCTGGTGCTGGCAGGCGGCCCATAACAAGATCCAGCTCACCATTTCTCAGTTGATCCAGCAGGACGTGGTTTTCTCCGGTTACGATGTGAAGACGGTTTCGCAACCCTGTATCAAGGAAAGCCTTAACGGCCTGCGGAATGAGCGATGCAGCCACTGTTGGCAGAGCGCCAATGCGGACCATCGGGCCGTCGCTATAGTTGAGCTGAGATAATGCATTGATGCCGTTACGGGCAGCGGCAAGACTGGTGCCTGCATGACGCAGAAATACCTCACCGTAATGGGTGATGCGGATTCCGCGCCCATCTTTTTCAATCAGAGGCTGCCCGCATATTTCTTCCAGTTCGCGAATAGTACGGGTGACGGCTGGCTGGGTGAGATGAAGCACCTCCGCAGCGCGGCTCACGCTGTTTTGGCGAGACACTTCCACAAATGCTTCTAAATGCCTGAGCTTTAATCTGCGTAAGTTATTCATAACAATCTCAATATGATTAGTCTGGATAATATCATTATTCATTTTGAAACAGACATGCAATTGATCCGTTTAGGGGGATGCGCATGCACTTCATAGAATTAAACTCTACAACGCTTCACTTCAGTAAGACCAATTCAGAGTCAGCAGCACCAGCGCTTGTTCTGATTAATTCATTGGGAACGGACTTTCGCATTTGGGATGAATTTCTGGTTCATCTCGGGCATCAAGGCGAAGTTCTGACCTATGATAAACGTGGGCATGGTCTTTCTAGTGTTGGCGATGAGCGGTATTCGATTGACTTGCATATGCGTGACCTTGCTGCGCTCATGGACAGCCAGTCCATCAAGAATGCAGTGATTTGCGGTGTATCTGTAGGGGGCATGATCGCAATGGCACTGCAGGCTGCCCGGCCTGATCTGGTGAGCGGGCTGATCCTGTGTGACACCGCACCGCGCATCGGTGACGCACAGACGTGGCAAGAGCGTATCAACGCAATTGAGGCCAACGGGATGGAGGGGATCGCTGATACAGTGATGTCTCGTTGGTTCTCATCGGGCTTTCAGGCAAAATGGCCAGAAGCAGTTGCAGGATATCGGAATCTTTTGTGCCGAACACCTTTGGACGGATACATCGGCACATGTGCAGCCATTCGGGACGCTGACCTGACCTGTCAGGCCGCGCAAATTGACGTACCTGTTCTCTGCGTTGCTGGTGAGGACGACCAGTCTACACCGCCAGAACTGGTCGAGGAGATGGCATGCCTCATTCCGAACGCCAAATATGAGCGTGTGGGAAACTGCGGACATCTGCCAAGTCTGGAACAACCTGAGTATCTGGCGCATCTTGTTCGGCAGGCGATTTCTCGTTGGCCAAACAGGGTTGACCAGCGTGAACTGCGGCAAAGCGAAATTTACAAACAAGGCATGCAGACACGACGTAGGGTGTTGGGAGACACTCACGTGAACGCTGCTGAAGTTCAAAAGAGCAGTTTTGATGCACCTTTTCAGGAGCTTATCACTGAAGCGGCTTGGGGGCATGTGTGGTCGCGGCACAACTGGACATTGCGAGAACGGTCCATTGTAACTATTGCGCTTCTCGCAGCGTTAGGGCACCTAGATGAGGTGGCCATGCATGTGCGGGCCGCAAGAAACACCGGGGCAACACGGGAAGATATAAGCGAAGCTCTGCTGCACACCGCAATTTATGCCGGTGTGCCAGCCGCAAACAGCGCCATCAAAGTCGTCAAAAATGTTTTCGCGCAGCTTGATGCGTCAGGGGAGTGAGATGAGCAAGCCAACGACCAATGCTGGTCCGTTCTTTCCACGAGACCGGAACTGGCATCCACCGGCATTGTCGCCTAACTACAAAACGAGCGTGTTGCGGTCTCCGCAAAAGGCGCTTCTGTCTCTCGGAAATACAATCAGCGAAACCACCGGACCAGTCTTCGACCACAACATGCTGGGTGAGCTGGATCACGATTTGGTGCAGAATTATGCCAAACCGGGTGAAAGTGCGCAGGGAGAGCGCATCATCGTCCATGGCCACGTTCTGGATGAAGAAGCCAGACCAGTTCCGAATGCGCTGGTAGAAGTTTGGCAGGCCAACGCTGGTGGCCGCTACCGCCATAAAAAAGATGGCTACCTTGCGCCGCTTGACCCGAATTTCGGCGGATGTGGTCGCGTCATCACGGATGAGAATGGATACTATGCTTTTCGTACCGTTCGCCCCGGCCCGTATCCGTGGCCAAACGGGGTGAATGACTGGCGCCCGTCCCACATCCATTTTTCGCTTTTTGGTTCCGGTTTCGCGCAGCGCCTGATCACGCAGATGTATTTTGAGGGCGATCCTCATATTCCGCTGTGTCCGATTGTGAGGACGATCAATGATCCTGCGGCGATTGAGATGCTGGTAGCCAAGCTGGACATGAACCATTGTGTACCAATGGACGCCCGTGCTTACCGCTTTGATATCGTTCTGCGTGGCCGTCGTTCGACCATGTTTGAGAACCGTATGGAGGGCAATTGATATGACTAAGCTGGAGTATCTGAAAGAAAGCCCAAGCCAGACGGCTGGTCCGTACGTTCATATCGGCTGCACCCCGAATTTCATCGGGAACACAGGGATCTTCAAAGAAGACCTTGGCGCGCGCATGGTGAACGAGCAAACCAAAGGCCCGCGCATTACCATTAAAGGTCGAGTGTTTGACGGAACCGGAACGCCTTTGAAAGATGCCATGCTCGAAATCTGGCAGGCAGACAGTGAAGGTCTGTTCAACAGCCCGTCAGAAACGCGTGGTAAAGCTGATCCCCACTTTACTGGATGGGGGCGCCAGCCGGTCAATCTGGAAAGTGGTGAGTTTTGCTTTGAGACTGTGAAGCCGGGGCCTGTTCCGTTTCCTGATGGCAGGACACAGGCACCACATATTAACTTCTGGATCGTTGCGCGCGGAATAAACATTGGCCTCAATACACGCATGTACTTCCCGGAAGAGGAAGAAGCCAACGCAGTTGATCCGGTGTTGGGCCGTATTGAACATCGCGTGCGCGTATCAACGCTGATCGCGAAGCAATCCGGCGACACCTACACCTTTGACATTTACATTCAGGGTGAAAACGAAACCGTCTTCTTTGATATCTGATTGATAAATATGGCTGAATTTCTGTCTTTAAAAGATGCGGTCACGAAATACCTCAAAAGCGGCGACACTGCCGCTTTTGAAGGTTTTACGCATCTCATTCCCCACGCCGCTGCCCACGAAGTTATTCGGCAGGGCATTGATGAACTCACTGTCATTCGCATGACGCCTGATCTTATTTATGATCAGCTCATCGGCATGGGGCTGGTCAGGAAATTGATCTTCTCCTACGCGGGCAATCCGGGTGTTGGGTTGTTGCGACGCGTTCGTGATTCAATCGAAAACGGCTGGCCGCGACCCATTGAGATTGAAGAGCATTCCCATGCCGCTCTTGCCAATGCATATGAAGCTGGGGCTGCTGGCCTGCCATGCGCCGTGTTTCGTGGTTATATGGGTACAGAACTTCAGCGCGTAAATCCGAATATCAAAAAAATAAATTGCCCTTTCACGGGTGAGGAATTGGCTGCTGTTCCCTCCATTCGTCCTGATGTTGCTTTCATCCATGCTCTTAAAGCTGACCGCAAAGGCAACGTGTTGATTGAAGGAATTGTGGGTGTCCAGAAGGAAGCCGTGCTGGCTGCTACGCACTCCATTGTGACGGTTGAGGAAGTGGTTGATGAGCTGGATACGCATATGAACGCGTGCATCCTGCCACACTGGACCGTCTCCGCTATTTGCGAAGTGCGCGGCGGGGCACATCCGTCTTATGCGCAAGGGTATTACGGCAGAGACAACAAGACGTATATCGACTGGGATCCGATCGCAGCAGATCGTGAGGCGTTTCAGGCATGGATGGAAGAACACGTGCTGAAACAGGGACCAGAGGTGTTTGCTGACCGCATCAAAGGGTTGGAGGTAACATCATGACAACACAAGATTTTACCCCGGATGAGATGATGGCCATTGCGGCATCCCGTGCTTTGAGCAACACGGATGTCTGCTTCGTGGGCATCGGTCCGCCATCAGCTGCCTGCAACATAGCACGATTGACCCACGCGCCTGATATTACGCTGATTTATGAGAGTGGAACGATTGGCACTGCGCCGGACGTTCTGCCGCTTTCCATTGGTGATGGCGAACTCTGTGATACAGCGCTCACGACAGTCTCAGTAACCGAGATGTTCCGCTATTGGCTACAAGGCGGCAAGATCACTGTTGGTTTTCTGGGGGCAGCGCAGATTGATCGTTTCGCCAACATCAACACCACTGTTGTGGGAGATTACGACAATCCAACGGTAAGATTGCCGGGTGGTGGTGGAGCGCCTGAGATCTCTTCGTCCTCTCAGGAAATTTACATCACTATGAAGCAAAGCAAGCGTGGTTTTGTAGAGAAACTGGACTTTTTTACCTCCTTTGGACACGGAGAAGGAGGGGACCATCGCACTCGCATGGGCATCACCACAAAAGGCCCAACCCTGCTGATTACGGACCTTGCTATCTGGAAACCTGATCCTGTTACCAAAGAGATGACAGTGGTCTCGCTTCATCCGGGTACGACCAAAGAACGGGTGCAACAAACCGTGTCTTGGGCTGTACGTTTCAGTGATGATTTGCAGGAGACCCCTGCGCCGACTGAGGAGGAACTGTCTGTTCTGCGCGCATTAAAAGCGCGAACAGCGGCGGCGCATGCGGGTAACAGAGTGGAGACGGCCTGATGTCTGAGGCATATATTTGCGATTATATTAGAACACCGATTGGTCGTTATGGGGGCGCGCTGTCTTCTGTTCGGGCGGACGATCTTGGCGCATTGCCAATTAAAGCGTTGATGGAGCGGAACCCTTCAGTTGATTGGGAAGCCGTTGATGAAGTGTATTACGGCTGTGCCAATCAGGCTGGTGAAGACAACCGCAACGTGGCTCGCATGGTCGCGCTGCTGGCAGGTTTGCCTGAGGCTGTGCCAGGGACAACGCTGAACCGTTTGTGCGGTTCTGGTATGGATGCTGTCATTGCGGCGTCTCGTGCCATCAAGACAGGTGAATGCGACCTTGTGATTGCTGGCGGCGTGGAATCCATGTCCCGTGCACCCTTCGTGATGCCAAAGGCGACCTCACCGTTTTCTCGTGCCAACGAAGTGTTTGACACCACCATCGGTTGGCGCTTTGTGAACCCTAAGATGAAGAAGCAGTTCGGCATCGACAGTATGCCTGAGACTGGCGAAAACGTTGCTGAAGATTTTGGCGTTTCTCGCGCAGATCAGGATGCTTTTGCCGCGGGCTCACAGGCAAAGGCAGCTGCTGCGCAAGAAAATGGCCGCCTCGCCAAGGAGATCATTGAAGTTGTAATCCCGCAGCGCAAAGGCGACCCGATCATTGTGTCCGCTGATGAGCATCCACGAGCAGGGACAACTGCCGAGAAATTGGCAAAGCTGCCGACACCATTTCGTGAAAATGGCAGCGTGACTGCGGGCAATGCCTCAGGTGTCAACGATGGCGCTGCTGCGTTGATTGTTGCCTCTGCAGCAGCGGTCAAAAAGTATGGTCTGACCCCAATTGCACGCGTGCTTGGCGGAGCGACAGCCGGCGTTGCACCGCGCATTATGGGCATTGGCCCTGCTCCTGCAGCGCAAAAACTATGCGCGCGGTTAAATTTGCAACCTTCTGATTTTGACGTCATTGAGCTCAATGAAGCCTTTGCAAGTCAGGGGATTGCAGTTCTGCGCGAACTGGGGTTGGATGCAGGTGCAGCTCATATCAACCCGAATGGCGGGGCGATTGCATTGGGCCACCCACTGGGCATGTCCGGCGCACGCATCACCGGAACCGCCGCGTTGGAACTGAGCCTGCAAGGCAAAAAACGCGCACTGGCCACTATGTGTATTGGAGTTGGTCAGGGCATCGCGATCGCGCTGGAAAGGGACTAATGTGAGTGTGAGCCTCTTCACCAATCCTATGTGGAGCGGATTGTTTGGAGATGAGGACGTGCAACGCGCCTTCGCTCTGGAAACAACTCTGGATCACTATCTGGCTTATGAAGTGGCTCTCACCAAGGCCTTGTTCGCACATTCTCTGATTTCAGCCGAAGCAAAGGACGCTGTGCTTGCTGGCTGCAAAGGGTTTGCACCTGACATAACGCGGATCAAGGCGGGCGTCGCGAAAGATGGCCTGCCAATCCCGGCTTTCATCAAGCAACTGCGCATGCGCATTGGTGAGCCATATGCCGCTGAATGCCACAAAACATCCACCAGTCAGGATGTGATGGACACCGCGCTGGCATTAGCTCTGCAAAAAACCTCTCAAATTCTGCAAAAGCGCTTGTCTGCGGTCATCGCTGCACTTGAGACTGTGAAATCAGCGAATAGCGATTATCCGTTGATGGGTAGAACGCGCATGCAAGCCGCGCTGCCAATAACGGCAGGCGACCGCATTTCCACATGGATTGAGCCGCTCAAACGGCACTATCAACGGCTAAACGATGTTGCGGCTGAAGTGGCTGTGCTCCAGTTTGGCGGACCTGTCGGAACCAGTCATGCTCAGGGCGAACATGCAGTTGCTATTGCTGCGCACATGGCTGCAGAGCTGGACTTAAGGGTTCCTGAGCACTCATGGCACACGCAGCGAGATAACATGGTGGACTACGCAAACGTTCTCTCCATGATCTCCGGCAGCCTTGGTAAGATTGGTACGGATGTCGCTTTGATGGCCCAGCAGGGCCTTGAGGAAATTAAACTTTCCGGTGGTGGACGCTCCTCAGCCATGGCCCACAAACACAACCCGATCAACGCGGAATTACTGGTAACGCTTGCCCGTTACAACAGCACCCAGGTCTCTGCGATGCATAGCGCCTTGGTGCATGAACAAGAGCGTTCTGGCTCAGCTTGGGCGTTGGAATGGATGATCCTGCCCGGCATGTGCATTGCAACGGGTGCTGGTCTTCAGAGTGCATTAAAGCTGCTGAAACAAACAGAGTGGATTGGAACCCCCTTAAGTGATTAACTGCGCCCACCTAGTTTGAAAGGGAGAATGAGAATGTCCAGTCGCAATGAAGCTATCCAACGGGCGGAAACATACTTCGACAACGGCGCATTCCTCACTGACCTGGCCCGATTAATTGCAATTCCGACGGAAAGCCAGGAACCCTACCAAAAACACCAGTTGATGCGTTATCTGAAAGAGGAGATGCGACCACTTCTCGAGCGTCTTGGCTTCAAAACGCACATCTTCGACAATCCGAACCCGATTGGTGGGCCTTTTCTGTTCGGTGAACGCATCGAAGACCCGAGCTTCCCCACAGTTCTGACCTATGGGCACGGAGATGTTGTACGCGGACAAGCCGGTAACTGGATGGGGGGAAGAGACCCGTTCGTTCTGGAAGAAGACGGCGAGCGCATTTACGGGCGCGGTACCGCTGACAATAAGTGCCAGCACCTCATCAATCTTCAGGCTCTGGGGTGTCTTTTGCAGGAGAAGAAGCAACTTGGCTTCAATTGCAAGGTGATCATCGAGACCTCTGAGGAAACCGGCTCCGCTGGCCTGCAAGAGTTTTTCGATGAACACAAGAAGATGCTGGCCGCAGATGTTCTTATTGCCTCTGATGGGCCACGCTTGCAATCCGATACTCCAACGGTCTTCACAGGTGCACGTGGGGCACAAACGTTCACCCTACAAGTGAACCTGCGCGATGGTGCAAACCACTCGGGCAACTGGGGCGGGCTGCTTGCCGATCCCGCCATTATTCTCGCCAACGCTCTCTCATGCATTGCAGACAAACGGGGGCAGATCCAGATTCCGAGTTGGCGACCAACCAGCCTGACACCAGACATTAGAGAAGCTTTAAGGGATCTTCCTGTTGGTGATAGTCAGGGCCCTACCATAAACGAGAATTGGGGAGAGGAGGGTCTCACCCCTGCCGAACGTGTGTTTGGCTGGAACTCCTTTGCCGTGCTGGCAATGAAGAGCGGCGTGCCAGAAGCACCAGTAAACGCGATTGATGGTTACGCCTTCGCAGTTTGCCAGCTGCGCTACGTGGTTGGAACAGATGTTCAGGGTCTACTACCATCTTTGCGCGCGCATCTGGATGCTAATGGATTTGATAATGTCGAGATAAGACAGGAAGATCGTGGCTTCTTTCATGCAACGCGCCTTTCGCCAGATAACGCTTGGGTGCGCATGGTGATGGCTTCCTTGGAAGAAACGAGCGGGAAGACACCCCACCTTTTGCCAAACCTTGCTGGCTCTTTGCCAAATGAGTGCTTTGCAGAAACATTGGGCCTGCCAACCGTTTGGGTTCCGCATTCTTATGCCGGGTGCTCGCAACATGCGCCCAATGAGCATATTCTCAAACCAGTTGCCCGCGATGCCATGCGGAATATGGTGGCGCTGTTTTGGGATATTTCGGAAAAAGGGGCACCTTCTTAGGCCATTCAATGACGCCGTGAGGCTCATTTTGGGATAAAACCCTCATGATTTAAGGCGCTTAAGAGAAAATGGTGAGCAGGCAGTGGAGAAAACAGATTTCTTTGTAAAAAATGCATTTGCCTGCTGGACAGGAGAAATCTGGCACCCTATAAGACGCTCACCTTCGCAGGACGGGAAACAAACCGCCCTAGCAGAATGTGCCCGGATAGCTCAGTTGGTAGAGCAGCGGATTGAAAATCCGCGTGTCGGTGGTTCGAATCCGCCTCCGGGCACCATTTATCTCCTTGAAATTACTAGATAATAAACCGAGCATTTGCTCTGCTTTCTCAAGGTTTGACACTTTTGCTCTAACTGCTTGCTGAACTCTTCCCCGCGCAGAGTGATTTCCTTCTCAAATCGAACAGCAATATCCGACATGCTTTTGCGCAAATCAGCATTATCGCTTGCCCATCATTTGCGGCTCTTGCGTGTAAGGGCGGCGGCTCTCTTGAAGAATTCGGGGTCCCAGTCGGTTATGGATGTTTCTTCGACGGATGTTTGTAGGCGGAGTGTTTGGTCGGAGACGAGGGCGGAGAAACCGGAGCCTGCGAGGTCTTCCAGCATCGTAAGTTCCATGAAGGCCTTTTGGCGTGGGGAGCGTTGTGATTTGTATTCACCGTTCCATTTTGAGGCCAATCTTGGATTGCCGACGAAATCTGTGAGCCCTTTGTTTTCCTGCTGGCTATCTGCCTGAGCAGGCATGTCTGCGTGGACTGGTTTTGAGCTCAGCCATTCTGCCGTTTCACCTTCGATGAAGGGTGTTCCATCGTTGAAGCACAGCTCACGCAGTTCAGGGATGCGACTTATGAATCCCTGGGTGCTCTCTGTGATCGCATTTGCGACTTGAATGTGATCAGCTTTGAGGGCCAATTGAGCGGAAATATACTGCCCTTCAATCCAAAATGGCATGGAAAAAAGCGTTGTCTCTAACTGGTGAATGACCGCTATATCTGCTTTGCTTTGCTTCAATGCGTCGCGATACTTGTCGCAGGTATCTATTGATACGGCAGGAATGATGGTTCGGGACTCCGATGTTATCTGAGGGGCTCCTGTGATCTCTTGCCAACATGCATGGCGGCGTAGCTGGTAGATGAAGGGAAGGGATGGATCTTCCTGAAAGATGAGTGTGCATATTTCAGCTGCAGTGCGTTTAAAAGAGCGTGCATCCATCGGAGTTGCAGAACCGATGCTTCCCGTCTTAGCTCCGTCTCCTGATGAAGAAGATCCTGAGGTGGTCTGGGCTTTTTCATTCTCCGTCTGCTTCTTTTCAAGCTCAAGTCTCTCCTGAAGCACACGAAAATCTTTTACGAGCCCGTGTTCAAGCAAGAGTTCGTTTTTGGTCAAACGGGCAAGGCTTTCATCCAGTCTTTCAGCTTCTGTACCGGGCTTGCCGGGCAAAGCATCCATGCTGAATAATCCGCAGATACGGCGCAGGATGAGATCGAATCTTCGATCTTCTTTTGGACAGAGGTCAGCTCTTGGCATCGTTAAGCAGGCATCAAGACCCCGAATGCAACTGGTTAAAGCACCACGTGTTTTCCGCGTCATTCGTGCGAGCAGCACAGCTTCCAGAACCGCCAGGCTCTTTTGAGTGTTTTGCAACAATTGCAGTGCTTCCCGCTCAACTAAGCTCCAGTCGATCGAGCCGTGAGAAAGGGTGCCGCGTTTCATTAACTCATCACTGACGGCATCAAAATCTGGGTGATCTTCAATGTCGTCTTCAAAGCTATCTGAAATGGGGGAAAGAACGGCTTTTGCAAGGTCGTCATAGGATGTTACGAAAAGAGAAGAAGCAGCCGGAGCTGCCTCTTCTGTTTTTGCTTCTGACGCAGTCATGTGAGTCACATCTTTGCTGGTAAGATAAGGCCGGACAATGGTTGCTTGCGTGCGAGCGAGCTAGCACCTTTGTGAAGCAGTGAGTAAGTCGCTTTTTGACCGTCGAAATTAAATTCGATTAGTGCACCATTGCTGTCAAAGCCCTTCGTTGTGGCAAAGTCCAGCAGTCGGAAACCAGACCAAGGGCCCTTAAACGTAACTGTATGCGGACGACCTCGTCCTGCGGGGAAGACTGAAAGGCTGCTCTCTGCTTCATTCGTGAGGACGTTGGGCCAAATTACGCGGATTGGGCGCCGGGGTCCATGTGAATAAGAAATGATCTGCCCTTCAATATTCATCACAGCGCGGCGTAGCTTGGCTGCGAGGGCAACGGGTTGAATATTATATTCAACGCCGATGAGGCCTTCAGAGTTAAAGTAGCTTCTGCGTAGATCCAGAATGATCTTGAGATTGTCCTGAAAATCCTTTTCGATGGCTAAGTGACGACCATCAATGGTTTTGGGTTCGCCCGTTGCTTCATCAACAAACACGATGAGGTTTTTCTTATAGAACGTCTCGATTTTGCCGCCGGGACCGAAAAAGCTCTCAAACTCTTCAAGCGGTATTTCTTGCTCAGCTTGCTTGTTGAATGGGTAGAGCTGAGCGTAGTTCAGATTATAGTCGGCATAAATCTCTTCATTCCAGCTGCGCTGCAGTTCCTTCTTCGCTTCTTGCAGCAGAACCTTCCAGCTTTGGTCCGCCAGTTTTGCAAAAAATCGGTTCAACGGGCTTGGTAAATCGACACCCACTCGTTTGAGTGTGTAGATCGGATCTTCTCCCTGGAGATCGATTCTGGCTTTTGCGCGAGCAAGGGCCACTTCGCCAGAGCGCTCTCCAGCTTGGCGGATGTCTTTGAGGTACTCGTAGAGCGTATTGAGTGCAGCATCGAGATCTTCAAGATAGGCTTTTTCGCCTTCCTCCGCCTCAACCAAGCCGTTCAGATTGGAAAACGCCCGCCGGACACGTAATCCTTGCTCGCGGTAAATGTCGAAGGGAAGGTCGGAGTCCACGGCCTGCTCGGCATTCAGCTCAATGAGCTTGCCCTCATAGATCTCTGTTTCACTTTTGACGCGGTTTATGAGCCTGTTCAAGGGCCGGTCTGGGCCAGTCAGGGTTTCAAGAATATCAACCGCATGATCCAGATTTCTGAAGTCGGTAATTTCCAGGCGGTTCAGCGCGGTGTTCCAGCTGGATATGTAGTTGGTTGCATAGCGAGAGACGATCTTGCGCCGGAATTCCTTCAGGTCAGCTTGAGAATACTCAACCGTTTCGCGCTCATCAGCGACCCAGGCATCTTCGACAGCGACGACAGAAAGCCCGTCATTCATCTTTACGAAGTAATCTAGGTAAGCGTCTTTTGTGAAAAATTCTTTCACACCGATTGGTTGATCGCTCCCAGAGTGTTGCCCAGTGCCATCAAAGACGATGTTGTAAGCAGGGCCAATGTCATTGCGGAAGTTGACTGATGAGGCAAGCTGTCTGTCACTGACCTGTTCGATATTGCGGTAAAGGCGTAGATCTCTTGGAACTTCTCTTAAGTCTCTTTGAGAGGTTTCTACCAGATCCTTGTCTAGTGCGGCTTCTAGGCCTGCAGTCTCGATGGCAAAGACCAGATGATCACGAAGGGCTTTTTGCAGCTTCAGATCACCTTCAAATTGCTCTTGCCATTTCTGCTCCATCCAGGCTTTGACCAGTAGTTCATTTCGTCTCGATGCATCTCCCAGCATGAGATAGACACGCAAAGCTTCTAGGCGTTCATTGCTGTCTCTGCCGGTCTCGTCTTCTCCAAGTTTTGCGATCTCATCTCGCACGTATGCCGCTACTTCAGGAAGAAAGTAACGTGCAAGCATGTCCACATATGCTTTTTCAACCTCAGGGCCAATTTTGTGGCCCTGATAGAGCTCCAGCTGAGACATAAGCCAGTTTCTGTTGCGGTAATTTCCAAATATGTCGCTTGCCGATGTAAGAGCCCCAAGAGACCGAATATAATTCTGTCCAGATGCATTAGAGTTTTGCGCCGGCCCTTGTTGGAGCAACTCTTCAAAGTTTTCAGTGATATCGACGACCTGGTCTGCGCGCGCGCGGTTGCTCTCGTAACCCATCCAATAAGCGCTGAAAAAGCCGACATACAACAATGAAGCGGCCAAACCTGACCCGATGAGGGCGAAACGCTTCGCCCGTTCAATCTTGATATTGTCGCCAGCAAGGCCCGCTTCTTTGAAAACCACTTGGTCAAACAGGGAAGAAGAGAAGTACTGTTTGGATGGACCGCTGTGAATGGGCAGGATTGGAGGCGCGATTTCGTATTTTTGTGAGGTTGCTTGTAAGACAGGATTGGTCGGGATGGCTTCCTGTCGCGCGGATGAAAAGAAGATGCCACGAATATGAGGAGCGGTTGAAAACTTGTCTTGGTGCAGGGCCTTACCGAGAAACCCACCCAAAATTGTGCTCAAGCCAGCCATTTCACGCGTAAACAGATAGAGCTGGCGACGTTTGTGTGCTGAGCGAATATCTGAGATACGATCAACCGTGGTATGATTTAGGTTTTCCAGCAGTTTGGCAAAAGCTGCATTGAACTCGTCTAACCACTTGTCCTGATCGTGGCCATTATGAAGATCAAATGTAAAGCCAAATGGTTTTGCGCGTTCTGAGGTGGGCAAACATCCAATGAACTCATGGAAGCCATCGATCAGGTCGAACTTGGTAAGTACCACGTGGACGGTATAGCGCGTGCCCAGCACTTCTGTCATTTCGCTCAAGCGAGCATGAATAAGCGCAGCTTTGGTGGTTCGCTCTTGGGAGGAGAGTGAAATGAGTTCTGACAGATCGAGACATAAGACAACGCCGTTAATGGGCCTGCGTGGTCGGTTGTCGCGTAAAAGTTTGAGAAAACGGCGCCACAAACCTGCGTAATACGTTTCCTGGGTGTCTGATTGCTTTCCGTTCACATGCTCAACAAACTGCCCGGCAACATCGAACAGAACCGCCTCATCGGTTACCCAGCAATCAACGTCTTTTGTCGGTTGTACATGCTTGGCGTCCTCCTGAGAGAAAAGATGTGCAAGTGGAAACTTCAAATTCGATTCAACAATAAGGGATGTCTTACCTGAGCTGGGTGATCCCAAGACGACAAACCAAGGTAGGGCGTAAAGGTTCTTTCCATTCTTACGAGAACCCTTGCCCGCCCAGTTTCTGCTGATGGTCTGCAGCGCTTGGTTGAAGCCACGCTCGAACTCATTGAGATAAGATAGATCAGGTGTTTTGGGTTTTTCTCTTTTGTCTTTATTTTTACTCAAATCACCTTTTTTCTTCTTTATGCTTACATAAATTAAGTTACTGGCGCCCCAAATTATGGAAAACACTGCCATCGCAAGAGCGCTATAGATTAATTTTCTTTCGCCTGAGGCCTCAAAGGAAAATATGAAATCCCTGAGCAAAAATACACTTAAAACGAGTAAAATTAGAAATATCGAGCTTATAAATATATATGATGTAGTTAATTTAAAAATCGATAATAGTATAATTTTGATTATTGAGAGAGCTCTAATTATCATTACGTTTCTCTGGTTCGTATTAATCAGGTCGAATCGCATTTTCAGGCAATGTAATCTTTTTTCTCGAAATATTTACTTTGCTAATCAATATTACTAAAGTCTAATAACGGAAGTTTTACTTTTGGGTTGTCGTCTGTTTTTCTTTCCGATAGGCCTAATGAAAATTTAGAGTCGAATTGGCGCTAAAGTTTTTAATTTTAAATTTAAGTACAATCTTAGGTAGTTTCTAAGTTGTTTTCAGATTTATTAAGAAGAGTGGGGAAGGCTAATGGCTGGCAAAGAAGGTTCTGTTGCACCCAAAGAGCGGATTAACATTCGCTATGTTCCGGCAACTGGTGACCAACAGGAAGAAGTCGAACTGCCGTTGCGTCTTGTCATGTTGGGTGATTACAACGGCAAAGAAGACGATACGCCTCTTGAAGAGCGCGAGTTGCTCTCAGTTGATAAGAATACCTTTGCATCGGTGATGAAAGAAGCCGGGCTGGAGCGTGAGCTAACGGTCAAAAATACGCTTGTTGAGGAAGAAGACGCCCAACTTGCCGTCAATCTGAAGTTTGAAGGACTAAAGGACTTCGAACCAGATTCTATCGTCAAGCAAATCCCTGAACTTAAAAAGCTAATCGATCTGCGTGAGGCTCTGGTTGCTCTTAAAGGACCGCTTGGAAACATTCCTGCGTTCCGCAACCGGCTGGAGCAGTTGCTGCAAGATAAAGAGCAGCGTGAAAAGCTTCTTTCAGAGTTGGATGCGGTGGTTTCTTCTCAAGATGAGAACAGCTGACGCTAAGTCATTATTAAAAGATTTTATACACGACTGCGGAACTCGATTGTTTTGATCCGCAAGTACATTTCAAAGTAAAAACATGGATGTGATGACATGGTAGATGTATCAGCTTCTACCGGCCAGCCAGATGTTGCCGGTTCGGGGGCCGCGATTTCTCTTCTTGACCAGATCATGGAAGAGACCCGCATTCGCCCTGAAGACGAAGAAAGCTATTCCATAGCGCGTAAGGGCGTTGAAGCGTTTATTTCTGACCTCCTTGCGAGCCAGGAAGTTGACCAACGGATAAACCGTGTACTGGTTGATCGTATGATTGCAGAGCTGGACCTGAAAGTATCAGCGCAGCTTGATGAAGTTCTGCATGATGAAAAATTTCAGGAACTCGAGTCTGCCTGGCGTGGTCTGAAGCTACTGGTTGACCGCACGGATTTCCGTGAGAACATCAAGATCGACGTGCTTTCTGTCTCCAAAGACAAATTGCTGGAAGATTTTGAAACTAGCCCGGAAGTTGTGCAATCTGGCCTTTATAAGCATGTCTACTCCAGTGGATATGGTCAGTTTGGTGGTGAGCCTGTAGGCGCGATGATTGCGAACTATGACTTCGGTCCAAGCGCTCGTGATGTAAAGCTGCTTCAGTTTACTGCCTCTGTTGGTGCAATGGCCCATGCTCCGTTTATTGCGGCAGCTGGTCCTAAGATGTTCGACGTTGATGAGTACGTGGATCTGCCTGCGCAGAAAGATCTGTTCTCCATCTATGAAGGACCGCGTTTCCGCAAATGGATGGGCTTCCGTCAGAGTGAAGACTCCCGTTATGTTGGCCTGACCTGCCCACGCTTTTTGCTTCGTATGCCATATGATGCGGAAGAAAATCCGGTTGATGCGTTCGTCTATAATGAGAACGTGACAGAAGAGCATGAGAGCTATCTCTGGGGTAATACTTCATTCTTGATGGCAACCCGCCTGACAGAGAGTTTTGCCAAGTACCGTTGGTGTCCAAATATCATTGGTCCGCAATCAGGTGGTGCTGTTAACGACTTGCCAGTGCATGTGTTTGAGGCTTTTGGTCAGCTCGAAGAGAAAATTCCAACGGAAGTTCTGGTCACAGATCGCCGTGAATTTGAGCTTGCCGAAGAAGGTTTCATTTCGCTGACAATGCGCAAAGGCTCTGACAATGCGGCGTTCTTCTCCGCAAACTCTGCGCAAAAGCCAAAGATCTTCCAGAACACCAAGGAAGGTAAAGAAGCGGAGACCAATTACAAACTTGGCACCCAGCTTCCTTACATGATGATCGTCAACCGCCTTGCTCACTACATTAAAGTGTTGCAGCGCGAACAGATCGGGTCATGGAAAGAGCGTGAAGATCTGGAGCGTGAGCTCAATACCTGGCTCCGGCAGTATGTGGCTGATCAGGAAAACCCACCTCAAGATGTACGTTCACGTCGTCCACTGCGTGCAGCAGAGGTTATCGTCTCTGATGTAGAAGGTGATCCGGGTTGGTACCAAGTGTCTTTGAAAGTGCGTCCGCACTTCAAATACATGGGAGCGAATTTTGAGTTGTCGCTCGTTGGTAAGCTGGACAAGGATAGCTAAGGTTTGCCCATGAGAAAGCGCGATGAACCCGTTGTTTGGGACAGCAGGCTTCGTACAGCGCGTGGCAGTTTGTTCGAGCGTTTGATTGCTGATGAGGAGGAGATTTCTCCTCCTCAGAACATCGATCTGTTGGAAGCAAAAGTAAACTCTATCAAGCGTCATCTAGCCAAGCTGTTGAATGCGAGAGCAGGGGCTTCTGCTGCCACTCCAGATTTGGGACTGGTTGATTTCAACTTGTCTAGCGTGGCGACAAACGACCTTACGCAACATATTGCGGCCTCTATCCGTCAATGCATTGAAAAATATGAACCGCGCGTTCAGGTGCGGTCCGTCCACTTTGTTCGTGACCCTGACCGCCCATTAGAGCTGCGGTTCAAGGCAACTCTGCTCATGCCAGCCTTAAGCCAGGGGGAGCAGGTGCAAATCGATATTCTTATGAAAGATGGGCATGTCGCTCATATTGTTTAGTCAAGCAGGCAACCAGCTGTGAAAGCTTCATACTTTCAAGACGAATTGACTTATCTGCGAGAGAGCGGTCGGCTTTTTTCCGAACGCAATCCGCGGTTGTCAAAATATTTGTCTGATGCCTCCACAGATCCAGACGTGGAACGGCTGCTGGAAGGCTTTGCGTTTTTAACGTCAAAATTGCGCGAAAAGCTGGATGATGAGCTTCCAGAGCTTACCCATTCACTCGTGCAACTGCTTATTCCGAATTTCCTACGGGCGTTTCCATCAACCACACTCATGCAGATGGTCCCCGTCGAAAAAGCTATTACTGAGCGTCAGGTGTTGCCGACGGGCTCGCAGATCTTGTCTCGCCCAGTGGATGGTATTGTCTGCCCCTTTCAGACAACGGCAGACGTGACGGTCTATCCGCTCGATATTGTAGATCAGGATGTTCAACGTTCCCGCGAAAGCACTGTTTTGACATTGCAGTTCCAGACATTGTCAGGCCTGCCTCTGTCCCGGCTGAGTTTTAATGATCTGCGTCTATGGATCGCTGGCGATGAGGTCGCCGCCCAGATGCTTTATTTGTGGATGGGACGATACCTGAAAGACGTCACGGTTTGCTTTCGTGCTGATGGGGACGACGAAGACGGTGTTAGCCGGCACAAGCTTCCAGTCTCAGCACTGCAGCCAGGCGGTTTCGGCGGCTCCGAGGCGTTGCTGCCCAATGAGAATTCTGCTTATGAGGGCTATCGTCTCTTGCAGGAATATTTTGTTTTTCCTGCAAAATTCCAATGTTATGATATTGACGGATTAGAGCCGTTCTTCCGCAATCGTGAAGAAACAGATTTCTCATTAGAGTTCACTTTCTCAAGGCCTTTGCCACCTGATGTGAAAGTGCGTCCGGGAACGTTCCGTCTCTATTGCGTTCCAGCAGTGAATTTGTTTGATTATGATGCTGAGCCGATGAAAATCGATCATAGTCAGATGCGGTATCCAATCCGGCCGACAGCAAATGGTCGCGGCGCCATAGACATTTTCTCTATCGATCGGATCATGAGTTGGCGTGCTGCGAAGGATCCAACAAGTGGTTCGCATCTGCGTGAGTATCCCTCCTTTGAATCTTTCCATCACGAGGTTGAGCGTGCGGATGGTCTAACCCAGATTTATTATCGTTTGAGACTTCGCGAAGCGTTGGGTAAGCGCGGTATGGAGCATCTGGTTTCATTCGTGCGCCACGATAATGAGCGCGCTATCCCGGAACATGAAGTTCTCTCTGCTGATCTGAAGTGCTTCCATCCCGAACATGCCATGGAGTTGGGCGCAGGTGATGTGCGTGAGCCAACAGGTGAAACGCCGAGCTTCGTGACATTTAAGAACCTGAGCCAGCCCAGTGCACCAGTCTATCCACCGCTGGATGGGTCGCTTTACTGGAACCTGATCTCCAATCTTTCTCTTAATTACGTTTCATTGCTTGAAAAAGAAGCTCTGAAGACCGTGATTGCGACCTACGATTTTCAGGCCCGCCTGAACCGGCAGGACGAGCGGGTCAGTAAGCAGCGTATTGATGGCATCATTTCCATCGAGACGAAACCAGTCGACAAGTTATTTCGAGGGCAGGCCGTTCGAGGTTTGAAAACTGTCATGTCTCTCAGCGAAGACGCATTCCAGAGCGAGGGCGAAATGTTCTTGTTCTGCAGCGTGCTCGCAGAATTCTTTTCTCTCTATTCAAGTGTCAATTCGTTCCACGAACTCATCGTAAATGGAACACAAAACAATGAAGTCTATCAATGGCCAGCGAAAATTGGGCGACAACCTCTGATTTAAGAGGCGACCTACAGTTTAATGCTCGCAGCTGGTCATTCTTCCAAGCTGTTGAGCTGATCCAGCGTTGCTATGACGAAAGCAATGAAGTTGGTACGCATCTTTTGCCTAAAGATGAGAAGATCAACTTCAGCGTCATGCATTCGCTTGGCTTTCCGCTGTCTGATATCGCCAGCATTGAAAGACAGGTTGATCACGAGACGAACGTTGAACCGGTCGACTATGTCGATTTTAATATGGAAGTGACGTTTCTCGGCCTGCACGGCTCAAGCTCGCCGTTGCCCTCTTATTATCAAGAGGTCATAGCTAAATATGATGCGCAAGGCTCCTTGATGAAGGGGTTCTTTGACTTCTTCCATAATCGACTGGTCGGCCTCTTACACCGTTCCATGCGCAAGTACCGCTTCTATGTGCGTTATGAGCCGGGTGCGTTGGATCCATTCTCGCAATGGGTGTTCTGCGTTTTTGGATTATCGGATCAGGAGTCGCGGCAAAAATCACCCATCAACTGGGCACGCTTGCTTACGTTTGCAGGCGTTCTGGCATCTCGCAATCGTTCACCTGCTGCGATCGCAAGTGTCGTATCTCATGCCTTTTTTCATAAAGAAGTGGAAGTGGAGGAATGGGTTCAACGAAGAGTGGATATTCCCGAAGGGCAACGCTCTGAGCTGGGCCAGCACAACATGTTGCTCGGTGAAGACACCATTATTGGAGATAGCGTTTCTGATATCTCCAGCAAATTCAATATCTTCATTAAGAATTTGAGCTTTGAACGTTTTCAGGACTTCCTCCCTCATGGACGAGACTACAAGGCCTTGCGAGATCTGGTGGAATTCATGCTGCGTGATCAACATGCCTATGACATCAAGTTGGAACTGGCGGAAAATCAAGCTTCACCGGTCATGCTTACCGACGAATATGAAGGGCGGCTGGGTTGGTCAACCTTTCTGGACAAGGGTGATGGACGCTCGCGCGAAGTCCTGATCTCTGCGCGGTTGTAGGAGGGTAGTATGAAACTTGTCCTGGTCATCAACAACACGTCTACGCTTGAAAACGGCAGTAAAGCCACTGCCACATTTGACAAGGCAGGCGGAAACATCGGTTCTGGTGAACAGTGTCACTGGCAGCTGCTGGATAGGCGCAACTCTGTCTCTCGCGAGCATGTACGCGTGTTTTTTCAAGACGGTGTTTATTGTGCGGAAGCCGTGAGTGATGAAGGCATCATCGTAAATGGTTCCAATCGGCCAATCCCGACGGGTCAGAGATTTCGTGTCTCTGACGGTGATGTCTGGAAGGTTGGGGCGTTCAAGTTGACCACTTATGTGGTTGCTGAAGGCAGCGAACTGGAAGACCAAAGCGAGCAATGGGCAGGCCGGTTTGCAGCCATAGACACAATTGTGTCCGGACGCTTGCAGGACGAAGATGAGCACACACAAGATAACATCGAATACATCCTCGCGGACCGGTTGGAGAGTGACCTCAGTGAGGATTTCTTTGCAGGCAATCAGCGGGCAGGTGCCCTTGCATGCGATCCTGTAGAGGTTCTTGACCAGCAGGATGATGAAGGCCTGCCAGGCAATCAAGATCCGCTCTCTCAATTAAATCATGACAGCAAGCCCGACCAACAAGAGTTGGACGAGGACTTATTGAGCACTCTGGGGCTACAGCCTGAAAACAGCGGTAAGGCACTGGGTGTGGATGATCCTCAAGCACATCACCGTTTGATGATCATGCCCCAAGCAAAAGGAAACCATACAATGACCAATACAGGTACAGAGCCGGTTGATCCGGATATGGACAGCTATCTTGAGTCTCTGACGAACTCGGGCGGGCAAGAAATGTTGGTCAGCGATATTCAGGAGACCGAAAGGTGGCATGGTTCTGTTGCTCTCTCAGAAACGGGAGAAGAGGGCATGGTAGATCATGTGGTGCTTCGACCTCTTCTGACAGCATTGGGACTGCCTGCTGGCGATATGAGTTTGCCTGAGGCGAACCGCATTACTCAGGATGTTGGCGCAGCCTTGAAAACGGCAATTGCTGGGTTGATGGCCATTCATACGCAGCAGTGGGAAGACCGTTCGTCAATGAACGACACTCACCTGCACCCGGTGGAAGACAATCCGATCCGGCTGGCTCAAAGCCCTGAACAAGCGATTGAGGACCTCCTGCTTGTTCAGAGCCCAGTTCATTTAAACGCACCGTCTGCCATTGAAGAAAGTTTGATGCAAATCGAGCTGCATGAGAAAGCCAGCCGTGTTGCTGCTGATGAAGCTTTGGAAGCGGTTCTCCTGGGCCTTTCTCCAGAAAATCTGAAGAAGCGATTTGCGCGCTACAAGGGGCATGCGCCTCGCACAGGCGATCTGGATGGCTGGAATTGGCAGATGTACGAGCACTACTACCATGAAATGCGGTCCGGTCGTCAGCGCGGGCTGACACGCATGTTCTGGGAGGTCTTCCGGCAAGTTTATGATCGCGAAATGCGGAGCCAGCAACTGTATGCAGCTGAGTGACGTTTGATGGCTAGCGAAGATTTGAGGGTGTCCAGCTTTGGGAAGAATGAGGCGGTAGGCATACGATGAACTGGGGTTGGACACTAAACGCGCTCCTGCGAAAGAGCTCACATCTTGCCTTTGCACTAGCTGCTCTGCTGGCGTTGAGTGCATGCGAAGCACAGAAAATTCCTGAGAAGGTTTTCAAGGTTGTCATGGATCCAGGCATTCCGGTTGGAGAGCCTAAGGACCAGCCGACACTGATTGATGTGACCATCTTCTCAGAACCAGGATCGAACAAGAATGATCTGGGCGAGAGCGTGCCGATTGATGTTTGGGTCTTCCAACTGGGTGACGATGGCAAGTTGCTCCAGTCCTCTTTTGAAGAGGCAACCGAAGACTACGAGAACGCTCTTGGAACAACCTTCATTGATGTGAAGGAGGTTCAGGTCATGCCCGGTGAATCCAAGGTCGTGAGTGAGCTTGAGTTGGATGAAGACACGGTCTTCATTGGCCTTGTGGGCGGCTATGCGAAGCCTGAAAAAGTCGATTGGCGCGTCGTCGAGCAGGTCAAGCCCAAGGGAGAAACTTACAAGCTGCTTGCTGTCATCAGCAGAAAAAAAATTATCACGAACCTTCATCGGTAGGTTTGAGAGCAAATAGGTTTATTTAGATTATGTCACTGCGAAACCATGTAATTTGGCGGGATGGTCTGTTTTTGAAGCCCCACCATTTTCAGCAGCAACAACGATATTTAGAGCATCTTATCCGCTCTCGCAGCGAGGCGATTGATCCTTATCAGCACGGGGTGAGCCGACTGGAGATCAATAAAGAAAGCCTGCTTCACGGCAAGCTTCTGGTTGATTATGCGCTTGGTATTTTCCCCGACGGTACAACGATTGACGTACCTAGTGAGACAATGGCGCCTGCGCCTTTGGATGTGAGCGGTGAAAATGTCGTCGGGCAGACGGTGTATCTGGCTTTGCCATTGCGCTCAAATGGTGTTCCCGAAGTAGAAGACCCGCTCAACCCTCAGGATGCGACTCGAATGCGTGCGTTCTCTCAGGATGTGCGCAACAACACCAGTTCAGATTCTGAAGCGTTTCTGGTGGATGTAGCTCAATATCGTTTGCGGTTGATGCTTGAGCGCGAAGACCGTTCTGCCTTCACATGTCTTCCGCTGACACGTATTCGAAACAAGAACTCTGATGGCAGTGTGGTGTTGGATGATGAGTTTTTGCCAATGGCCTCAACCATTGATGCTCAGCCCCGCCTGCGCAAAACCCTTGACGATCTCGTAGGACTGCTGCGCCAGCGTGCCTCACACATTTCAAGCCGCATGGGTACACCGGGTCAGCGAGGTGTCTCGGATGTTTCTGATTTTCTGATGCTGCAAACAATCAACCGTTTATGGCCGGAATTTCGGCACATGTCCTCCCTCAAAGGCGTGCACCCAAAAGAGCTTTATAAGATGTTCTCCGGTGCTGCTGGAGAACTGGCAACGTTTACGCATGAGCAACGCATGCCAACAACGTGGCCAGCCTACCATCACGAGGAACCGCAGATTTGTTTTGACCCTGTGATTAGCTCCTTGCGCCAGTCGCTATCGACCATCTTTGAAGCAAACGCAATCGCACTACCGCTGAACAAGCAGAAGTATGGCATCATCACGTCACCGCTCAGTGATCGGTCGCTTTTGAACTCAGCAATTTTTGTTGTTGCAGTGAAAGCCAGTATGGAGCTGGAAGAACTGGCAAAGTCGTTCCCGGCGCAAACCAAAGTGTCGTCCATTGAGCGAATTCGCGAGTTGATTCATCTGCATCTGCCCGGGGTCGTGCTTCAAAGGCTTCCTTCTCCGCCACGACAATTGCCGTATCATGCAGGGTTCTCGTACTTCCAGTTGGATGCCAACTCTGCTGGTTGGCAATACATTGAGAATGCGAGTGGTTTTGCCTTCCATATTGCGGGTGAATTCGCTGATTTACAGCTGCAATTCTGGGCTATTCGCAATGAAAGGACAACATAATGAGTGAAGTCGCAAACCTATTTGACTCTGGTGATCCTGAAGTTGTTGAAGAGGCGCCAATTGCAAGCGCCGAAACAGTACCTCAGAATTTGAAGGATGTTTCTCCAAGGCCGGTGCAACACATCAGTTTCCCCATGCGCGGGCACAGCATCAATAAGATCATTGATGCAAGCCAGTCATTGCTTGCCTTGATCTCACGCATTCCGGAAGTTTCTGAAAACAACAAATTAGACTATCTGCACAAAGATGTGCGGGCTGAGATTGAATCTCTTGAGCTAGAGCTCCAGCGCGAAGGATTTGATCGTGCCACCATTCTGGCACACCGCTATTGCCTGTGTTCTGCAATTGATGAAGCCGTGATGTGCTCTCCCTGGGGGCAGAACTCAGACTGGTCTGAACGAAGCTTGTTGGCGCTGTTTCATAGCGAAACCTGGGGTGGAGAGAAATTCTTTATCGTTCTCAGCCGTTTGATGCGGGATCCTGTTCGCTACATTGAGTTGATTGAGTTCCTGTATCTGCTGCTTGGGCTTGGTTTCGAAGGCAAGTATCGAGTGATGCACAATGGCAAGCTGCAGCTCGAAGAAATCATGCGTGATGTTCACCACGTCATCCGGCAGGAGCGGGGTGAGGGGAATTTCGAACTCGGTCAATCAGAGAGCAAAGTGATTGAGAAAGCGCATGTTGTTCATTGGCATACGCCTGTTTCTCTTGTTTGGATTAGCCTTTTAATTTTATGCGCACTGACCTACGCGGGGTTTTATTGGCAGATAGACCAATACACCGACGGGGTCGTCACTCAGCTGCGTGAAATGCTTTAATTTTTTGGAGATCGAGTATGGCTCGACTGGAAATCAAGGCGCTGATTGAGCGTCTCAACCCTTGCTGTCGTCAGGCAATAGAAGAAGCCGCCAGCCTGTGCGTTTCGAACTCACATCAGGAAGTGACAATTGAGCATTTCCTCATTTCTCTTGTTTCACAACCTGCAGTAGACATTAGGTTACTCGTACAAAGCCAGAATGTGGATGCAGACAAGTTGAACGAGGCTCTTCGTGCGACGTTCAACAGATATCGCCGAGTTGAAGCTGATCGCACACCAACGTTTTCACCGTTGCTTCAAGACCTTTTGCAAGATGCATGGTTGATTGCCTCCGTTGAGCAAGGTGAGAAAACTGTCCGCTCGGGTGCTGTTCTCATTGCCCTGCTCAATGAACGTGGCCGCTATATGCAGATGGACTATTATCCACTGCTGGAGCGGGTCTCTCCCGACGTTTTGCTGCGTGATTTCGAAGCGTTGACGGCTGGGTCTTTCGAAAAAGATCACCGTGCCGTGCCGGGAGCAACATCAGGTGCCGGAGAGGGGGCTGACGGCTTTCTGCAAAAGTACGGCACAAACTTCACTCAGCTGGCGAAAGATGGACAAATTGATCCGATCTTCTGCCGGGACAATGAAATCCGTCAGATCATCGAGATTTTGTGCCGTCGCCGTAAGAACAACCCAATTTGTGTTGGCGAAGCTGGTGTAGGTAAAACCGCGCTAGCAGAAGGTCTTGCCCTACGCATTGCAAATGGTGACGTGCCAGCAGATTTCGCCAATGTCTCCCTTTGGGGGCTGGATATCGGAGCGCTACAAGCTGGTGCCTCTATGAAGGGTGAGTTTGAAAAGCGCTTGAAAGGCGTCATTGATGAAGTTCGCTCCAGTCCTGAGCCGATCATCTTGTTTATTGATGAAGCACACACTCTCATCGGTGCTGGTGGTGATCAAGGTGGTTCCGATGCTGCGAACCTTTTGAAGCCTGCGCTGGCCCGAGGCGAGCTGAAAACAATCGCTGCAACAACGTGGTCTGAGTACAAAAAGTACTTCGAGAAAGACCCGGCCCTGACCCGTCGCTTCCAATTGGTGAAGTTGGATGAGCCGACCATTGATGAGGCAATCATCATCATGCGCGGGCTTAAAAAAGCCTACGAAGACGCGCATGGTGTCTACATCACTGAAGAAGCGATTGGTGCTTCCGTTCGTCTGGCCGCACGTTACATCACTGGCCGTCAACTTCCTGACAAAGCAATTGATGTTCTGGATACGGCCTGTGCTCGCGTTCGAGCCGGGGCAAATACGCCGCCAGTTGAGCTGCAAGATGTTGAGCAGAGCCTTCAAACGTTGAGTTGGGAAAGAGAGGGCCTGGAACGCGATCAACACACAGGTCCATTGGAGCCTGAGCAACTAGAGCGTCTCCACGCTATCGCAGACCATTTAAATGAGCTTGAAGCGCGTAAAGCAGAGCTTTCACAGCGTCTTGATGCTCAGGTTTCCTTAGCTGAAAACTTTATTTCAGCCCGTGAAGATCTGTTCCAGAAACTGCCAGAAACACTCGACGAAGATGCCTTGGAGCAAGTGCGCACAAACCTTGCCAGTCACAAAAATGCGCTCATAGCGGAAGCAGGGGCCGAGCCGCTCATTTCGGTAGAAGTTGGACCCTCAGAGATTGCTGCAATCATCAGCGATTGGACAGGTATTCCGATCAATTCCATGGTGCAGGATGATTACCATCGTCTATTGACCCTTGCTGAAACTATGAAAAAAGCCATCAAGGGTCAGGACCACGCCATTGATGCCATTGAGGCTCGCTTGCGTGCGTCACGACTTGATCTGCACAAGAAGGGTCAACCGCTCGGCGTGTTCTTCCTGGCCGGGCCTTCTGGTGTAGGTAAGACAGAGACAGCTCTTGAGGTCTCGCGGAGGCTGTTCGGTGGCGAAGAGTTCATTACCACCATCAATATGTCGGAGTATCAGGAACGTCATACGGTTTCCCGTTTGATCGGCTCCCCACCCGGATATGTCGGCTATGGCGAAGGTGGTGTTCTGACAGAAGCCATTCGCAAGAAGCCTTACTCCGTCGTATTGCTTGATGAAGTGGAGAAAGCCGACCCTAACGTGCTTAACCTGTTCTATCAGGCTTTTGATAAGGGCGAGCTTGCAGATGGGGAAGGGCGCCTCATCGATTGCCGCAATGTCGTGTTCTTCCTGACCAGCAATCTTGGCTCAGACCAGATTGAAAACTGGGTTGCCAATGCCGAAGATGGTCAGGTCCCAAGTCATGGCTCTATGTTGAAGTCTCTCACACCACTGTTCGCGCAGCACTTTAAACCAGCGCTTCTCGCACGCATGGAGCCTTTGGTTTACCTGCCTCTATCTGAGCAAGTATTGGCTGACATTGTGCAAATGCGCCTTGCAGATCTTATCCAGCTCCTGAAGGACACGCAGAAGGTTACGCTTTCCATCAGTGAGGAGGCTTATGAGCGGGTCACACAAATGTGCCGCGTGGCCTCTAATGGTGCTCGTCTTGTTGATCAGGTTATTCAACGCCAGTTGTTGCCTACGCTCTCTATTGAGTTGTTGGAAGCTGGTCATCGCGGTGAGCAAATTTCCGCGATTACCATCGACAGCCCGGAAGGAGAAGATGGTTTCACTTTCGCAGCAGCCTATGAGGCAGATGCTGAAGAGGAACCAGCTGAAGAGTTAACTTTAGAAGAGGCGTCTTAGTATTGGTATGGAGGCACCTTCTACAACAGACGCTCTGATGACATTGATGACGTGCAGGTCAGAAAATGAACTGCGCGCCGTGATGTTGAAGACTGTACTAGCATCAACCAAAGCACAAGCCATCGCTGTGTACCTGCCAGACATCACTGGTCGCAAACTGATACCTTTTGCGTGCGATGGTGGGCTGCCAGTTGCCCGGCTTCCGCAGCTTGACAACGAAGTCAGCACTGAGCGCTTCCGTGAACTGGATGTCCTGCAGACAGAGCCATTCTATTTTGGGAAAACGCCGAATTCTGCAAAAGCCCAAGATCTAAGCACAGCTCTATTCTGCCGTCATGGGGCTCTCGTTGCCCATCGGATACTGCTTGAAACGACAGAAGGACAGAACACTCACAATCAGGTCTACATATTCCTGCTCGCATCAGCGGGCAGCGCTCCAAGGCTTCAAGAGGAGCACCACACACTGCATGTCTTGTGGCGCTCTTACTTCCATCTGTCTCCTTTGCTTCATTCTTTAGAAAACCTGCAGAAAATCGAGGAAACGCAGGTTGAAAAGTCGAAGCACCAAAAAGGGCAGGTCGACTCCATGCTCTCAGATAATCTTGTGGGACGTTCGCCGGAGATCATCCAGGTTAGAGAGAAAATAGCCCAATATGCGCAGAACAAATACGCGGTATTGGTGCAAGGGGAGACAGGAGCAGGCAAAGAAGTCGTTGCACGCTCCTTACACCGGCTCTCTCAGTTCTCTGAGGGGCCTTTTATCGCAGAAAATATAGCCGCCTTGCCAGAGAACCTCATTGAAAGTGAGTTGTTTGGCTACAAAAAGGGAGCTTTCACAGGGGCAATTGAAAACAGAGATGGTCTCGTAAAACGAGCTTCTGGCGGAACGTTGTTCCTTGATGAGATTGGTGATCTGTCCGTTGATCTTCAGGTCAAATTACTGCGCATTCTTCAGGAGAAGAAACTCCGTCCATTGGGGGGGAGTAAGGATGAAGCCGTTGATTTCCGGCTCATCTGTGCCACCCATGTGAACTTGAAACAGGCGATTGAAGACGGGAAGTTCCGGGCAGATCTTTTCTACCGTATCACGCAGCTCACCATTGACGTACCACCATTACGATGCCGTAAGGGTGATAGAGTTTATCTTGCACGTTACTTCCTGCAGGAGATTGCAGTTAGTAACGGAGACACTTCCAAAACTCTGAGTGAAGAAGCCATCGCCGTGTTGGAAGCTGCTGAGCTGAAAGGCAATGTTCGTGAACTGCAAAACTGCATGATCAAGGCTGTCTTTCTTACTCTCGACACTGACGAAATTTCAGGCAGCATTCTCAAACAAGCCATGAATGAGCAAGTCCCCACTGTTGTTGCCTCCGACAATCAGATCAGTTCTGTTGCAAGTGAGAAGGGGTATGACGGCCTTTTGCTGGCAGAGCAAGGACTTCGCACGGTTGTCTCAAACTTCGAACTAGACCTGCTACGAAACGTGTATTCCCAGTTCGAAGGAGATCGCAGCAAAATGGCGGATTTTTTGAAAATTCCAAAACGCACGCTCGCCAACAAACTGAGCAAATTCAACTGTCAAACGATGGAATTCGACCATGAGAACTAGCAGGTTTGCTCACCCAATTTTTGCAGCGGCTCTGGCCGGCATAGTAGCTGTTCCTACCAGTATTTTTTTATCATCGACTTCCTTTGCAGAGACGATTGCCCTGGAGAAGAGAATGGTTGAAAAATGCACTCTCATCATTGGCCGGGTTAATCGTCTGTCATGCTTTGACCAGTTGCTTGAAACCCCACTTGAGGTGTTATCTGCAGGAGAACCCAATCCAGAATTTGTTGAGAATGTAAACGCACCAGCAGGCCGTTTGGAGCGGCAGGCGAAAGCAATGGAGCGGATGCGATCATCAGGGGACCTCAACTGGCAGTTTCGCTTTGGTGCAATAGGACATCCAGCAATATTCAGATGGGATGAGATTCAGGAAGAGAGCATTCCCGCTCAACCTTTGGAGAAACGCGATGGGGCAATCCCAGAGAAGGCGCAGGCATTGCAAACTGAGGAGGGACAACAACCGGTTGTTCAACCGGGTGAAACCAACGTTTATCTCAGCATGAAAGCATTGCAATCTGTTGATGCAGGTATCGAAGAGAAACCCGCTATCTTGCTGTTATCATGTGTTGAAGACATCACAACAGTTGCCTTGGTACTCAATGAACCTCACGCTAAACGCCGGGTTCCAATCCGCGTCATGCTTCGCGATCAGCGCATCGACAACGATGTTTGGCAGAGCGCTGAGAGCAAACGCATTCTTATCAGCCCACGCGGATTGACCAGCATCGCACACATTAATCGATGGGCGCATGTGGATCGAGTGCAGCTTGATGTTGTGTCAGACAAAGGCTCCCGTGCCTACCTATTCGACTTGGCAAACCTTCAGGACATGCTGTCGCCTCTTCGCAAGGCATGTCACTGGTAGGAATTTTATTTTTCGAGACAGGCATTTTCCAATGAAGCATAGTTTCCGTATTGCTGTGATCCTGGTAACCCTCGGGTTTCTGACAATTCCAGCCTATTTGATTTGTGACTATCTCAATCTCATTCCTGATGAGTATTCCATGGTGCGCAACCTTGTCGTACTTGCGGGTGGTAAGATTGAAACGTTTAGAAGTCAGTTGCCTGTCCCCAAAGGCGTGCCTTACACTCCAATTGAGCAAACATCTGTATTTTACAATGTTGCAGCAGGGCTGAGCGCACTCTTTACTGTATTTGTCGCAATTCCAGCGTTTTTGTTGCTCGCATATATAGCCAGTTCAGCTTTCGCAGCAGTTAAGGCAACACGGCGTAACTATGTTTTGGGACAGTTCACTAAAGCCGCAGAACTCCTCGAATCAGGGAATGGTGCTCTGCGTGAAGCCGGTGTTGTGATCCTTTCAGAAATCGCAAAGTCCAATCCAAATGAACACTTTCAGGATGTCCTGCAACTTCTGGCCGCTCATATTCGCAGCACGAGCTCTGCACAACGCTCAAACTTGATGGCGGGCAAAGAACACGCTCGTGCCCGCGGGGAGTTAATTGCATCAGTGCAGAAGGTGTCTGAGCTGAGAAAGTTGCTCAGAAAAAAAGACAGAAGCATTCAGCTGGATCTAAGCGGAGCTTATTTCCGGGGCATGAAAAACAGTGGTGGTCTGATCGGGAAATCAAGTACACACGGCCCCGACCTGAGCTATTGCTTGTTAACGGACAGTGTCTTCGACGACGCCGATCTCACCAACGCAAACTTCTCCCAAGCAAACGTAAACCGTGCACGCATAGAAGAAAAATGGAAGGCCTTATTCTCAGTCGAACAATGGGCCAGCGTCCAAGTCATCAACGAAAAAGGAAAAGTCATCCGCCCGCCTATCACTTGATAGCTGGTTGTATTCGTGAACACTAACAACGCTCTCTTGCTTAGCGTTCAAATCGACGTCAGTAACCTCAAATTGGCTAAAAACGTTCTTCTAGTTGCCTTTCTCCTCAATACTGCACGAATAGTCTGGCGTTGGCGCCGTGGTCTACGGCTTGGTCGGCGAGGAGGCCGTAGTAGTTGATGTTGAGTTGGATGTGATCACTGAGGTTGGACTGGAGGCCGGTTTCGATCAGGGCCACGTTGCGGGCGATGGGGACGCTGGCGACGGTGAAGGGGTTGCCGCTGTCGATGAAGCTCTGGGTGTAATCGAGCGTATCAGCAGAAGAGTATTGCCATGCTGCTAAGCCAACAAAGCTTGTGTCCCCATAAAGGTAGTTGGATAGGTCAAACTCGCCGCGTGTTCCCAGCGTCAGGAAGGTGAGAGAGTTGGATTGCCCATTTGCTTTGAGTGCTGCTGCGCCGCCGGTTTCATTGAAACCGGGGCCGGAGAGGTAAGCATAAGCAACTCCTGCGAAAGGCTGCAGATTGCCGTAGGTGCTTTCCAACGTGTATCCAAGCTCACCAAACACTTGCACAGAACCGGCGAACTGGTCAGACGACAGTGTTTCTTCCGGGAAGAGGCTTACATCGCGATCAGTTGCAATGTTGTACCAAGTACCGGCAACACCTCCGCGCAGTTTGACGTTGTCGATTGGATTAGCACTGGCGTAGCCGCCGACACTGTAGCTGTCACTGTCAGATGAGGCATCGATGGAGCTGATGTCGATGGAGGTTCTGCCGAAACCTGCAACCACACCCAGTTGGACCATGTCAAAGTAGGTCGCATCAACACCAACCAGAACACCGCCAACGCTTCTGCCTGTGGTGCGGGCATTGCCATCAGAGAAGAATTGACCCCAGCTGCCGTAGACCTGACCCCACATCTCAAAGGGGCCAACTTTTCGGGAAACTGTGTCGTCATCCACTTCTGAGGCAAATGCGCTGTGGGCCTTGTAAAGGCGGTCATTCACCGCTTGTCGCAGGAAGCGGCTATCGGCGAGGAGGATGGCACGGGTTGAAGCGTTGATTTCACCGGCGAGTGGGTCGAGAAGAGCATTAATCTGAGCGTTGTTCATGGGAGCAAGCTGTGTGAAGAGATCGCCGCTCTCATTGATGGTATCAAGCGCCAGAGTGACTGAATGCTCGTTGCGCGTATCTGCCAGACCATTGAAGTTGTTGGAGCTGCGGATGAACTGGATCGCGACATCGTTATCGTCTCCAGGAATACCGTAAAGCACATTCACATCGAGCATGAACATATCATGGTTCACGGAGTCGAACGTGCCTGTCGGAGGCTCTGTATCTGGAGTGGACAGGTTGTCGATAATGACGAACTCATCGCCGATCTTAACTGGGGTTGGGCCAGAAACACTGATGAGATCAAGGGCCACGTTGTTTAGGTCAACGCTGCCACCTGCGAGGATCTGGATCTGATCCGCGTTTGCCATTCCAGATACTGGATCAGAGCCGATTTCCATTTCGAGTGTACCACCGGTGCCAGTCGCGTCCAGACTGCCGAGCGTAATAGTGCCGAAGGACGCTCCGGGTGCGATAATGCCGCCGTTAAGCGTAACGCTGCCGCTGGCTGTGCCGTACCCTTCGAGCCGACCATCTGCGTTCACGGCTAAATTACCTGTTAGAGTAGAACTATCCGTTGAGGACGTACCAATCCGCATGGTGCCGCCGTTGATGGTGGAGCTGACCAGCGATTTGGTGCCGTCTGACAGGATAAGCGTACCTGCACCGTTCTTTAGGAAGGTACCTCCACCCGGAGTAGCATCTCCTGTCCAGGTGAGGGTTGCGCCTGCGTTTGCCATGTCGATGGTATTGTCATTGCTATCTACCTGCAGCTTGGTCGTGTCGACAGTTTCGCTGCCAGTGCCCAGATAGAAAAGGGTTCCGCCGTTTACGATTACGTTGCCGGACCCGATAGCCGAGGTGGAGAAGCCTTCCAGACCGACAGTGCCTGTGTCGATTTCAATATCTGCTGTGTAGCCTGAGTTGTCGCCAAGCAGATTGACTTCGCCGGGACCAGTGAAGACAACCTGATCAGAACCTGTCAAACCGGACATGATGTTGATCTGGCCAACGATGTCAGTCGTTCCAACTACGTTCCCGGCTCCGGAAAATGCCAGCTCATTGATGGTGACCGTGCTGCCGCCGGTGTAGGTCAGGGTTGAGGAATTCAAAGTGATTCCAACGTTACCATTGCCGATGTTGGTGCCGTCGTTGAAGATCAACTCGGTATCGGTTACCCCAAGATCTCCAGTCCATGAGCTGTTGGTGCCGGTAAGGGTAGCAGTTTGACCTCCATCAATGGACAAGTTGCCTGAACCGGAAAGGTTCGAGGAGATTTCCAGAACGACCGTATTGTCATCAATGTCGATTGTGTTGCTTGTGCCACTGGCGATAGCAATCCTTGAGAGATTGACCTCTGTGGTACCCTGATAGAGCAGGTTACCATTGCTGAGGGTGGTTGTGCCAAGCCCAAGGCGGCCCGGATCGGTAAATTCGATGGAACTGTTTTCCTGAACAATGAGGCCACCAGAGAAACTGTTGTCGCCCTGCAGGTTGACCGTGCCACCAGACCCAATGGTGAGAGTCCCCGGTGTACTGCCTCCATCTGTGATATCACCAGTCAGTGTCAAGGTGCGTCCGGTTTGCACATCAAGCGTACCATCATCATGCATCTTGAAATTATTGGCGATGGTCGCATCTGCACCGGAAATAAAACTCAGATCACCACCGTAAAAGAGAACGTCACCTGTGCCGATGTTGGCCGCTGCTCCGAACTGTGTAGTACCGGCTGCCAGGTCTAGTCCACCGCTGAAGCTGCTGCCTGCTCCACCCAGAACCAGCGTTCCTGCCCCGAGTTTCTTCAGCACCCCTGTACCACTGATGTCATTGCTTGCAGTGAGGGTATCACCAGAGCCCACCGTCACGGATGATGTTCCATCCAGATCAATCAGATTGGCAATCGTCGTGGTTGTTCCGGTGAAATTGAGGTTACCGCTGTCGAGTTCAATCGCACCTGTGCCCAGATCATCGGAGTCTGCAAAGCCAACCGTGCTGTTTTCCTGAACGATCAGACCGCCTGAGAACGTGTTGGTTCCTCGCAGATTGGCTGTGCCGCCAGAGCCGATGGTGAAGGAGCCCGGTGTGCCGTCACCGTCAACGATGTTGCCTGTGATTGTCAGAGTACGCCCGGATTGCAGGTCAAGACTACTATCATCATACAGTTCAATCGTATTTGCGATTGTTGCGGAGGTTCCGGTGAAGTTGAGGTTACCGTTGTCGAGTGCAACTGTGCCGGTGCCTAGGTCATTGGAATCTGCAAAGCCAACAGTACTGTTCTCATGAATGACAAGGCCTGCGGAAAATGTATTGCTCCCTCGCAGATTGACCGTGCCGCCGGAGCCGATTGTCAACGTGCCGGGTGAGCCCCCGCCGTCAACGATGTTGCCTGATATGGTGAGAGTACGCCCGGATTGCACGTCGAGCGTGCCATCATTGTGCATTTCGAATGTATTTGCGACGGTTGCATCTGAGCCGGAGACATAACTCAAATCACCACCGTAGTAAATGATATTTCCAGTGCCGATGTTGGCTGCTGCTCCAAACTGAACGGTGCCTTCTGCCAGATCTAATCCACCGCTGAAGCTGCTGCCTGCTCCGCCAAGAACGAGTGTTCCATCACCGAATTTTTTCAGTCGGCCCGAACCGCTGATATCATTGCTGACGGTAAGAGTATCACCAGTCCCAACTGTCATGGAGGACGTGCCATCCAGATCAATTAGGTTACTAATGGTTGCGGTGGTTCCGTTGAACGTGAGGTTGCCGTTGTCGAGCTCAACAAAACCGCTGCCAAGATCGTCGGAGTCAGAGAAGCCAACAGTGCTGTTTTCATGAACGACAAGACCACCAGAGAATGTGTTGGTACCTTGCAGATCAACTGTCCCGCCGGAGCCGATGGTTAGTTTGCCAGGTGAACTGCCACCATCAACGATGTCGCCTGTGATCGTGAGAGTACGCCCGGATTGTACGTCGAGATCGCCGTCATTATGCATCTCGAACGTGTTTGATATGGTTGCATCCGAGCCAGAAACATAGCTCAGATCGCCGCCATAGTAGATGATGTTACCGCTGCCGATATTAGCCGCTGCTCCAAACTCTACAGTTCCGTCGGCCAGATCTAATCCACCGCTGAAATTGCTGCCTGCTCCGCCGAGAACCAGAGTTCCGGAGCCCAGCTTTTTCAATCGGCCCGAACCGCTGATATCATTGCTGACAGTGAGAGTGTCACCGGAACCAACCTCCATGGAGGAGGTGCCGTCCAGATCGAACAGATTGTTGACTGTAGCGGTTGTTCCATTGAAGGTGAGGTGGCCGTTGTTAAGTTCAATTGCGCCAGACCCAAGATTTGATGCGCTGGAAAAAATAACTTCTGTGCTGTCGATATCGGCGCCGCCAGTCCAGGTATTGTTGCCTGACAGTGTGGTTGTGCCGTTGCCTTCAAATCTAACCTTGCCGTTGCCGATGATGTCACCAGCAAGAGTTAAATTGCTATTGGAGGTTTCGAATGTGGCGTCATTCAATGCACCCACATTTGTGACTTCAATATCGCCGTTGACCGTTGTGCTGCCAGTGGTCACAATTTTGCCGCCGACAAAGTCGAGCTGAGCGTTTCCTACCGCGTTGGTTCCGGTGAAGACGGCTATCGCGTTTTCCTCAAAGAACATTTTGCCAGAAAACCGGCTGTTATTATTAGTTATCTGAGTGGTACCGTTTTCAAAAAGGACTTCGCCTGCACCCGATGAGACGGAGACCAGATCTGCCATAAGATGATTTCCACCGGTGCTCGTGGTGTTAATCACAATCTTTGAGCCGTTTAGCATGTAAATGTCGTCTACCCTAAGGTAGCCGGCTGCAAGAGCAGCTGCGTTTTCTTCTCCGCCAATGTTGATAGTTCCTTGGCCTTCCAAAACAATGTCGCCAGTTGGTGCAAAAAGCTGGCCGCTCTCATAGAGATTTATAGTGCCCTCGTTGAAACCGTTTGCAACTTCTATGAGTACGAAATTTCCTGACTGAGAGACTGCCGCACCCCCAAATACGTTCAGTGTGCCGTTTGCGTTTGCAACGCCGATCTCTACTAATTGCCCAATGGGTACCGTCGTTCCACTGAATACATTCAGTGTTCCATCAGCTCCGTTTTGGCCGATGCGCAACCCATTTGTGCCATTGATTGTGTAGGGAGGATTGTCGATGGTGCCAGTAATAACTGTCTGAGCATCTGCCCGTTCCACCTGAAGGCTGAACAGGCAGGCAAATGCGAGGCCCGCAAGTGCAGTTGTTCCAAAAAGACGCTCACTGTACCACATTTCAACCCTCACACAGTTGCTAGCAACAGCAGTTCTGAGACAGTTGTTCAGTCGAGACAGCCATGACGGAAGACCGCGCATAGCAAAACGCAGCTTCAGTGTAAGTAATCGCGTTAGTAACCTGTTAAGATTTCTTTGCGCTACACAAGTATGCTGTATTCGATAGAAGAGCTATGAGGTGATACGAAATACATGTTCCACAAGCTATAGATTAACTGAATCGAATATAGTCATTAATAGAGTTTTTATTTATTAAATTAGATTTAATTGTGAACTGATAATGTCGCTGGCAAGAAGTGCTTAATATAAATTTACATGAATATTATAGATATTTTTGTGTTACTTTTGCTGAGATGCGAAAGCTGTTGGCACCGGCAAATCAGCCACAGCACTCTCAATTGTCATTTCATCAAGTACGCTCAGGAAAGCGCTAGAAGCTCGCTGCATGAGAGATTTCACGCGGCAAGAGGGGAGGAAGCAGCATTGGATTTCTCCACATTCGCTCTGTCGTAGACATTCGACCACTGCAAAGTCGTTCTCCACTGCGCGAACCACATCTCCAACGCTGACGTCTTTTGCGGCACGCCCCAATTTAAACCCACCGCCGCGTCCACGCATAGTTTCCAGAATGCCCGCCCGCGAAAGCTGATTAACGAGTTTCATCACGTGCCCGCGAGAAAAACCTTGCTGCAAAACGATTTGATCGATGCGCTGAAGTATGTCTGGTTGCATGGCGCATTGCATAACGAGCCTTAAGGCAAAATCACTGGCTTGATTTAAACGCATGACGAAGCTCCAAAGATATATCGAGCGTATATCATAAATGCCCTACTGTCTGAATGTTGAATTCAACAAGTTTTTCCAAACCACATAACTATCTGATACATTTAACAATATCAGCGGTGTAAGCCATCGGCTTTCGAATAAGATGTATTTTATATATACCTTAAAATATACCCTGTGATAAAGATATATATGAAATAGATATTATGATTCGGAATGCGATGTCTGGAAACTGAAACGCAGATTGTCCGGCGTTCCGTTTTGCTCGGCGTAGAAAATTTTGAGTGATGGAGGTCGTTATGTTGCCTGCAATTGTCTTGATCGCAGAGGGGCTGGTTGTCCTATGGTTCCTGCTATTCCTTACGATGATCACAAGCATCTATCTGGATGGCAGAGGATACGGTTCAGCAGTGAGACCCAAGGCTGAGCTGTCTTTTTTCAAACATCTTCGTGTCTTCGTAACACTCGGCATATCAATCGCCTGCATTGTAACTTTGGCCGAAGCGTTCGAGTTGATCTGACAGAAAGCGGAAGAGTTCCATGAAAATCTACGAATACTTCCCCGCCATCTTCATCTGGGCCATAGTCCCAGCCCCCCTCTGGATCTGGCTAGGCCTGGTCTGGTTTGTGTGAGAGGGTAGGGGAGCTTACTCCATTCCCTCGACGATCATAATGTCTGCCAAGGCAGCGGTTTTGCGGTGGGATTTGGCTTCTTGGTATTCTGGGGAGTGGTAGCAGGCCAGGGCTTGTTCCATGGTGTCGAACTCTATGACCACGTTGCGGGGGTGTGAGGTGCCCTCCAGGTGTTCTGTTTTTCCACCGCGGGCGAGGAAGCGGGCACCGTATTTTAGGAAGGCGGCTGGAGCAGTCTGGGTGTAGTTTGCGTATGCGTCCGCATCCGTAACTGTGACGTGGGCAATCCAATAGGCTTTAGGCATTATTTTTCGCTTTTGCTCAGCTCTGCAGTCAGAAGGGTTTTGGCAATATTGGCGGCTTCCGTCAGGTGTAACTGAATGGCAGCTGCAGCGGCTTGAGGGTCGTTTGTGTCGATTGCAGAGAAGATTTTTTCGATCCGCTTATACCCTGCATCATGACGGTCACGGGTGCCCAACGTCATCGCACGCAGGCGGCTGATACGCCCATTGAGCCGCTGAACAACTTCCCAGGCAACGTTTTGGCCGCTGATCTCGAAAATGCACTGATAGAATAATGCTGTTGCTTCAAACAGGTCGTTTGTTTCGCCACTGCTGTAGGCCAACTTGAGCTGAGCGAGTGCTTTGCCAAGTTTTTTCTTATCCCCATCTTTGGCCAGTTCTGCGCATTTTTGTGCGGCACTGGTCTCCAAAAGCATGCGGATTTCGTAGATCTGTTGCGCGTTTTCCCAATCCAGTTTTGCAACAATCGGGCCTTTGTTTGGAAGTATCTCAACAAGGCCTTCCGCTTCAAGATATCGGATTGTTTCCCTTACAACCGAACGGCTTACACCAAGCTGATCGCAGAGTGGACGCTCGACCAGGCGGTCTCCTGACTGGAAGTGGCCGGCAATGATAGCGGCTCTCATTTTCTCAAGAGCCATATCGCGGAGCGTCATAGTGGGACGCTCAATTTTCAAAGGATTATTTGCAGTAGAGATCATGGCATCAATCTAGCTCGCGTTGACTTCATTCGCAAGAAGGTATTGACATTCGGTATTATGGTATACCATCTTATCACCATTGAATTTGACAGTGGAATGAACGGAAGACCAATGCCAGCAGAGATACGCAAGACACTTCTTCACGTGGAAGACACGCTGATTGAAGGTGGCAAAAAAGCAGAGACCCCATTGCGGATGATTGCGGCAGTTGCTGTTGTCAAAAACCCATGGGCTGGGCAGGGCTTTGTTGAAGATCTGCGTCCGGGCATCCATGATGTTGCACCAGATGTTGGCAAACTGCTGACGGACATGATTATCAACTTTGCAGGTTCTGGTGAGGCTGTTGAAGGCTACGGCAAGGCAGCTGTTGTTGGTGTGAATGGTGAAGTCGAGCACGCCTCCGCGCTCATTCACACACTGCAATTTGGCAATTTTTACCGTGAAGCTGTTGGCGCCAAAACCTATCTCGCGTTCTGCAACACCCGCGCTGGTGCAAACGCTCCGATCATGATTCCGCTGATGGACAAGAATGACGGTGGGCGCCGTTCACACTATCTCACCATTCAGCTTGCTATTCCGGATGCACCGGGTCCAGATGAAATCGTCATCGCACTGGGAGCGTCACTCTCAGGACGCCCGCACCACCGGATTGGTGATCGTTATCAGGACCTAAAGGAGCTGGGACATGACGTTGACAACCCTGCAGCTGTCACATCCTAAGGGCACAGTTTGCTACCGTGAGGTTGGCGAAGGTGAGCCGCTTGTGCTGGTCCACGGGGTTGGCATGCAGGATGCTTCCTGGGAACCGCAAATCGAGCACTTTGCGAAAACGCATCGGGTTATTGCGGTAAACATGCCGGGGCATGGAGGAAGCACTGCGCTTCCTCAAGGCTCTCAGCTGGAAGACTATGTGGCGTGGTTGCATGCAGCGATCTCAGCACTTGGGTTTGATCAGGTGAATCTTGCTGGTCACTCCATGGGTGCATTGATCAGCGGTGGTTACGCAGCAACGTACCCGGAACGCGTAAAACGCGTTGCTTTGTTGAACGGTGTTTACCGCAGATCTCCTGAAGCTCGCAGTGCTGTGGAGGCACGGGCAAAGGAAATCGCGGAGGGCAACATCAACATCGATGGCCCTTTGAGCCGTTGGTTTAGTGAGAGCACTGCAGATCAGCAGGCGAAAGAAAAAGTCGGCAATTGGCTCCGGGAGGTTGATCCGGTTGGCTATGCAGTCACTTACAACGCATTTGCACATGGGGACGCGACCTATGCTGACAAATGGGAGGAGATCAGATGCCCGGCGCTTTTGTTGACGGGTGATGGTGATCCGAACTCCACCAAGGAAATGGCGGTGGATATGGCCAAGGCAGCGCAGGACGGCATGGTCTGCATCATTGAAGGCCATCGTCATATGGTCAATCTGACAGCACCGGAACAAGTCAACGCCGCAATGGCAAGCTGGTTAAAACAGCCAATAAGAACAAACGGATAGAAAGGGAGATCTACCCGATGACAGCGATGGACCCACGTACATTGAGGAATGCATTTGGTACATTCCTTACCGGTGTTACGGTTGTGACAGCCCATGGGCAGGATGGTGAGCCGCTCGGCTTTACAGCAAATTCCTTTTCAAGCGTTTCCCTTGATCCGCCATTGTTGCTGGTGTGTCTTGCGAAAAGCTCCAGCAATTATGAAGCGTTGACTGAGGCATCCGGTTTCGCCGTCAATATTCTGGCAGAAACCCAAAAGGATGTGTCCAACACCTTTGCCAGTCGTGTTGAAGACCGTTTTGCGACTGTTGACTGGAAAGTTGGTCCTCACGGGTCGCCGGTTCTTTCCGATGTTGCTGCGTGGTTTGATTGCTCAATGCACAATGTGGTGGACGCGGGCGACCATGCAATTTTGATTGGCGAAGTGAAAGCCTTTGAGACCGGCGTTGCCAATGGTCTCGGTTACGCTCGTGGTGCGTATTTTACTGCCACACAAGAAGTCAGCTCTATTCAGGTAGATAGCGAAACCGTTGTTAGCGCTCTCTTGGAACGAGACAAAAAAGTGCTGTTTTTTGAAGATGATGCAGGACAACTGCGGTTGCCAACGCGCAACGTCAGCAAAGGCACACCAACCAAAGAACTTACAGCATTACTGGAAGAGATTGGCGTCCCGTCTTCTGTCGGCTTCATTTACTCCGTCTACGAAGATGAAGAAGCGAATGCCCAGCATCTGGCTTTCCATTGCTCAGCCGGTGAAGGGGCCAGCCAGTCTGGAAACTTCCTTGCGCTGACAGATGATGTGCTGGCGCGCGTGCAGGATGCTGCCACACAGAAAATGCTGGGCCGGTTTGCGAAGGAGACGCAGAAGGGCAATTTCGGCATCTATTTTGGGAATCATGAAAACGGCGAAGTGCGCAAAATCGCACTGGGAGAGTAAGCCATGAAATTTTCACTTTTCATCCATCTTGAGCGCATTTCCGCCGATGAGAGCCAGCAAAAGCTCTATGACGAGTTTCTGCAGCTTTGTGAGATTGCAGACAAAGGCGGCATGCATGCGATCTGGACTGGTGAGCATCATGGCATGAACTTCACCATTGCGCCGAACCCTTTCATCAACCTTGTAGATCTGGCACGGCGGACCGAAAATGTACGTCTTGGAACAGGAACTGTCATCGCCCCTTTCTGGCATCCAATCAAGCTGGCTGGCGAAGCAGCTATGGCGGATATCATTATGGATGGCCGTCTTGAGCTGGGTATTGCTCGTGGTGCCTACAGTTTTGAATATGAACGCATGATCCCAGGCCTTGATGCGTGGGAAGCTGGTCAGCGCATGCGCGAGTTGGTTCCTGCCGTCAAAATGCTCTGGGATGGCGATTATGCCCATGAAGGTGAGTATTGGCAGTTCCCGAAAACGACATCTGCACCACAACCAATGCAGGATCCGCACCCACCTGTCTGGGTTGCTGCGCGTGATCCAAACTCCCATGATTTCGCTGTGGCACATGGCTGTAACGTGCAAGTTACGCCGCTTTGGAACGACGACGATGAAGTTGAAAGCCTCATGGAGCGCTTCAACGATGCTTGTGAGAAGAGCCCGTCTGTTCCACGCCCGAAAATTATGTTGCTGCGCCACACCTATGTTGGTGGTGATGAAGCGGATGTTCAGCAGGGTGCTGAAGAGGTCAACCGTTTCTACAACTACTTTGGTGCATGGTTCAAGAACGAACGCCCAATCACTCAGGGTCTTATTGAGCCGCTCAGTGACGAAGATATTGCGAACCATCCGTTCTACAGCGCAGAGCAGATGCGCACCAACAATGTGATCGGTACCTCTGAAAAAGTCATCGAGCGCCTCAAGCACTACGAAGACCTTGGTTACGATGAATACTCATTCTGGATTGATAGCGGCATGACGTTTGAGCGCAAGAAAGCCTCTCTTGAACGCTTCATCAATGAAGTGATGCCTGCTTTCCAAAAGGATGCATGATGAAACGCTTCCAGCACTATATCGATGGTCGTTTTGAAGATGGCTCAGCACAATTTCAAAGTCTGGACCCGGCAACAGGCCAGCCTTGGGCAGAAATGCCCGAGGCGCGGACTGAGGATGTAAACCGTGCTGTTGCTGCAGCTGAGCGGGCTTTCTTTGATCCTGCCTGGAGCAACCTGACCGCAACACAGCGCGGCAAGCTGCTTTACAAACTGGCAGATCTGGTTGAGGCGAATGCGCCTCAGCTGGCACAGTTGGAAACGCAAGACACCGGGAAGATCATCCGCGAAACATCTGCCCAGGTGGCGTATGTGGCGGACTACTATCGGTATTATGCTGGCTTGGCAGATAAGATTGAAGGGGCTCACCTTCCAATCGACAAGCCGGACATGGAAGTCTGGCTACGCCGTGAGCCTGTTGGCGTGGTGGCTGCCATTGTTCCTTGGAATAATCAGCTGTTCCTGTCTGCTGTTAAGATCGGTCCTGCATTGGCTGCCGGCTGTACGTTGATCGTGAAGGCATCAGAAGATGGGCCTTCGCCTCTTTTGGAGTTTGCCAAGCTGATTGAAGAGGCTGGTTTCCCCAAAGGTGTGGTCAACATCATCACCGGGTTTGGTGCTGAATGTGGGCAGGTGCTGACATCGCATCCGTCCGTGGTTCATGTCGCGTTTACTGGTGGACCGGAAACGGCAAAGCACATCGTGCGCAATTCTGCGGAAAATCTTGCCAGCACGTCACTTGAGCTGGGCGGCAAGTCTCCGTTTATCGTGTTTGAGGATGCTGATATCGACAGCGCCGTAAATGCGCAGATATCCGGCATTTTCGCAGCGACAGGCCAAAGCTGTGTTGCAGGTTCTCGTCTGATCATTGCAAAAAGCATCAAGGACGAGTTTCTTGCTCGTTTGAAGGCCAAAGCTGAAGCCGTTGTCATTGGACATCCGCAGGATATGGCAACAGAGGTTGGCCCTTTGTGCAGTCAGCGCCAGCGCGATCACATTAATGCAGTGATCAAAGCTTCTGTTGAAGCTGGTGCGACGGTGCTGACCGGTGGTGTGGATTGCGACCGTGATGGCTTCTACTTCCCACCGACCATTCTGGATTGCTCAGAGGTGCCGAATGCTCCTTGTGTGACAACCGAGCTGTTTGGTCCGGTGCTTTCTGTTCTTACCTTTGAGACAGAGGCTGAAGCCCTGCAGATGGCGAACGACACAAAATTTGGCCTGGCTTCCGGCATCTTCACACAAAGCCTGACGCGGGCACACCGCATGGTGAAGGGCATTCGCTCCGGCATCGTGTGGGTGAACACCTATCGCGCAGTTTCCCCTGTCGCTCCGTTTGGTGGACAGGGACTTTCCGGTCATGGCCGTGAAGGCGGACTGCAGGCAGCCTTGGATTACACAACAGTCAAAACAGTTTGGTTGCGCACCTCTGATGATCCGATACCGGATCCATTCGTTATGCGTTGAGAACAGGGAGAACCCCATCCGTAGCTCCTGTTCAGCAGGGGTTGGAGATAAGCCGGTGATGAAACCCGGCATGGACACAATGTCCGATTAATTTAGCCTGGGAGGGAACTATGGCTATCGAAAAAGAGCACATTCAGAAAGATCTGAATGTTGCCGAAACGGGGCTCTTTAAGGGCTTGCACAACGGAATGTCGATCGCGGCCAAGGCTATGGTTGCGGCATTTGTTGTGTTCACGATTTTGAATGTTGATTATGCTGGTGAGCTGTACGGGGCGGTACGCAGCTGGGTCGAAACAGCGCTGAGCTGGTACTACATCTCCTCAGTCATGATCATCTTCTTCATTTGCATTGGCTTGATGGTCAGCCGATTTGGCTCCATCCGTCTGGGTGATGATGATGCACGTCCGGAATTCAGCAACTTTGCATGGTTTGCAATGCTGTTTTCCGCAAGTGTATCCATCGGTATCATGTTCTTTGGTGTTGCTGAGCCGTTGTTCTACTTCGACAACTCCGCTGGTTGGGGTTACCCGAACAACCCGTTTGCGGATATGGCTGGCCACAATGAAATGAACATGGACCGAGCAGTAGATGCGGTTCGCGTGACCAACTTCCATTGGGGTCTGCATGGTTGGGCGATTTACACCATCACCGGTCTTTGCCTCGCATACTTCTCATTCCGCAAAAAGCTGCCGCTGACATTCCGTAGCGCGCTTTACCCGATCCTTGGTGAGCGCATCTATGGTCCGGCTGGTCATGCTGTTGATCTGCTTGCTGTGTTTGGCACCGTATTCGGCATCGCGACGTCCATGGGGCTTGGCGTAAACCAGATGGCACAGGGCCTGAATGTGCTGTTTGGTGTCGATCCGGGCACTCTTACCCAGATTGCTCTGGTTATTGGTATTTCCATCATCGCGACACTGTCTGCTGTCTCTGGCATTGGTAAGGGTATTCGTATTCTTTCCGAGTGGAACATCGCTCTTACACTGCTGTTGATCCTGTTCTTTGTGGTGGCGGGTCCATCTCAGTGGCTGGCAAGCTTCTTCCTCACATCCGTTGGTGATTACATGTCCCACTTCCTGTCCATGGGCTTCTGGACCGCAAGTGAACCGGGCGATGTAAAATGGCAGGGCGGTTGGACCATGTTCTACTGGGGCTGGTGGCTTTCCTGGGCACCATTCGTGGGCATGTTCATCGCACGCATCAGCCGTGGTCGTACCATTCGTGAGTTTATGTTCGGCGCGATGCTTGTGCCAACCGTGATGGCCTTCCTCTGGATCACCATTTTTGGCGGCAATGCACTGTTCATCGAAATGAATGCACCAGGCGGTGTTGGTACCGCAGGTCTGATTGATACCGTCAACAGCTGGAACCTTGGTGGCGCGCTCTATGGCACCATTGAGCAGATGACCTCTAATGGTACAATCAGCTGGTTGATTGCAGCACTCACCACCTTCTTGCTGGCGACATGGTTTATCACGTCGTCCGACTCCGGCACTTTGGTTATCACGACCATCCTGTCTATGGGCAATGCACACCCACCTAAACAGCACCGTGTGATCTGGGGTGTTGCTCAAGGTGTTGTTGCTGCGGCGCTCTTGTTGGCTGGTGGACTATCCGCTCTGCAAACTGCTGCAATTGCGGCTGCCTTGCCGATCAGTGCTCTTGTGGTTCTGATGTCATGGGGAATTGTGAAGTCGCTCATGCAAGATTCAAGTGCAGTGAGAGACCCTCATGAAGAGGTTGCTCCGGACGGAACTGCGCTGGACCGTGAATTGCGAGCCTAATCCGACTTAACGGAAAATGAACGGAATGGGGGCCACATCTGGTCCCCATTCTTTTCCGGCGTGATGACTATGCCGATGTGACAACAATGAAAGACAAAGGGTGTCGCCATGGACCTAAAGCTGAACAACCCAAGCCTGTTGCAATTCGGTGCATATATCGATGGCAGCTTTGTTTCGCGCCAGAAAACCTTTGCAGTCAACAACCCCTCTACAGGTGAACTGATTGCCAATGTTGCAGATTGCTCGCGCTCTGATGTGGTCGATGCCATCAACGCCGCGAAGACTGCGCAAAAAGCATGGGGCAAGCGCACAGGCAAGGACCGTGCGCAGGTTCTGAGGCGCTGGTTCGACTTGTTGATTGAGAATGCTGATGACCTCGCGGCTATCCTGACCGCAGAAATGGGGAAGCCAGTTGCAGAAGCAAAAGGTGAGATCCTCTATGGCGCCAGCTTTATTGAATGGTTTTCGGAAGAAGCAAAGCGTGTTTACGGCGATACTATTCCGGGGCATCAGGAAGACAAGCGCATCATGGTGATCAAGCAGCCAGTCGGGGTTGTTGGTGCTATCACACCATGGAACTTCCCCAATGCCATGATCACCCGCAAAGCTGCGCCTGCACTGGCTGCTGGTTGTGCCATGATTGTAAAACCTGCTGCTGAAACACCTCTTTCCGCATTGGCGCTGGCATTGCTGGCAGAACAGGCTGGCATTCCCAAAGGCGTGCTGAGCATTCTGCCATCGACGGATGCAGTCGCCGTTGGTGAAGAGCTGTGCACCAACGACATTGTCCAGAAGATCAGCTTCACTGGCTCCACAAATGTTGGCCGCATTCTCATGCGCCAAAGCGCTGACCAAATCAAGAAGCTCTCTCTGGAACTGGGCGGGAATGCACCGTTTATCGTGTTCAATGATGCAGATCTGGACAAGGCCGTTGAAGGTGCATTGATTTCCAAGTTCCGCAATGCCGGCCAAACCTGCGTCTGCTCCAACCGCATCTATGTACAGGATGGTGTTTATGACGCCTTCGCCAAAAAACTTGCAGATGCTGTTCGTAATCTGAGTGTTGGTGATGGCTTCCAATCCGGTGTGACCATCGGACCGCTCATCACAGAAGCTGCCGTTCAAAAGGTAGAATCCCACATCAAGAATGCACTTGAGAACGGTGCGAGTATTGTGTGCGGTGGTGAGCGCAGTGACATGGGCGGCACCTTCTTTGAGCCAACCGTTCTTGCCAATGTGACGAGTGAGATGGACGTGGCAAGAGAAGAAACCTTCGGCCCGCTCGCCCCATTGTTCCGCTTCAAGGAAGTTGATGAAGCCATTGCGGCAGCGAACGATACCGAGTTCGGCCTAGCCTCCTACTTCTACAGCAATGATCTCTCCACGGTCTACAAAGTAGCAGAAGAGTTGGAGTACGGCATGGTAGGTGTCAACACGGGCCTGATCTCCACTGAAGTTGCACCATTTGGAGGCGTCAAGCAATCCGGCCTTGGCCGCGAAGGCTCCAAGTACGGCATCGAAGATTATGTTGAGATGAAATATATCTGCATCAGCGTTTAAGAGAGAAAATGATAATGTCTGACCGGTTTGAAAAAGGCCTGAAACAGCGTAAATCCACCCTTGGCGCTGAGTACGTCGAAGCCAACCTGGCAAAGGCGGATGACTTCAATCGTCCGTTTCAGGAAGCCATGACCGAATGGTGCTGGGGTTTCGGCTGGGGAGATGACGCTATCGATGCACCAACTCGCAGTCTGATGAACCTGGCCATGATCGGTGCTCTCGGAAAAATGCACGAATGGGAGCTGCACTGCAAAGGCGCACTGCGCAACGGCGTCACCAAAGAACAAATCCGCGCCGCCTGCCACATAGTCGCCATCTACGCCGGCGTCCCCGCCGGAGTAGAATGCTTCCGCAGTGCAAGAAAGGTACTGGAAGAGGCGGGTGAATTTTAATCGGTGTTTGGCAAAAGTTAGTGCTTTGCTTTTGGTACATACTGAAATTGGATAAGAAAACTGCACCTCGAGAGTGCAAGTGTGAACTCATAGGTTGGTTGTTCTAATAGACATTCCAAACCAATCTATGAGAACCTTCATCCAGATCAACGACCTAAAAGGATCGTATTGTGCTTCTGAATACTCCTGTTTGTGACTTTGGTTGGAAGGCGCCGGATTTTACGCTTAAAGACCCTGATGGAAATAGTTCCACTATGTCGGAGTGTATTGGTGATAAGGGGCTCCTGATTGCGTTTATTTGCAACCATTGCCCTTATGTGCAGGCGGTTGGAGATCGTTTGGCGGCAGATACCAGCATGCTCATCTCTGAAGGCTTTGGGGTTTTAGTAGTGATGTCCAATGGCTATCATTTGATTCCTGCAGATGCTCCACGCAAGATGAAAGACTTTTCGCAACTGTATGGCTTTGAGTTTCCTTATCTGGTTGATGAAGACCAAACAGTAGGAAAGACATATGGTGCAGTTTGTACGCCAGACTTCTTTGGTCTCAACAATAAAGGTGAATTACAATATCGTGGTCGTTTAGATGATGCAGGATTTAACGATCCGAGCGGACGCAAAACTGAGCTTTTGGACGCGATGCAGCTAATTGCAGAAACAGGTCGAGGACCTGAAGAACAGATCCCAAGCATGGGATGTTCGATCAAATTAGTTCCATAAGATTGATTATCCGACTTTCACATCAAGGAACGGTATTTTAGACCCGTAATCTTCCAGAATTGCTGCACTTATTGGAATGAGCGACCCTGTCAAAAAAATTATACGGGAGCTCTTATCTGATGGTTACTCGAGAGCGGTATCTTTGGACGGTCCAGATCCTTGTTCGCTCCGATGGCGAGCGCCTACCGCTGGTGCTCGACGCCAACGGCGTGCCCGCCCATTATCCCACCTGCTTAATCCTTTCAAAGCGCAGCAGAAGCTTAGCGTCAGCTTCCTTGCGTGCCGTTGCGACTGATCTGGTTCACTTGGGGCAGTGCGCAATCCGTATGGGTATTGATCAGAATGAGCGTCTTGAAAATGGTGAGCTTATCGACCTCTCAGAGGTGTCGGAGCTCGCAGAACTATGTGGCGTTACCACGACTGCGCTTCGGAGATTAAACTCGACCACAGTAGCTGAGATACGTCGTGGTGCTGGCTTTTCCCGAAGTGATGGCGTCATCAATGCCACCAAGAACCGGCGTATCGCAACAGCAATCGAATACATAAATCTTATAGCCCGTATTGGTGAGGCCCAGGTTCCAGCGGCCGACAGGCGTTCATTGTCAAATGCCCGAAAAAAAATGATTACCCTCCTGCGCGAGCATAAAGTTAAAATGCGCTCCTCACGGATACGGGCTGCATTTTCAGAAGTTGAATAATCATCGGTTGTAAAGTTCATTCTCAACGGAGATCTGGCAGAACGAAACCATTTGCCAAAGAAACTGGGCGCTGGTGAATCTCCTGGTGACCACGGGCATTCGGGAAGGTGGAATGCTTCAGTTGAAGGTAGGCGATGTTGATCTTCAAAAGCTAACAATTACCATCGCCCGCCGCCCGGATGATCCAGAGGATCCGCGTAAAAGAGAGCCAAACGCCTGTTTGTCGGCGACGCCTTATGGACAAATCGATCGATTTGAGTAATGGAGTGTTTTGGCCCATGATCACTAGATTAGGAGTGAACAATGGGGCAATACACAAGGACCGCCAGCGCTGCAGCTGAGAA